>JBKPRE010000042.1:0-6267 GCA_046734435.1 Pseudomonadota bacterium | reverse complement strand
ATGAACGCGACGAAACAAGAGGCGCCCGAGCGCCAGGAAATCGAGGAGCTCCTGCCGTGGCATGCGGCAGGCACGCTCAGCCGTCGCGATGCCCAACGCGTCGAAGAGGCCCTCGCGCGGGACCCTGAGCTCGCTCGCCGTTATGCCCTGGTCCGCGATGAGCTCGGTGAAACCATTCACCTCAACGAAACACTCGGGGCGCCATCCGCGCGTGCCCTGGAACAATTGTTCGCCAAGATCGATGCCGGGCCGGCGCGTCGCCAGGTGCCGCTCAATATCGGCAGCCGTATTTCTGAATTCTTTGCGAGCCTGACGCCGCGCACGCTGGCTTTGGCCAGCGGCGCTGCAATGCTCGCCATTCTCGTGCAGGCCGGCTTCATTGCCGGCGTGATGCTCAACGAGACGAAAACCAGCGGCTACCAGACCGCTTCGGCACCGACAACGGCGCCCGATGCCGGCACCTTCGCGCTCATCAGGTTCGCCCCGCAGGCTTCGGCGGACGACGTCACCAAGTTTCTCGAAGCCAACAAGCTGTCGATTGCAAGCGGACCAGCGGCGGGTGGCTTGTACAAAGTTCGCGTCGCGGTGACGGGAATCCCGAAGGCCGAGCTCGCCCGCATCGTGAAGAAACTGCAGGAAGATAAAGTCGTCGGCTTCATCGCCACGACCGACTGACGCTGATCATCGGAGACGTCTCATGCGCGCGCGTCGTATCGCCCTGCTTTGCCTGGCAGCCGCATTGACCATGGCCTCCGACGGCGTCTTCGCGCAGAAAATGGGCGGCAGGGGTCCTTCACCCAATATGGGCGGGAGCAAGTCGCCGACCGTTCCCGACGGACCGCGAGGCGGCGGTGGCTATCCTGGAGGCGGGCATCGCGGACCCGGCTGGGGCGGCGTACCCGGAATCATCGTCGGGGTGCCGCAAGGCTATTCGACGGGTCCGTACATTGTTGATGACGGTCCGTCGGGGCAACGCCGCGCGCAGGCGAGCCGCCGCGGCGCCAGCGGCGCGCCGTCGGCGAACGAGCGCCGCCTCGTGCCTAATGAAGTCGTCATCGAGCTTCCCAATTCAGTCAGCGCACAGCAGATCGAGGCGCTGCAACGCCGGCACCGGCTGACGCGCCTCGAAAGCCAGGCGTTCCAGCTTTCGGGCACCACGTTGTACCGCTGGGGTATTACCGGCCAGCGCTCGGTCGCAACAGTCGTGCGCGAGCTCGAGGCCGATCGCCTCGTGGCGTGGGCACAGCCAAATTACCTGTTCATGTTGCAGCAAAACGAAACCAGGATCGAAGGCGACGCCGCGCAATACGGGCTTGCCAAATTGCGCCTGCCCCAGGCACACGCCGTCGCAAAGGGTGACAGCGTCCTTGTCGCGGTCATCGATTCCGCAGTTGACGCTAACCATCCCGAGCTCGCCGGCTCGATCGCCGGCACGTTCGATGCCCTTTCGGCACCGGCGACCCCGCACCAGCACGGAACGGCAATCGCCAGCCTGATCGCGGCGCACGGCAGACTGATGGGATCGGCGCCGGATGCGAAAATCCTTGCGGTGCGTGCCTTCGATCCGAAAGACACCGGCGCGGAAGGCACGACGTTCAACATTCTCAAGTCACTCGACTGGGCGGCGACGCAGGGCGCACGCGTGATCAACATGAGCTTTGCCGGCCCGGACGATCCCGCGATTCATCGCAGCCTGGAAGCGGCGCGCAAAAAGGGCATTGTGCTCGTCGCTGCCGCCGGCAATGCCGGCGCCAAGTCTCCCCCGCTCTACCCCGCCGCCGATCCGAATGTGATCGCGGTGAGCGCGACAGACGCCGACGACAACCTGTTCGAGCAGTCAAACCGCGGCCGCTACATCACGGTGGCCGCGCCGGGCGCTCAGATCCTCGTCGCAGTCCCCGACAATGGTTACGAGATGTCATCCGGCACATCTTATTCTGCGGCCGAGGTGAGCGGAATCATCGCGCTCATGCTGCAGCGGAAGCCCGATCTGACACCTGACAAGGTGAAAGCGATCCTGCGCGCGACCGCCAAGGACCTCGGGCCGAAGGGTCCCGATGCGATGTTCGGCGCCGGTCTTGCCGATGCCTATGGCGCAATCACTGCCGATGTTGCGCCTATGGCTGCCGCCGGCCGGCGGCCGGTTGAGCGCGTCAGCACCGGCGTGCGCTGAACGGAAATCCACGAGACGAGCAATATATTTCCTGCGCAGGATAGCGGCATTGGCAGAGTGTCTCTTGCCTCGGGCGTCCAAAGTCGCCACTTGTTGTGGCTCACGCCGCTCGCGCCGGAGATACAATGACCGTTAGTCCCCCGCCACCGACGATGCCGCTGCGCGTCACGCGCAATGACAAAATTGCCGATGGCATCCACCTGTTCGAATTCCGCGACCCCGCCGGGCGGGTGTTGCCGCAATTCACTGCGGGCGCGCACATTGTCGTACGCGTCCCGAATGGGCTGCTGCGCAAATATTCGCTGTGCAACGATCCCGCCGAGCGCGATCGCTACCAGATCGCGGTCAAGCGTGAAACGAGCGGGCGCGGCGGCTCGATAAACCTCATTGACGGCGTGAAAGCCGGTGACGAGCTCATCGTCACCGCGCCCGTAAACGACTTCGCGCTGCCGCCGCGCGCGCAGGATTTCCTGTTCATCGCCGGGGGCATCGGAGTGACGCCGATGATCGCGATGATCCGGCAGGTGATGGCGGAAGGCAAACGCTTTCGCCTGTTCTACTGCTCGCGCTCGCCGGAGACGACGGCCTTCCGCGAAGAATTGAGTGCGCCGCAGTTCAAGGACATGGTCACTATCCATTACGACGGTGGCGAAGTTTCGCGCTCGCTCGACTTGCGCCCGATCCTGGCCGAACGCAAAAATCGCGAACATCTCTACTGCTGCGGACCACGTCCCCTGATGGAAGCGGTGCGGGCGATGACCGATCATTGGTCGCCGACCGCTGTGCACTTTGAAGCATTCAGCGAGGCCGAAACTCACAAGGCGGACGACAAGCCCTTCAAAGTGAAACTCGCACGCTCGGGCAAAGTTCTCGACGTGCCGACGACAAAGACCATCCTCGAAGTGCTGCGCGACCATGGCCTCGACGTGCCAAGCTCCTGCGAAACAGGAACCTGCGGCACTTGCCGCACAAAGATGCTGGCCGGTGAGGCCGACCACCGCGATCTCGTACTGGCCGAACACGAGCGGAAGGATACGATCATGATCTGCGTTTCCCGCGCGAAAGGCGAGGAAATCACGATCGACCGCTAAAAAGCTCCGCACGCTTATTGCTGGATCGTTCTCAGATAATTGCGAACGGCACGCGCGTCATCGCCGCTGAATTTGAATTCGGGCATGTCGGGGTGGCCGGATGAAATGCCGCGTTCAAGACGCCGCGGAAACTGATCGAGATCAAAACTTCGGCCGAGCGTGCGGAACGGCGGCGCGCTTTTGTGCGGGCTGCTCCCCGATTTCCCGATTGCATGGCACGGCGAGCAGAATTCCCTGACAAGAGAGCGGCCCCGACTCGCTGGATCCTGCGCCTGAGCTGCGCAGACGCCTGCTGCAAGTAAAGCGGGAAACCATAAGACGACCTTCATCACAGCGACTTCCGTAAAAGTGGCGTTACAGAAGGGATTCGAGCCCCCGACTCCCGGATTTGAACACACCTCTTTCAAAGAAAAGAGGAATAAGTGTAGCCTACTTCGTCTGGCGGTTTCTTGATCTTTTGAATTTCGCCTTGACGGAAAGCGTCCGTGCTGGGGATCACACGCTGGCATCTGGTCAGGCTACTGGCGGCGACGCTGTGCGTCGCGGGCCTCGTGTGGCTTGGCATGGAGTATCTAATTCCAGCGCCGCCGACACAGATCACAATAGCTACATCCCCCACCGGGGAGCACTACCATAATGTGGGCACGCGCTATCAGGGGATACTGGCGGCGGCGGATATGAAGGTGGAATTGCGTGTCACCAACGGCGCAAAAGAAAATTTGGGGCTTCTGAACGATCCGAAGTCCGGGATTCAAATTGCATTCATGCAGGGTGGCATCTCGAATGGCACCCTGGCGCCCGACGTGATGTCGCTCGGCCGCATCGACCATCAGATTTTCTGGCTTTTCTATCCAACGGGCGAGACGCTGACCGATCTTGCGCAGCTCAGAGGCAAGCGCATCGGGCTCGGCGCCGAAGGCAGCGGCGATCGAGCGGTGTGCGAAAAAATTCTTGCGGTCGCCGGCATAACCTATGACAACACGACGCTGGTGACCGTCGCACCGGAGAATGTCATCAATAACCTTGACGGTGGAGCGATCGACGCGGTCTTTCGCAACTTTGCTCCTGAGTCCCCGGTCCTCGATGCTTTGCTGAGAGGTCCGCAGTACCGCCTCATGAATTTTTCCGAGGCTGAGGCGCTGAGCCGAATCTTTCCTTATCTGGTTCGCCTGGTGTTGCCGAGAGGTGCCATTGACCTTGCACGGAAAATGCCGGTTTCAGATACCGCCCTTGTCGCAACAACAAACGTCTTGCTGGCGCGCAAGGACATTCACCCGGCCGTGGTCGATCTTCTGGCGCAAACGACCCTGCAGGCGCACAGCACTCCGGGGCTTTTTCGAAAGGTCGGCGAATTTCCCACCGAGACCGATCCGGAATATCCCATTTCCCAAGGGGCCCGTGATTTCTACAGAAATGGTCCTTCGTTCCTGAATCGGTACCTGCCTTTCTGGATGACCAATTACGCGCAACGATTTCTCGCAGTGTTGGTGGCAGTCATAGCAATCGTCGTTCCTGTATTTAATTACGCGCCGAAGCTGTTTCTCTGGTTGATTCGCGATCGTGTCCGCAGGCTGTATCGTCGACTCAGGCTGGTCGATAAAGCGCTGCTAGTGGAGATCGATTCCGTTCGGGTGCAGGCGCTTCATGCCGAACTGGAAAACATTGGAAGGGCGGCTAACATCGTCCCGATGCACAGTTCCGATCTCTTTTTCGAGCTTCGAGCTCACATTGATCGGACCCGACGTCATTTGGCATCGGTGGAAGCGCAAAACGGCGCAGCCAAGGTCGCCTGATCTTTCGAAGAAACCAATGGCGCGCCGGAAGGGATTCGAACCCCTGACCCTTAGATTTGAAGTCTGGTGCTCTGAGTTAGCCGAAAAAATTGTGCAGGCCTGTCAGCGCTAACTGCACGCCCATTGCAAGGACGATTAGTCCCATAAAGCGCGTGACCATGTCGTGCAGAAGGCTGCCGGCAGCAGCGCGAGCCCCGCTGCGCGCCACAAGCACCATGACGACGGACATCTGCGACCAGCGTTGGTGGACGGTTAATTGCTCGACGGCGGGTTTCTGAGTTTTTCCAAAGCTTCTCCGACCGAGAAGCTGCCGGGCTTCTGGCGCGGTGGGAATTGCTGGAAGCTCGTAAGATGTTGTGCCACGAGGGCCTGCGCCGGAACGAGCACAAAGGCGTGCTCCACGAACCACCGTACGTAATCGCCGGCCTCGTGCTGGGCCCGTTCAAACGGGTCAGAGCGCAGATTGAACAGCGACGGCAGGCGCAAAGGCACCAACGGTTGCGCCCAGACATCTAAGCCGTGAGCCTTTTGCTCCATGAACACCGCCTTCCACTGTTCGTAACGAAGGCCGGCGAGGTTACCGTCGTCGGTCCAATAAAAGAATTCGCGGCGTTTGTCTGGACCCTTGCGAGCGAGTAGGTCGCGTTGGTCGTAGCCGTCGAGGTGAACCTGAAACCTTTTGCCGGCAGCATCGTAACCCTGCAGAAGCTTGCTCTTAACATCTGGCTCGCCAGCCGCTGCCACCAGGGTCGTCGCCCAGTCCTCCGCCGAGAAAATATCGTTGATCTCGGTGCGTGGCGGCACCAGGCCTGGCCAGCGCACCATCGCGGGCACGCGATAGCCGCCCTCCCAATTGGTGTTCTTCTCACCGCGGAACGGCGTGGTGCCGCCATCGGGCCAGGAGAACGTCTCAGCGCCGTTGTCGGTGGTGTAAATCACAATGGTGTTGTTGGCGATGCCGAGGTCGTCGAGCTTCTTTAGGAGCTGTCCGACTTGCCCGTCATGCTCCACCATGCCGTCGGGATAAATGCCAAGCCCGGTCTTACCCTGGGACTCAGGCTTTAGCCGTGTCCAAATGTGCATGCGGCTCGGATTGAACCACACAAAGAACGGCTTCTTGTCCCGGTTGGCGCCGTCGATGAAGTCGATCGAGGCCTTGAGGAATTCCTCGTCGATCGTCTCCATTCGCTTCTTGGTGAGCGGTCCGGTG
>JBKPRE010000041.1:0-5616 GCA_046734435.1 Pseudomonadota bacterium | reverse complement strand
GATGGCGAACATCCCGACCTACTGCTCGCGCAAGCACGGCATGGAGCGGCCCGACTACATTCACCCGAAGCTTGAGCCGATCCTGCGCGAGACCTTCGGCGTCATCATCTACCAGGAACAGGTGATGCAGGCCGCGCAAATACTTGCCGGGTTCACGCTCGGCGAAGCCGATCTTCTGCGTCGTGCGATGGGCAAGAAGATAAGAAAAGAAATGCAGGCCCAGCGTGAGCGTTTCGTCTCCGGCGCGGTGGAGCGTGGCGTCGAACGGAATCAGGCGGATGCCATCTTCGACCTGCTCGAACGCTTCGCGGAATATGGCTTCAATAAAAGCCATGCGGCCGCTTATGCGTTGGTCGCCTACCAGACCGCGTATATGAAGGCGAATTTTCCGGTCGAATTCCTGGCGGCTACCATGACCCTCGACATGGGCAATACCGACAAGCTCGCAGAGTTCCGTGCCGAAGCCGAACGCCTCGGCATCGCGGTCGATCCGCCATCGATCAATCGCTCGGCGGTCGAATTCGAGGTCGACGGCAACACGATCATCTACGCACTCGCCGCGCTTAAGGGTGTCGGCAGGCAAGCGGTCGAAGCGATCATGGCCGCGCGCGCGAGCGGGCCATTTGGCGATCTCGCGGATTTTGCTGCGCGGGTGAATCCACGCGCCGTCAACAAGCGCGTGCTTGAAAGCCTTGCGGCGGCGGGCGCGTTCGACGCTTTCGAGAAAAATCGCGCGCGCGTTTTCGCGGCAGTGGATGCCGTGCTTGGCCGTGCGCAGCGCAGCCATGACACGGCCGCGATCGGGCAAAGTGAATTGTTCGGCGGCGGGCCTGTCCGGGAGCAGATTGCGCTACCGCAGATCGAACCGTGGCTTCCGGCCGAACGACTGCGCCGCGAGTACGAGGCGGTCGGCTTCTTCCTGTCTGGCCATCCGCTCGACGACTATGCGGCCGTGCTGAAAAAGCTGCGGGTTCAGCCTTGGGCGGAATTCTCGCGCGCGGTCAAAGCCGGGGCGACGGCGGGCCGTGTTGCCGCGACCGTCGTCGCGCGCACAGAGCGCCGGACACGAACGGGCAGCAAGATGGGGATCATCGGGCTATCCGACCCGACCGGACATTTCGAGGCCGTGATCTTCTCGGAAGGCCTGGCCGAGCATCGGGATCTGCTTGAACCGGGCAATGCCGTCCTTCTGTTTCTCTCCGCGGAAGTGCAGGGCGACGAGGTGCGCGCAAGAATCCAGTCGGCCGAGCCACTCGATAGCGCCGCCGCCAATTTACAGAAAGGTTTGCGCGTATTCCTTCGAGACGAGAAGCCGCTCGATGCGGTGGCGAAGCGTCTCGAGGCTGTTCCGCGATCTGCAAGGCCGAATGGAGATGGCGAGGTCAGCGTCGTCCTGCTGTTGCAGCAAGGGACCGAAGTCGAGGTAAAGCTGCCCGGGCGTTTCAAGGTTTCCCCGCAGATTGCCGGTGCAATCAAGGCCGTGCCGGGCGTCGTGCAGGTCGAGGCGCTGTAACGCTCGTTCGGACTTCCGCGGCCGTGACCAAAGAGTCAATATTCGCCAATGGACACGCGACTCCCGTCACGCCGGACGATCCTCAAATCCGCCGCAGCCATGTCGCTTGCCTACGCAACGCCCCTGCGCGCGGCAGCGCCGTCGGCGCAGGCCATCACACCGGCGCTGGTCGCAGCTGCAACCAAGGAAGGACAAATCACCTGGTACACATCGGCAGACCTCCAGCTTGCTGAGAAGGTTGGGAAGGCTTTCGAACAGAAATTTCCCGGTATTCGAGCGAGGGTTGAAAGGGCCGGCGGTGAGCGCATCTTCTCGCGGGTGGCGCAGGAATATGCGGCTGGTCTTCACGTGCCTGACGCCGTGAGTACGGGCGACGCCGCACAATTTATCGCATGGAAGCGATCGGGGTTGCTCGCCGCCTACGTTCCGGACGATGTCGCAAGGGATATCCCGGCCGCGCACCGCGATCCCGACGGATATTATGCAACAGTGAGATCCTCATTGTGCGTGATGGCCTACAACACGCAGGTTGTGAACTCGGCTGAAGCGCCAAAAAGTTTTGCCGATTTGCTCGACCCGAAATGGAAAGGCAAAATCGTTAAGGCGCATCCGAGCTACAGCGGCACGATTATGACATCGACCTACCAGATGGTGCGCGAGCTTGGGTGGTCATATCTCGAACAACTCGCGCAGCAGCAACTCCTGCAGATTCAATCCGCTACCGATACACCGAAGAAGGTCGTGCTTGGGGAGCGGCCGGTGATGGCCGATGGCAATGAATCGAATGTGCTCTTGTTGAAAGAGGCGGGCCGGCCCATAGAAGTCGTCTATCCGGCCGAAGGGACGCCATCGATTGTTCAGCCCTCGGCCATATTCAAGGCTGCACCCCACCCGAACGCGGCGCGCCTGTTCCAAAGTTATCTTTTCAGCGTTGAAGGGCAGGAACTCTTCGTCAATGTTGGCGGCCTGCGTTCTGTGCATGCCCTCGTAAAGGATAAATCGGGGCGTGCGCCACTGTCGTCGATCAAGGTCTGGAAGGACGATCCCGCCGCCGTCGAGACCCAAGGCGAGGAGATCAAGCAGCACTACTCTCGGATCTTTCGCGTTTGAGGATTACCGGGTGAACATGCACACCTGGCCGAAGATATTTGCCCCTGTAATTGAGGTCCGCACCTAAAGTATTGACCTGCCTTGCATTCCTGAAATCAGACCTATATAAGCCCCGGCATCACTCACGCGGACGCATGGCTTTAGGCCCCGACAACGGGTCACAAAGGCCGTCCGGTGGCCCAATCGGGCTCACAAACGTCCGCGGCGGACCAACCGGAGAAAGACTTATGGCGTTACCTGACTTCTCGATGCGTCAGCTATTGGAAGCTGGCGTGCACTTCGGCCATCAGGCCCACCGCTGGAACCCGAAGATGGGCTCGTACATCTTCGGCACTCGCAACAACATCCATATCGTCGATCTCGCGCAGACCGTGCCGATGCTGCATCGTGCGCTGCAGGCCGTGAGCGACACGGTCGCCAAAGGCGGGCGCATCCTTTTCGTTGGCACCAAGCGGCAGGCTCAAGATTCAATCGCCGACGCAGCCAAGCGTAGCGCGCAGTATTACGTAAATTCACGCTGGCTCGGTGGCACGCTGACCAACTGGAAGACGATCTCGGCCTCGATCGCGCGCTTGCGCAAGCTCGATGAAATGCTGAGCTCTGGCGAAGCTGCGGGCTACACCAAGAAAGAGCGCCTGACGATGCAGCGCGAGCGCGACAAGCTCGACCGTTCGCTCGGCGGCATTAAGGACATGGGCGGTGTCCCCGATCTTCTGTTCGTGATCGACACCAACAAGGAAGACATTGCGATCAAGGAGGCCCAGCGCCTCAATATTCCGGTGGCTGCCGTCGTCGACACCAACTGCGACCCAGCAGGCATCACTTATGTCGTTCCCGGAAATGACGATGCGAGCCGCGCGGTATCGCTCTATTGCGATCTCATCGCGAAAGCTGCGATCGACGGAATCTCGCGCGCGCAAGGCGAGATGGGTGTCGATATCGGCGCAGCAGAAAAGCCGGTGGTCGCCGAACAAATTCCGACGGTTCCTGCCGCCGGCGACCTTGGCTTCGAACAGCTGCCCGGTCCGCGCGGCGTTGCCGACGACCTCAAGAAGCTGCCTGGGGTGTCACCGGCGATCGAAAAGCAGCTCAACGATCTCGGCATCTTCCACTATTCGCAGATTGCCGAGCTCAACGACAAGGCTGCGCACAACGTTGGCGAGGAAGTCGGCCTGCCGGGCCGCGTGCCGGGTTGGATCGCCAAGGCCAAGGAATTGACGGCGGAATAAACGCGGATGTCGTCATGCCCGGCCTTGTGCCGGGCATCCACGACTTACCGCACTACATATTCGAAAGACGTGGATGGCCGGGACACCCGGCCATGACGGATCAAGGAATGAGATAATGGCAAATATCAGCGCACAAATGGTCAAGGAGCTGCGCGAGTCGACCGGCGCCGGGATGATGGACTGCAAGGCAGCCCTCACCGAGACGAACGGTGACATAACGGCGGCGCAGGATTGGCTGCGAAAGAAAGGTCTTTCCAAGGCCGCGAAAAAAGCCGGCCGCGTCGCGGCCGAAGGGCTGATTGGCGTCCAGGTGCAAGGCACCAAGGGCGTCGTGGTCGAAGTGAATTCAGAAACTGACTTCGTTGCGCGCAACGATCTCTTTCAGGGTCTCGTGAAGATGATCGCCGACGTTGCGCTGACGGCCGGCACCGATGTTGAGAAAATCAACGCGACGAAGGCCGGCAGCATCACGGTGGCCGAGTCGATCTCGGACACGATCGCGAAGATCGGCGAGAACATGACACTGCGTCGCGCCGCCGGGCTTTCGGTCGGCAAAGGCGCGATCGGCTCCTACGTCCACAATGCGGTCATCGACGGTCTCGGCAAGATCGGTGTGATCGTCGCGCTTGAATCGCCAGGCAAAAGCGACGAATTGGCGGTCATTGGACGTCAGGTCGCCATGCATGTTGCCTCCGCCAATCCTTTGGCGCTCGACGCGGCGAGCCTCGCTCCAGCGGTTGTGGAGCGCGAGAAGAATGTGCTCGCGGACAAGTTCAAGCAGCAGGGCAAACCGGCTAACGTCATCGAGAAGATCGTCGAGTCGGGGCTTAAAACCTTTTACAAGGAAGTTTGCCTGTTGGAACAACCGTTTATTTTCGACGACAAGAAGAGCGTCGCGCAGGCGCTTAAGGAAGCCGAAGGCAAGGCGGGCGGACCGATCAAAGTGACCGGGTACGTCCGTTACGCTCTCGGGGAAGGCATCGAAAAGCAGGAATCCGATTTCGCCGCCGAGGTCGCGGCCGCCGCCGGTCAGGCTTGATCGAACGTCGGCCGCCCGCGCTCTCGGCGATCCCACAAAGGATCGCAATGAATGAGTGACCCGGTCTATCGCCGCGCGATCGTCAAACTGTCGGGCGAAGCGCTATCGGCCACCAACGGTTTCGGAATAGACCAGGCGACCGTCGAACGTCTGGCCACCGACCTTGCGGCGGCGGCCAAAAACGGTGTCGAGCTCGGCGTTGTTGTCGGCGGCGGCAACATCTTTCGCGGCGTCGAAGTATCGGAGCGCGGCGTGCCGCGACCTGTCGGCGATACGATGGGCATGCTCGCGACTGTGATGAATTGCCTCGTACTCGAAGCGGCCATCGAGCGCGCCGGACGTGAGGCGCGCACGTTGTCCGCACTGGCGATGCCATCAGTCTGTGAGACCTATAACCGCAAACGCGCGATGAAGAATCTCGGCAAGGGACGTGTTGTGTTGCTCGCCGCCGGCACCGGAAATCCATTCTTCACGACCGATACCACTGCCGTGCTGCGTGCGGCGGAACTGGAGGCGCAGGCGGTGCTCAAGGCAACGAACGTGGACGGGGTTTACAGCGCCGACCCGAAAAAGGACCCCCAGGCCAAGCGTTACGACAAAATCAGCCATCAGGAAGCGATCGAGAAGGACCTGAAGGTGATGGATGGCGCGGCTTTCGCGCTTGCCCGTGAAAACCGTATGCCTATCATCGTATTCTCGATCGCCCAGAAGGGCGCCATCGAAGC
>JBKPRE010000040.1:0-5604 GCA_046734435.1 Pseudomonadota bacterium | reverse complement strand
AAGGCGCTGGACCCGGACGGGGTTCCTCCCATATGAGCGAGGCTGCGGAAAATGAGGTCCCATGACAAATAGCTCCCAGGCGGGCCCGGCCATTGCGCTTGCCGGTGTTAATCTCTCGCTCGGGCAGGGGGCGGCCCGTGTGCATATCCTCAAAGATATCGACCTGCATATAGGGAGCGGCGAGGCGATTGGCCTCGTTGGACCATCCGGCTCAGGCAAATCGACCTTGCTGATGGTAATGGCCGGCCTCGAACGCGCCGATTCGGGGATCGTGACGGTCGCCGGCGAGAATCTCAGTGCCCTCGATGAAGACGCACTTGCCCAATTTCGTGGCCGCCATGTGGGAATCGTTTTCCAGTCGTTTCACCTGATCCCGACAATGACGGCGCTTGAAAATGTCGCCGTGCCTTTGGAATTGGCGGGGATTGCCGACGCACATGCGCAGGCGCGCGACGAGCTCGCCGCTGTCGGATTAAGCGATAGGCTCGACCATTATCCCGCGCAATTGTCGGGCGGCGAGCAGCAACGCGTAGCAGTCGCACGTGCGCTTGCGCCGAATCCCGCGATCGTCGTCGCGGACGAGCCGACCGGAAATCTGGACGAGGATACGGGCAAGCAGATCATCGAGCTCCTGTTTGCCGGCCACGCCAGGCGCAAATCGACGCTGGTGCTCGTCACGCACGACCCGGCGCTCGCCGCCCGGTGCGCACGCGTCGTGCGCCTGCGGTCGGGTCGAATCGACGGCATGGGCGTGTCGTGACCGCGAAATCCAACGGCCGATGGCTGCCGCTGCGCTTCGCGTTGCGCGAACTGCGTGCGGGGGTTCGCGGCTTCTACGTTTTCATTGCCTGCATCGCGCTGGGCAGCATGGCGATCGCCGGCGTCGGCTCGTTGGCGGCGAGCCTTGCCGATGGGCTGGCGCGCGAAGGTCAAGTGATACTTGGCGGTGACCTCGCCTTCACGCTGATCCAGCGTGAAGCCACCCAGCAGGAAATGGCATTTCTGGATGGCCACGGCAGGACATCGACCGTTGCGACCATGCGCGCGATGGCCCGCACAACGGACGGCGAGGCAACACTGGTTGAGCTGAAGGCCGTCGACGCCGCCTATCCGCTGTTCGGAGAAGCGACGCTCGATCCGCCCGGCCCGGTGCTCGATGCAGTGGCCGCGCGTGACGGAATTTTCGGGGGCGTGGCCGACCCGACGCTGATGGCCCGACTCGAGATCAAACCGGGAGCGCGGATCACCATTGGCGGCGCCACGATCGAAATTCGCGCCGCGCTTGCCGATGAGCCCGACAAGCTCGCGGGCGGCATCGCCTTCGGGCCGCGCCTGCTGGTGACCCAGGATGCGCTGCGTGCGACAGGTTTGTTGCAACCGGGCAGCCTGGTGCGATGGCACTATCGTCTGCGGCTTCCGGCCAACAATGCATCCGATGACAATGCAAAGGCCGTGGCCGCACAGGCCCGCGCGCAATTGCCGGATGCGGGTTGGGACATCCGCGGCCGGAGCAATGCATCGCCGCGTCTCGAACGCAATGTCGAGCGTTTCACCCAGTTTCTCACCATTGTCGGCCTGACCGCGCTCCTCGTCGGCGGCGTTGGCGTAGGCAATGCGGTAAAAAGCCATCTCGATCGGCGCCGCGACACCATCGCCACCATGAAGGCGCTTGGCGCCAGCGGACGCCGCGTCTTCGTGATCTACCTCGTGCAGGTCGTGTTGCTTGCGATCGCCGGCGGCATCGCCGGCGCCGCCGTCGGAGCGGCCCTGCCCTTCCTGATCTCATGGACGTTCGGCGCCATCATTCCCTTGCCGATTGTGCCGGCGCTGCATCCCGGAGAGCTCGTACTCGCAATCGTCTACGGGGTTCTCACGGCGCTCGCCTTTGCGTTGTGGCCGCTCGGACGCGCACATGATGTGCCGGTCGGCGCACTTTTCCGGGACATGGTGGCTCCGCAGCTGCGCTGGCCGCGCAAACGCTATGTCGCGCTTACGGCTCTCGCGGTTGTCGTTCTCGCCGCGCTCGCCGTGCTGCTGGCCTATGACCGGCGCGTTGCCGCCATCTACGTCGGCACTGCAGCCGCTGTGTTCGTACTGCTGCGCGCGGTCGCCGCGCTGTTGATGATGGTGGCCAAACGTCTGCCGCGGCCGCATTCGGCGGGTCTGCGGATGGCGATCGCCAACATCCATCGTCCGAGCGCATTGACCCCGACAATTGTGCTCTCGCTTGGGCTCGGCATCACGCTGCTGGTGACCGTTATCGAGATCGACGGCAACCTCCGCCGGCAATTTTCGAATGAATTGCCCGCGAAGGCACCATCGTTCTATTTCCTCGATATTCCGGCCGACCAGACCGAGCGCTTCGAAACCTTCCTTCGCGCGCATGCGCCGTCGGCAAAGCTTGACGACGTGCCAATGTTGCGCGGCCGGATCATTTCCGCCGGCGGCACGCCAGCGGAGAACATCAAGGCGCGAGACGATGCAGCCTGGGTGCTGCAGAGCGACCGCGGCATCACCTATGCCAACGAAGTCCCGACCGGCTCGCGGCTGGTCGAGGGGCAGTGGTGGGGCAAAGATTACAATGGACCGCCGTTGGTCTCCTTCGAGAAACGAATCGCCGATGGGCTCGGCCTCAAGCTTGGTGATCCGGTGACCGTGAACGTGCTGGGCCGCAACATCACCGCAACCATCGCCAACATGCGTCTTGTCGACTGGGAGAGTCTTGGAATCAATTTCGTCATGGTGTTCTCACCGAACGCTTTTGCCGGGGCACCGCATTCCAACCTCGCGACTTTGACGTATCCGGGAGGCGGAACGCCCTCGCAAGAAGCCGCCACGATCCGGGCCGTGGCCGAGTCATTCCCGATGGTCACCGCCGTGCGCGTAAAGGAGGCGCTCGAAGCAATCGGCGGCATCGTGGCCAACCTGGTGCTCGCCATTCGCGGCGCCAGCGCCGTCACGCTTGTCGCCGCCGCGCTGGTGCTCGGCGGGGCGCTCGCGGCCGGCCATCGCCATCGGGTTTACGACGCGGTGATCCTGAAAACGCTTGGAGCGACGCGACGTCATCTGATTTCGGCCTACGGCATCGAGTACCTGCTGATTGGCTCGGCCACGGCCCTCTTCGGAGTCATCGCCGGCTCGCTCGCGGCCTGGTTGATCGTTGTGCAGCTCATGCACCTGCCGTTTGCCTGGTTGCCATGGCCGGCGGTGGCGGCAGCCGGTATGGCGGTCATGGTTACCGTCACCCTCGGGCTGGCCGGTACATACGTTGCGCTGGGCCAGAAACCGGCCCCGGTGCTCAGAAATCTCTAGTTTTTGCGACATTCCGCCGCGTATCCCGCGGGCGTGCGGCATTTAGGCTATAGTCCGGGCCTGGAAGTTAAACTTCAGCAATGGTGCAAAGTCATTGTCAGACCATATCTGGCGCCAAGGCTAGCCAATCACTAGATTCGGAACACGAGCGCGATCGCACTAGGCTGTCGCGCGTGACGTGTAACCGGCCTAAGCCGGGACATAAGAGAGGAAACTTCGATGTCGGACTACGACCGTAACGTAGCTGCCCGCGGCTTCGGCGCCGCGCGTGCTGAGGCGATCAATGCAGGCCTGCGCGCCTACATGATCCGCGTCTACAACTACATGGCCGCCGGCGTCGCTCTGACCGGCGTCGTCGCCTGGCTTACCTTCAATGCCGCCGTGGTCACCGATGCGGCGGGCCGCATCACTGGCCTGACACCCTTCGGGCAGACGATCTTCAGCGGCCCGCTGACGATCGTGCTGTTCCTCGGAACGCTCGGACTTGTGTTCTTCATGAGCTTCCGGATCAGCAACCTGCAGCCAAGCACGGCGCTCATGCTGTTCATGGTCTATGCCGGCCTGCTCGGGCTTATGCTGTCGTCGGTGTTCCTGGCCTATACCGGCGCCTCGGTCACCCGCACGTTCTTCATTTCAGCGGCGTCCTTCGGTGCGCTTAGCCTCTACGGCTACACAACGCAGCGCGATCTCTCGCCGGTCGGGTCGTTCCTGATCATGGGATTGTTCGGGCTCATTCTGGCAATGCTCGTGAACATGTTCCTCAAGAGCAGCGGGCTTGAGTTTGCGATCTCGGCAATTGGCGTGTTGATCTTCGCGGGCCTAACCGCCTACGACACGCAACGGATCAAGGAGATGTACAGCGCCAATGACGACGGCACGATCGCCGGCCGCAAGGCTGTCATGGGTGCGTTGCAGCTCTACCTCGACTTCATCAACCTGTTCCTGTTCCTGCTGCGCTTCATGGGCGACCGCCGCTAAGCGCCAACGACAGGACTGCAATGCGCGCCCGGGCCCCTGCCCGGGCGTTTGCTTTTTGATAGCCTCCGCGGCGCATGACCGTCGCTGTTCGACCCGCTACCCGAGCCGATATTCCGGCAATTACGCGCATCTATGCCCATGCCGTCGAGCACGGCACGGCGTCGTTCGAGCTCACTGCGCCCGACCAGGCTGAAATGACCCGCCGTTTCAACGAACTCACGACGAACGGCTTTCCTTATCTGGTCGCGGCGGTCGACGGAGCTGTCATCGGCTACGCCTATGCGGGGCCGTATCGGACGCGCCCAGCCTATCGTTTCACCGTGGAGAACTCGGTCTACGTTGCGCGCGACAGTCAGCGCCGTGGCGTCGGCAAGGCACTCCTGCAGGCCCTCATAGAAGCCTGCACCGAAAAGGGATTTCGCCTCATGGTCGCGGTGATCGGAGATTCGAACCAGGCCGCTTCGATCGGTCTGCACGAGGCGGCCGACTTCGCGCATGTCGGCGCCTTCAAGAATATTGGCTACAAGTTTGACCGTTGGCTCGACACCGTGCTCATGCAGCGCGCCCTGGGTCCGGGGGCGACCAAGCCGCCTTGACCGCTCAGTTGGGCACGAGTGCCAGACGATCGATCGATCGCAGCACGCGATCGAGTTCGTGGCCGCGCCGCACGATCAGACCAGTCGCGGAAATCACACTATAGGCGCCCTGCCGGCGCGCCAGCTTCGGATGCTTTTCGATGCGATAGAGGGGCACTTCCGAGGTGCGGCGGAACACCGAGAAAACTGCGCGGTCTTTGAGAAAGTCGATTGCGTAATCTCGCCACTCGCCGGCTGCAACCTTCCGTCCATACAGATCGAGAATGCGATTGAGCTCGCGGCGGCTGAATGTGACCTGACTTACGGGGGCGGGTGCACTGCGTAGCGGGGCACCACCCCCGAGGGACTGGCTCGGGTCAATTTCGCCGGAACCGAACGTCATGCGGCGCCTCCTTGCTATGGCGCAATGATCGCGCTGGCCGCGATGGACGGCAAGCATTTCCTCGTGTGCCAAAAGACGAGAAAAACGGGCGAAATCGCCCGCTGAACGATCACGAAGTCGTTAAACCTTCCCACAATAACGCCCAATTTCGGTCAATCGCCGGTCACGCTGCATTGGGATAAGGTAGGCGTTGCCTCAAGGCCCGGTCCGGTACGAGCGCCGGATTCCTCAGCCCCCCAGCCCCCCGGGGTTCGATCGGCCGGGCCAGTTGAGTTCCGCGTACGGTTCAATCCCCTAATGCCTCCGGGCCGGCTTATCGCCGGCCCGATCTTTTTG
>JBKPRE010000039.1:0-13801 GCA_046734435.1 Pseudomonadota bacterium | reverse complement strand
CTTCGATTTGCGCGAGGACGTGCCACGAGCGCCCGCGGAAGTCCGTTGTCCGCCCCGCAATGCTCGTAGCGCCGTCGAAGACAAAGGTGATTTGAGGCCGTGCAAAAAAGCCCAGACCGGGGCTTTTCGATCGGGCAATGTGGAGGCGGCGTATTCGGGAATGCGGACCCGGGCGAGTGCGTTTCCGGCTGGGCTGGCGGCAGCGTAGAGACTCGGGCCCAGCCGGTCGATGACGACGATAGGCACCAGTTCTGCAATTTTGCGCCACTTCTGCCAGCGATGAAAACTCCGCAAGTTGTCGGCGCCCATGACCCAAACGAATCGGACACCGGGGCAGCGTTTCACCAACCAGGATATCGTATCGTAGGTGTATCTCGTCTTAATGACAGCTTCGAGACCCGTGATATCGATGCGCGGATGATGGGCCAGCGTGCGCGCTGCAGCGATCCGGGCGGGCAGGGGCGCCAGGCCGCGTGTGTTCTTGAGGGGATTTCCGGGTGTGACGAGCCACCAAACGCGGTCGAGCTTGAGGCGCTTCAAGGCAAGAAGTGCCGCGCCGAGATGGGCCAGGTGCGGCGGGTCGAAAGTTCCGCCAAACAGGCCGATCCTCATGCCGGGCGCATGCGGAGGCAGTAAGCGCTCGGACATGTCGCGATTCTTCACCGTCACGGCCGGGTCTGACCGTTTCCGTGGATACGATATTTGAATGTCGTGAGTTGATCCACGCCGACGGGGCCACGCGCATGCAGGCGCCCGGTGGCAATGCCGATCTCGGCGCCGAAGCCAAATTCCCCGCCATCGGCAAATTGCGTCGACGCGTTGTGCAGGACAATGGCCGAATCGACTTCGCGCAGGAACTTTTCCGCGGTCGCCTGATCCTCGGTAATGATTGCGTCCGTGTGATGCGAGCCGTACCGTTCGATATGGTCGATGGCTGCCTCGACATTGTCGACGACTTTGACGGCAATGATGGCGTCGAGATATTCGGTGCCCCAATCTTCTTCGGTTGCCGGTTTGACCCGTTTGTCGACGGCCAGCGTCGACTTATCGCCGCGAATTTCGCAGCCGGCCGCGATGAGCATTTCAATCAAAGGTTTGAGCTGGCTGCCTGCGCCAGCGCGGTCGACCAAGAGCGTTTCAGCGGCGCCACAGACACCGGTACGCCGCATTTTCGCATTGAGTACAATTTTTTTGGCCATATCGAGCGAAGCCGCCTTGTCGACGTAGACGTGGCAGACCCCTTCGAGGTGT
Organism: Pseudomonadota bacterium; assembly: GCA_046734435.1. GTDB lineage: Bacteria > Pseudomonadota > Alphaproteobacteria > Rhizobiales > Xanthobacteraceae > Pseudolabrys. Next base: position 12,550 of record JBKPRE010000039.1, on the reverse strand, counting down.
GCGAATACCGGTACGCGTGCTTCCGCCTGCACCCTCGCCACAAGACTTTTGCCGCCCCGCGGCACGATCACGTCGATATTGCCGTCGAGCCCGGACAGCATGAGGCCCACCGCCGCGCGGTCCCGAGTCGGCACAAGCTGGATCGCAGCTTCAGGCAGGTTGGCCGCGCGCAGGCCTTCCGTCAGCGCTGCCAGGATTGCCCGGCTCGAACGCATGCTGTCCGAGCCGCCACGCAGGATCGCCGCATTGCCGGATTTCAGGCATAGGACCCCCGCGTCGGCTGTCACATTGGGCCGGCTTTCGTAGATGATGCCGATGACGCCGAGCGGCACACGCACCCGCTCGATCCGCATGCCGTTTGGTCGGGCCCAGGATTCCATAACCGTGCCAATGGGATCCTTGAGCCCCCGCACGGCGTCGATGCCGGCAGCAATAGCGTCAACGCGCGCGGGATCGAGAGCGAGGCGATCGAGAAAGGCGCCAGTGATCCCGGCAGAGCGCGCTTCCACCACGTCTTCGGCATTGGCCGCGAGAATAAGAGATGTTTGGGCCCGAATGGCTGCCGCCATGGCTCCGAGGGCACGATTTTTCTGATCCGCGGGGGCAAGCGCCAGCGCTCGCGCAGCCGCGCGCGCACGCCGGCCGATTTCGCCCATGGCGGCGGCAATATCGCCTGATCCCTCGATGCTCTTGAGCGGCGCGCTCATTTTCGCGGAAAGCCCGTGAAAACCCTTGTCCTAGGGGCACTTCCTATCACGTCAGGTGTCAGCCCGCGAGGTCAGCTGGCCGCGCGCATGGCAGGTTCGACCCTGGGGATAACGTGGACAACTGGTGGTGCCATGCAACGGTTTAACTATCTGCACATTGCAGTGGCAGGGTGGCGGCATTCCAGGAGGCGCTCATGGCGTATAGTTCAAGCCGTCTTCCCAGCCGGTTTCCTGTCGGTACCAAGTTCGTGATCGAAGGAAAGCGTCGTGGGGAAGGTCAGGTGCAAGTGTTCAGCCGGTATCTGGAATTTCCCGACGGCACGTTCCTGCCGCTGCCGGCCCGGCCGGCAAAGCAAAAAGCGGTCGCGCCCGCGCGCCGTCCGCGCCCCTCGCGTTCGCGGGCCCATTGACCCAGCCATATCGGCCAATGGCCTAGGTCTTGGTTGGCCAGCCACTGGCGGACTTGCGCGGGGCTGTAAATAGGACTCGGCCAGAGACCTAGCCTCAGCGCGAAAACCCCAGCCACCGGTGGGCTGGGGTTGACGGGCGATCGGTCAATCGCCTTTTCACGTGTGTCTGGGCAGGTAACGCGCTGCGGCACAGCCTGGTTCCTTGGCCGCGCGCTACTCGCCCCCGAGGACCAGATCGTCGCGGTGAATCATTTCGGTCCGGCCGGTGTAGCCAAGGATCAGAAGCACGTCCGCTGACGAGCGTCCTTTGATTTTTTCGGCGTCGTCGGCGTCGTATGCGACGAGCCCACGGCCGACCTCGTGTCCATCCGGCCCCCGGACAACGACCGCATCGCCGCGCCCAAAGCCGCCCTCCACGTTAATCACACCCGCAGGCAGAAGGCTCTTTCCGCTTCGCAGAGCGCGGACGGCGCCAGCATCGATCGTCAGCGCACCGCGCGGCTCGAGCGATCCCGCAATCCATTTCTTGCGCGCGGTTATCGGGTTTGCCGGTGTCAGGAACCACGTGCACGCCGCTCCATTCGCGATCGTCTGTAGCGGATTGAGCACGCGGCCGGATGCGATCACCATATGCGTGCCGGCAGTGGTTGCGATCTTGCCAGCTTCGATCTTGGTCAGCATGCCGCCGCGCGCGAGCTCGGATCCGGATGCGCCGGCCATCGCTTCGATGTCAGGTGTGATCCGCGCGACGATGGGTACCAGCTTCGCGCCGTTCCCTGCAATCGGCGGCCGGTCATAAAGGCCATCGACGTCTGAAAGCAGCACGAGCAGATCGGCGCTCATCATGGTGGCGACGCGGGCGGCGAGACGGTCGTTGTCACCGTACCTGATCTCGGTCGTCGCCACGGTGTCATTTTCGTTGATCACCGGCACGCTTCGCCATTCGAGCAGCTTCGCGATCGTCGAGCGCGCATTGAGGTAGCGGCGCCGCTCTTCGGTATCGCCGAGCGTGACCAGCACCTGGCCGGCAGTGAGTGAGTGGGCGCCAAGCGCCTCCGACCATGCACGTGCAAGCGCAATCTGTCCGACGGCGGCCGCGGCCTGGCTGTCCTCGAGCTTGAGCGCGCCTGGTGGCAATTTCAAAACGGCGCGACCGAGCGCGATGGCGCCGGATGACACGACAAGGACGTCGCATTGCTGGCGGTGCAGGCCGGCGACGTCGGCGGCGAGCGACGCGAGCCAATCGCGCTTGAGCCCGCCGGCGGAGGAATCCACCAGCAACGAAGAGCCGACCTTCACCACGATGCGGCGGAAGTCCTTGAGAAGCGGCGTTTTCGACATGGCTCCGGCAACAGCGTCATTCTGCGCGCCGGATGTCTAGCACGTCGAAAATAGCCCGTCAGGGTCGAGTCGTCGCCGGATCAATCGAATCCGGCAGCCTTATGCTTTCCCGGTTAATGCCAGTTTCACCCGCTCCGGCGTGAAAGGGACGGTCCGCAGGCGCGCGCCAGTTGCGTTGTGAACGGCATTGCCAAGTGCCGCTCCGACCGCCGCGCAAGCAGCCTCGCCGGCACCAAGCGGTTTCTCGGTCGGACGGTCGATCAACTCAATGTCGATCTTCGGCACGCCGGAGAATCGCAGGATCGGGTAGCTCGCCCAGTCGACGCTGAGGACGCGCGAGCGGTCGAACATGACCTCTTCCATCAGCACGCGGCTGATCGTCTGCAGGATGCTGCCCTCGATCTGCGCGCGCACGCCATCCGGATTGATGATCTGCCCGCAGTCATGCGCGCAAGCCACGCGCTCGACCATGATGCGTCCGCTTGCACGCTCGACCGCGACTTCCATGCCCATGCCGACATAGGTTTCGCTATGCTTGTAGTGGACAAAGGAAATGCCGCGTCCGCGGGCAACCGCCGCGTTCGTACTCGCGAGCTGATATGGCTGCGACTGCCATTTCATCAGTGCCGCGGTCTTCTTGATGACTTCTATCGCGCGCGGGTCCTTCAGGCCCCGCAAGCGGAATTCGACGGGGTCAATGCCTGCCGCAGCTGCAAGGTCGTCGACGAAGCTTTCGACCGCGAAGCAGTTCGCCGGCTTGCCGGGCGAGCGGATCGGCGCCGGACGCAAGGGCGCATCCTTGAGCCAATGCGCGATCACCTGGATGCTCTCGGCGGCGTACGGCGGATCGCCGTTCTGCGAGATCAGGCCGGGATTCAGCCCGGGAACATGCTCCAATCCTGCAGCTTCCGGCGCCAGCAACGGAATGTTCGGCAGACCACGGGTCGTCTTCGGAATCCACAATTCGGTGCGCCAGTCCAGAATGCGGCCGTCTGCCGAAATCGCGGCCGAAATGCCGATCAGCTGTGGCGGGCCTTTCGGATCCCAGCCAAGCTCGTCCTCGCGGGTCCATTGCACGCGCACCGGGCGCCCGACGGCGCGCGACAGAATCGCCGCATCGGCGGCGGCATCCTCGTGGCCGTTCATGCCATAGCAGCCGGAGCCCTCAAGGTAGATCATCCGCACCTTTTCCTTGGGGAGGCCAAGGAATTTGGCAAAAGTCGTCTGATTGCCGTGAGTCCCCTGCGAGGCGGTCCACACCGTCGCGGAGTCATTATTCACATCGGCAACTGCGCAGGACGGCCCGATCGATGCGTGGCTTTGCATCGGCCAGTAATAAGTCGCGCTGAGGGCCTTTGCGCCGTCCGGCCGTTGTGCGGCAGCGCTTCCCTTGTTCACCAGGGTTTCATCGACAATGCCAGGCTCGTTTCGCAGCGCCTCAACGAGGCCGCTCTGCGACGGCAGGCCGGCTCCCTCGCTCCATTGCGCACGCAATGCGCGGGACGCGCGCACCGCATTCCATTCGTCGTCGGCGACGACCGCGAGCAGGTCTTTCACCCGCACCACCTTCGCGCCGGGAATATCCTTGATTGAGGCCTCGTCAACGGACGCGAGTTTGGCGCCGACGGCCGCGGGTCTGATCACGCGCGCGTGCAGCATGTTCGGTACCGCGAAGTCGTGCACATAGACGTGAGTACCGAAACATTTTGACGGGACATCGGGACGCTGTAGCGGTTTTCCGACGATCGTGTAACGGGCAGGATCCTTCAGCGGCGCTTTGGGATCGAGCTTGAGATCGAACTGCTTGCCGGCGATCAGGTCGGCGAACGAAATTCCGGTGCCGCCGGATTTCGGGCGCACCATGCCGCCGGCTGTGTCGAGATCCTCAGCCGCGGCATTAAGCCGCCGCGCGGCCATCTCGACGAGCGCTTTGCGTGCGGTCGCCGCCGCCTGCCGGATCTGCATGCCGCCGCGCTGGATGCCGTTTGAGCCGGATGTGCGGCCCTGGTCGGGCGTCAGCGCGGTGTCGCCTTCAATAAACGTGATCTTATCGACATCGATACCGAGCTCTTCGGCGGCGATTTGCGGAATTGCGATACGCAGTCCTTGGCCCAGATCGACCTTGCCGCAGAACAGCGTCACCGTGCCATCGCCATTGACCGCCAGAAAGGCGTCGACTTCCTTGGAATCGAGAATTCGCTTAGCCACGGCGGCACTTTGCGCGCGGCCCCGGGACGGGATTCCCGCGAGTGCGAAGCCGACGGTGATCGCTCCGCCTTTGAGGACGGCGCGGCGGGAGAAGTTGCGCGTTTTGACCGGTGCGTTCATGTCAGCCTCTCTGTCCGGTTGCCGCCATGACTGCGCTCAGTACCCGGACGTGCGAACCGCAACGGCAGAGGTTCCCGTCGAGCGCCGAGCGGACATCTGCCTCGCTCGGCGTCTTGTTGCTTTGCAGGAGCGCGGCTGCGCTCATGATCATTCCGTTTGTGCAGTAGCCGCATTGCGGCACCTGCTCATTGATGAATGCGGTTTGCAGCGGATGCGGCTTTTCCGGCGTGCCGAGCCCTTCGAGCGTGACGACCGGCTTTCCTTGCGCATCGGCGACCGTGGTCTGGCAGGACCGGGCCGCGGCGCCGTCAATCATGACAGTACAGGCGCCGCACTGACCAAGCCCGCAGCCGAACTTCGCGGCGGTCAGGCCGAGCTCACGCAACACATAGAGAAGTGGTTTATCGGCATCCGTCGTGTCGACGGTTTGCGCATTGCCGTTGATGCGCAAATTGTAAGTCGCCATGTCTCCGCTCCGTTTTCCCCCGCGGGACGCATTTAGTCGCCACGACTACTATGGCGGAGCCAAGTTGGGCTGCCTAGGCGGGGGTAGGGCGACTTGTTCTCACAAAAAGTTGTGCGTTCACTGCATTACTTGGCGACATGGCGTACGGGGATTCCGCGCGGAATATGGGCAAGCCGATAGGTCCCCCTGCAGCGCCCATGGTATTATGACGCCAAGGACGAAGCGATGCGGCTAGCAGTCTATGGTGCCGTGCTGGTGATTGCTCTCGGCAGCGTGCTGCTGGGACTCGACCGGCTTCCGGCGCCGATGTCGCCCATGGTCGATACCGCGGCGGGCCTCGCCGCCGCGCCGGCTCCTCCTTTGCCAACTCCCATCGCGCAACCCGCGTCGCCGGTGCCAACTGCGACGCCTAGCACGACGCCAAGTGCGACGATTGGCGCGCCGATTGTTCCGCCGGCCCTTGCTGCGCCTGCAAGGCCTGCCGCTCCCGCAACGGCTGGAGCTGCCACCCAGGCAGCGCCGGTCGCTGCGTCCGAACCGGCGGCGCGCTGCAACGTGGACGCATGCACCGCGGCCTACCGTTCGTTCACTCGGTCCGACTGTACCTATCAGCCGAGCAACGGGCCGCGGCGGCTTTGCACAAAATAGAGCAGATTGAACTTCGATAGTTCCGTGTGAGTGCCCGGAACCGCCGCGCCAACGCCGGCGTTTGCCTTGGCGTCCTTCACCACGCGGACCAGGCAATGCAATTTCTCGTCTATCTTACCGTCCTCATGGTTTCGGTTAGCACGGTGCTGCTCGAGATCCATTGGCTGACGACGCCTGCCCCGCAACCCAAGCCGGCCGTGCAGGCGTCTGCGGCGCCGCCGCGTCCCAAAGTCGAGGGTCCGAACGCGGAGTTAAGCCCGATTTATCCGAGAAAAGTGGAGCCTGTGCAGCCGGCGCCGACCCAGAACAATGTCCAATACAATGTCGGTTCAGCGGATACCGGCAACAGAACGGGCAAGGCAGAAACCACCGTCGCCGCAAAACCCGCTGACGATCCAAGCAAACCGGCAGTGTGGGCCGAAACGGGGCAGAAGCCGGTTGTGGAAACGAAGCCGGTTGTGGAAACCACGGGTGTCGGAACGCGCTCCGACGATCCAAGCACAACCAAAAGCCCTGGACCGCCGGACAATGCGCAAGCATACGCGGCACAGCCAAAAAAGACTCAATCTGACGAAGCGGCTGGGTCTAGTAACCGCTGCGATGTCCAGGCCTGCGCGAGCGCCTATAAGTCGTTCCGCGCTTCGGACTGCACGTACCAGCCGTTTGACGGTGCTCGCCGCATCTGCGGCAAGGCACCAGAACAGCGAGCCGACCGCGAGCAAAGTGACGAGCCGCAACGTCGATCCTGGAGCCGTCGTGAGGATTCCCGTGACGTGGATCGAAGAACGCGGTGGCGGGTCTATGATGAGGACGACGACGATGCCGACGACGTAGTTCTGTTCCGTCGGAGTCGCCGCTGGTAGGCGCAGTTTTCTAGTAAATCACCACCGACCGGATTGATTTGCCTTCGTGCATGAGGTCGAAGGCGTCGTTGATCCTTTCAAGCGGCATGGTGTGCGTGATCAGGTCGTCGATATTGATTTTTCCTTCCATGTACCAGTCGACGATCTTGGGCACATCCGTGCGGCCACGCGCGCCGCCAAATGCGGTGCCGCGCCAGACGCGTCCGGTGACGAGCTGGAATGGACGGGTCGAGATTTCCTGACCAGAGCCGGCGACGCCGATGATGATGCTTTCGCCCCAGCCGCGGTGGCAGCATTCCAGTGCCTGCCGCATCGTCTGCACATTGCCGATGCATTCGAATGAAAAATCCGCGCCGCCGCCGGTGAGATCGATGATCGCCTGCACGACCTTGTCGCGGCCAACCTCGTCAGGATTGATGAAATGCGTCATGCCGAATTTCTCGGCCATCGCTCGCTTGGCAGGGTTGGTGTCGATGCCGACGATCTTGTCGGCGCCGACCATGCGCGCGCCCTGGATGACGTTGAGGCCAATCCCGCCAAGGCCGAACACGGCGACATTTGCCCCCGGCCACACTTTGGCGGTGTTGATGACGGCGCCAACGCCGGTCGTCACGCCGCAGCCGATGTAACAGATCTTGTCGAAGGGCGCGTCCTCGCGAACTTTCGCCAGTGCGATCTCGGGCAGCACCGAGAAATTCGCGAAGGTCGAGCAACCCATATAGTGAAAGACGGCATCGCCGTCGCAACGGAAGCGGCTGGTGCCGTCCGGCATCACGCCTTTGCCCTGCGTTGCGCGGATCGCGGTGCAGAGATTTGACCGGCGCGACAGGCACGTTTTGCATTGCCGGCATTCGGGCGTGTAGAGCGGAATGACACGATCGCCGGCTTTTAGCGTCGTGACGCCGGCGCCGACCTCGCGCACAATACCTGCGCCTTCATGGCCGAGAATCGCCGGAAACAGCCCTTCCGGATCAGCGCCGGACAGCGTGTAGGCGTCGGTGTGGCAGATGCCGGTCGCCTTGATTTCGACCAGCACCTCGCCCGCCTTCGGGCCTTCGATGTCGATGGTCTCGATGTCGAGTGGTGCGCCGGCCTTCCAGGCAACCGCGGCACGGGTTTTCATTCGCACGTTCTCCCAAATTTCAATTTAAACCGCTTCTTTTGCCGTGGAGCTGTCGGCCGCGTCCCGCGCCTTGTCAATTATCTTCAGCAAAGCACGCAGTGCCTCTTGCACGCCGTCGCCGGATTGCGCCGACAATACGAGTGGCGTTTTCTTGCAGGCCTTCTTGAGTTTTCCGGCCTGCGTCTTGATGGATTCCTTCGTCAGGGCGTCCGATTTCGACAGCGCGACGATCTCCGGCTTGTCGATAAGGTCGTGCCCATAGGCCTCAAGCTCTCTGCGCACGATTTTGTACGCCTCGCCGGCATCGTCGCTCGTTCCATCAATCAGGTGAAGCAACACGCGGCAACGCTCGGTGTGGCCGAGGAAGCGATCGCCAAGCCCCGTGCCTTCATGCGCGCCTTCGATCAAGCCCGGCAAATCGGCAAGGACGAATTCGCGCCCATCGAGTTCGACGACGCCCAGCTGTGGGTGCAATGTCGTGAAAGGGTAGTCGGCGATCTTCGGCTTGGCTGCGCTGACTGCAGCGAGAAATGTCGATTTTCCGGCATTGGGCAGGCCGATAAGTCCTGCGTCGGCGATCAACTTGAGGCGCAATCGGATGGTGGATTCCTCTCCCGGCTGGCCGGGATTGGCATGGCGTGGCGCCCGGTTGGTCGACGACTTGAAATGCGCGTTGCCGAAACCGCCATTGCCGCCTTCGGCAATCGTCACCCGCTGGCGGACTTCGGTCAGATCGGCGAGCAAGGTTTCACCATCCTCTTCATAGACCTGCGTACCGACCGGCACTTTCAGCACGACGTCCTTGCCGTTCGCGCCGGCGCGGTCCTTGCCCATGCCGTTGCCGCCGCGCTGCGCCTTGAAGTGCTGCTGATAGCGGTAATCGATCAGTGTATTGAGGCCGGTAACAGCCTCGACGACGACGTCACCGCCTCTGCCGCCATCGCCGCCATTGGGGCCGCCGAACTCAATGAACTTCTCGCGCCGGAACGACACGCAGCCGTTCCCGCCCGCGCCGGACGCGATATAGACCTTGGCCTCGTCGAGAAATTTCATGGTCGCGATATAGCGCGTCGCGAGACGTTGCGCACCTAGCGCGCGGGCAGGAAATGCGTCGTGCCGTCCTGCTTTATGCGGTCCAGAAGGTCGACTTCCCAGGACAGATAGGCATTCATGGCCGCCTCGTGGTCGTTCGGCCGCTCATAAGGCTTGAGCCAGACGTCGATCGGATCATCGGCCATTTTCGCAGCTGTGGAGAGCGGGAAGCCGGCCGCCGCCCAGGCCGCATTTCCACCTTTGAGCCAATACACGGGCGACGACGTGAGTGCACGAGCTTCCGCAACCGCGAGGGCGGCCAGTACACCGTCTTCGGACGTAAGAATGAAGGCCTGCCGCGCCTGGATTTTCGGCAGCGCTTTGTCGAGACGGCTGCGAATGGCGAACCATGCGCCGGGGATATGGCCACGGCGGTAGTGCGGGCTGGTGGAGAGATCGATCACCGATACGTTGTCGATCTCGAGAACCTTCGAGGGCTCGACCGCCGCGTCTGAAGGAATTGAGCCGAGGATGGGAGCGCGTGTGTCGGTTTCACGACCGGCCTCGGGCAACACGCAGACGTCCTGCCAGCCCATTTGCTTGAGCCACGACGCCGTCATCAATGCGCGCACCTCTTTGTCATCACTGAGCACGATGCGCGCGCCGAGCACACCGGCGTAAATGTCGGTGGCCTGCACCAACTGCCCGCCCGGCGCGGAAATCGCGCCGGGATAGTGGCCTGCCTTGTATTCGCCAGGATCGCGCACGTCGAAGACATAGGTCGTTCGCGCCGGATCTTGCCGCCAGCGTTCGACGGCAGCGCGATCGACGCGCGTGACGCCGAACCTGTGCGCGACCTTTTCTGCGGCGTCTTTGGCCCAGGCAAGGTTCGCGCCCGACACGTCCGGCGCGCGATCGGATTTTCCCGTCGCGCAAGCGAGTCCGGCAAGGTGCCATCCCATGGTGCCGTTGCGCAGCGCGACGACTTTGTTCGGCACACCGGCATTGATTAGGGACTGGGCGCCGATGATGCTTCGGGTACGTCCGGCGCAGTTGACGACGATCGTCGTGTCGGGAGAGGGGACGACGTCGCGGACCTTCAGCACCAGCTCGGCCCCCGGCACGTTGATGCCGGTCGGAATCGAAATGCGCGAATATTCGTCGAACGGCCGGCTATCGAGCACTTTCAGGTCGGCGCCGCTGCGCATCATGGTGTCGAGCTCGGTTGCGCTTACGCTCGGCGTTTCGCTGTCATGCTCGACGAATTCGCCGAATGCCTTGCTGGGGACGTGAACACCTGAAAACGTCACAAACCCGGCCTTCTCCCAGGCCGCTACGCCGCCGTCGAGATAAGAGAGATTTGTGTATCCGGCGCCGGCAAGAATAAGCGCGGCCCTTTCCGCGGGGCCGTCATTGTCGTCACAGAGGACGATGCGGGTCGACTTGCGCGGCACCAGCCGGGCGAAACGCAATTCAAGCCGGCTGAGCGGCACGTTGCGCGCCCACAAGAGATGATTTTGCGAGAAAGTGAGTTCTTCGCGCACGTCGACAAGCGCCACTTCCTCCCCGTCGCCGAGCATTTCCTTTACGGCGGCAGCAGAGACCGGGTGTGGCGCCACTTTGGCGGTGGAAGCGCGGAGATTCACGTCGCCCGCTGCGCGTACATTTTCTCGACCTCGCCGGTTTTCAGGTCGACTCTCATGCGGTCGATCTTGTCGAGATTGGTTCCGGTCACGCGCACGAAACGCGCGTAGTCGGGATAGTCGATTGAGTGGATGGCGCCATCCTGATAGATGCCGGCCTGACCAGGCATCAGCCGGTATTTTTTCGCCGGCTTGAGTGTTGCGTGCTTGGGATCCTTGCCGTCATCCTCGCGCGTCCACTCGATCATGTCGGTGTATTTGCTGGCCTGACCGTAGATCGCCCATGAGTCGCCGTGGTCGTGCGGCGGGGATGCGCGCGCCTTGTCGTTGATGTGCGCAAGGATTTGAAAGCCGAGTTTCGGGTCTTCGTAGAGGACTTTCAGCCCGCGGGGCACGTTGTCGCCGCAGTATTCGTCGATGAAATCCTTGTTTGCGAGTAGGCGCTCGAGATTCTGGCGGACCTGTTCGCGTCCCGCAGGGCCAGGATCGCGTGAAAGAGTTGAACGGCAATCGCTGATGAATTGGTCGAGGTCATAAGCCATGGCGTCCCTCCCAAGCTTGCATGAGTATAGTCTCGCGCAAGTCGAAGCTGAACGCCAGAAGGCCCTCCCTCGAGAAATGAGGGAGGGCGTAGCTGGAGCCTGTCGATACTAAGAAACGCGCTTCGCGCGCCCCCAGGTCTTGAGCGCCGACCAGATACGCCGCTCAAGCCGGAACCGGTCGATCGGAGCCGATGATTTGATCGAACTGATCCGGTAAAGACCGACGCCGGTCCACTGGAAGCCGCACTTCTCCAGGACCCGGCGAGATGCGGGGTTGGTGACGCGTGCGCCAGCCTGCACTGCGTCATGCGTCAGATCCGTGAACGCGTAGTCGATCAACGCATGCAGTGCCTCGGTGGCGTAGCCCTTGTTCCAGTAGGGCACACCCAGCCAGTAGCCGATCTCCGGCGCGTCATCTTCGCGGAACATAAGTCCGCACGCGCCGATGATCGTCTCGTTTCGCAGCGTGATCAGGTACGCTGCCTCACCCTCTTTGCTCGCACCCGCAATGAATTGTTCGGCATCCGTCAATTTGTACGGATACGGAATGCGCGCCGTGTTCTCGGCGATGCGGCGATCGTTGGCGAGCGCTGCGACCGCTTTAGCGTCCTCGAGGCGCGCTGCGCGCAAGGCAAGGCGCTTGGTCTCGAGGACGGGGATACTGGCTTCGCGATATCGTCCAGTCGGTATTTCTTCCAGCAGTGTCATGGCACGGGCTCCAGGTTAAAAAAGCTGAGAGGGGGAGCCGGTCACCCGTCTCCCCCTCTCAGAGCCCTTACGAGGCCCCGCCGGTTTGACTGGATGACCGGCGGACCTCGAATTTGTCCACCGTTTTACTCGGCCGCAGCCTCCGTCATCGGTACAACGGACACGTAGGTGCGGCCTTTAGCTTTCGTTGCGAACTGAACCTTTCCATCAATGAGCGCGAACAGGGTGTGATCTTTGCCGGTGCCGACGTTACGGCCGGCATGCCATTTGGTGCCGCGCTGACGCGCAAGGATATTGCCGGCGAGCACGATCTCGCCGCCGGTCGACTTCAAGCCGAGCCGTCGGCCCGCCGAGTCGCGTCCGTTACGTGAGGATCCGCCTGCTTTCTTGTGCGCCATAATCGTGTCTCTCGAACTCGCTTACCGTGTACACCGATTCCGTGACGGAATCATCTCACTTCTTTTTGTTCCCGCCCTTTGTAGCCGCCTTGGCGGGCTTTTTTGCGGCGGACTTGGCCGGTTTTTTCGCCCTGGTCTTTGCCGGCTGGGCCTCCGTCGCAGGAGCCGCTTCGGCTTCCGCCTTTGGCTTTGGCTCGCGTTTGGGCCGCGGCGCCGCCGTTTTGGAGGGCTTCGCCCCGCCGGTGAGAATCTCGGTGATGCGGACCACCGAGAACTCGTGGCGATAGCCGCGCTTGCGGCGTGAATTCTTGCGGCGGCGCTTCTTGAAAGCGATCACCTTG
>JBKPRE010000038.1:0-5395 GCA_046734435.1 Pseudomonadota bacterium | reverse complement strand
GGAATTGGCATGCGCAGCCACGCCGGCGTTGCCGCCAAGGCGTTCAAGGCCCTGTCCGGCCAGAAGATCAATATCCTCGCCATCACCACGTCGGAGATAAAGTTCTCCGTCCTGATCAAGGCCGCCCAGACCGATCTTGCGGTTCGCACCCTGCACACGCTTTACGGGCTCGACAGGCCGTAACCGGGCTCGCTTTGGGCCGCTCAGGAGCCCGGGTTGTGCGAGACTTTGGCTTGCCCCTTGCATGCGCCATTGGCTATAGCCTGACGCATTAAGCGACCGCGGAATCCGGAGCCGGTGGTCGCTATTCGTACATGATTAGGCCGTAGACGAGGCTGCGGCCCAGACCGCGGCTGAAGGACCTCAATAATGCGTGGCGCGCTGGGCGGTCCGCGCGTGCTGTTGCGTAGGCTTCGCGAAGTGATGGCGGAGCCGGTCAGCGCGCAGGACCGTCTCGACAAGGTGGTGGTGCTGATCGCCGCCAACATGGTGGCGGAAGTCTGCTCTGTCTACGTTTTACGCGTAGACGGAACGCTTGAACTATACGCCACCGAAGGTCTCAAGCGCGAAGCCGTCCACCAGACCGTCCTGAAGCCGGATGAAGGCCTTGTCGGCCTGGTCGCCGGTGAAGCCAATCCGATAAATCTCTCGGACGCGCAGGCCCATCCGGCCTTCTCCTATCGTCCGGAAACCGGCGAAGAAATCTATCACTCGTTCCTCGGCGTGCCGATCCTGCGCGCCGGCAACACGCTCGGCGTGCTGGTGGTGCAGAACCGCGCCCGTCGTACCTACACCGAAGAAGAAGAAGAAGCGCTGCAGACGACGGCGATGGTACTCGCCGAAATGATCGCATCGGGCGAGCTGTCGTCTCTCGCCCGCCCCGGCGCAGAGCCCGCCGCCCGCCACTCGATGCATTTTATTGGCACATCGCTGTCGGATGGCATCGCGCTGGGTCACGTCGTGCTGCACGAGCCGCGCGTTGTCATCACCAGCGTGATTGCCGACGACGTGCCGCACGAACTCAAACGGCTCGACGCCGCTATTGCGACGTTGCGCGCCGACCTCGACCGGCTGGTCGAGCACCGCGACGTCGCCGACGGCGGTGAGCACCGCGACGTGCTCGAAGCCTATCGCATGTTTTCTTACGACCAGGGCTGGCTGCATAAGATCCGCGAGGCCGTAATGACCGGCCTTACCGCCGAGGCGAGCGTCGAGCGCGTGCAGTCGGATACGCGCGCCCGGATGTTGCGCGCCTCGGACCACTATCTGCGGGACCGCCTGCACGACCTCGACGACCTCGCCAACCGATTGATGCGCGTCCTGATGGGCCAGGATCATGCGCCGACCAGGGAACAGATGCCGGAAAATGCCATCGTCGTGGCACGGTCGATGGGCCCAGCAGCGCTGCTCGATTATGACCGCAAGCGGTTGCGCGGGCTGGTGCTGGAGGAAGGCGGTCCGACATCGCACGTTTCGATCGTCGCGCGTGCGCTTGGCATTCCCACCGTCGGCGAGATCGAGAACGCGACCGGCCTTGTCGAATCCGGCGACGCCATCATCGTCGACGGCTCGACCGGCCACATTCACATGCGCCCGCCGCAAGACGTGCAGGCGTCGTACGGTGAGCGCGTCAAGTTGCGCGCGCGGCGCCAGGCGCAATACCGCGCTTTGCGCGATCGGCCGTGCGTAACCAAAGACGGCCAGAAGGTCCAATTGATGATCAATGCAGGGCTCGCGATCGACCTGCCGCATATCGAAGATACCGGCGCCGCCGGCATCGGCCTGTTCCGCACGGAACTACAGTTCATGGTTGCGGACACGTTGCCGCGGACGGGCGAACAGCTCTCGCTTTACCGATCGGTGCTCGAAGCCGCCGGGAAGAAACCGGTGACCTTCCGCACGCTCGACATCGGCGGCGACAAGGTGCTGCCCTATCTGCGCAATATCGAAGAGGAAAATCCGGCGCTCGGCTGGCGCGCGATCAGGCTTGGACTCGATCGTCCCGGCCTGCTGCGCAGCCAGGTACGGGCGCTGTTGCGCGCAGCGGGTGGCCGTGAACTGCGCCTTATGTTCCCCATGATCGCGGCCGTCGATGAGTTCGACAAAGCCAAGGCGCTGGTCGAGGTTGAGCTGACGCACCTGCGCCGGCACGGCCACGAGTTGCCGGAGCGCGTCGATATAGGCACCATGGTCGAAGTTCCGTCGCTGCTGTTTCAGCTCGACGAGCTGCTGGAACGTGTCGACTTTCTCTCCGTCGGATCGAACGATCTGATGCAATTTCTCTACGCGGCTGACCGCGGCAATCCACGGGTATCGGAACGCTTCGACCCGTTGTCGGCGCCGGTCTTGCGCGCGCTGAAAGAAATCGTCGACAAGGCGAAGAAGCACGGCAAGCCAGTCACCCTGTGCGGGGAACTTGCCTCGCAGCCGATCGGCGCGCTCGCCCTCGTGCTTCTCGGCTATCGCACGCTGTCGTTGACGCCATCGGCAGTGGGCCCGGTGAAAGCGCTGCTGCTCGAGCTCGATTGCAGCAAGGGCGAAGCTGCTCTATTGCCGAGCTTGAAGGAACCAGTCGGCAGCGTTTCCATTCGCCACAAGCTCGAAAGCTTCGCCGCATCCGAGGGACTTCAGCTTTGATAGCTTTGCCGCAACAGAAAATGGATGCGCTGCTTGCCCGCCACTCCTTGGTGGAAAGCGAGCTTGCGAGCGGCTTGAGTCCTGAGGCCTATGTCAAGCTGTCACGCGAGTTCGCCGAGCTCAGCCCGGTGGTCGAATCGATCAAGGCCTATCGCAATGCTGAGAAGGAGATCGCAGACCTTGCAGCACTGGCCCACGATTCCGCGACCGATGTGGACATGCGCAAGCTGGCCGACACAGAACGTCACGCATTGCAGGAGCGGAAAGAGAAGCTTGCCCAGCAGATCCGCGTGGCGTTGCTGCCGAAGGACGCGATGGATGACCACAATGCGATCCTGGAAATCCGCGCCGGCACCGGCGGCGATGAAGCCGCGCTGTTTGCGGGCGACCTCTTCCGTATGTACGAGCGCTATGCAGCCAAGCAGGGCTGGAAGACGGAAATCCTGTCACTGAGCGAAGGCAGCAAGGGCGGCTTCAAGGAAATCGTCGCCGAGGTCAGTGGCCGGGGGGTGTTCGCCAAGCTGAAATTCGAGTCCGGCGTGCACCGCGTGCAGCGCGTGCCTGATACCGAGGCATCGGGCCGCATCCACACTTCGGCGGCAACGGTCGCGGTCCTGCCTGAAGTCGAAGATGTGGATGTTCATATCAACGAGGCTGACCTGAGAATTGATACGATGCGTGCCCAGGGAGCAGGCGGTCAGCACGTCAACAAGACCGAATCGGCGATCCGTATTACGCATATGCCGAGCGGCATCGTTGTCTTCGTGCAGGAGGAACGCTCGCAACACAAGAACAAGGCGAAGGCGCTGACGATGCTGCGAGCGAAGCTCTACGACGCCGAAAAGACCAAACGTGATTCCGCACGCGCGGCCGAGCGGCGCGGCCAGGTCGGTTCAGGCGATCGCTCCGAACGCATCCGGACCTACAATTTCCCGCAAGGGCGCGTCACGGACCACCGAATCAATCTCACGCTTCACAAGCTTCCACAGATCATTGAGGGCGAGGCGCTGCACGAGGTCATCGACGCGCTTGTGACCGAGCATCAGGCCGAATTGCTAGCGGCCGAAGGCGCAGCGTGAGGGTCATGCCGGGCCTGAAGTCAGGCGTCTCGGTGTCCGAAGCGCTTCATCACGTGGCGCAATCTTTCCGCGCAGGCGGCGTCGAAGAAGCCGATGCCGATGCCCGCGTGCTGATCGGTCACGCACTGCATCTCGATCGCGCCCGGCTGATCGCGCAATCGGAACGTATCCTCGAGACGCGCGAAGTTACTGTAATTTCGGCGCTCGCAACGCGTCGTCTGCGGCGCGAGCCGGTGTCGCGCATTGTCGGGCAGAAGGAATTCTGGAGCCTTCCGATTTCCGTGACCCCCGACGTGCTGGTGCCACGGCCGGAAACAGAGACCGTCGTCGAAGCCGCACTTGATTTCGTCATACGCAGTGGCCTGCGTCTGGAGAAGCTGCGGGTGCTCGACATCGGCACCGGCTCTGGCGTGCTGCTGCTGGCGTTACTGAATGAGTTAAAGAATGCCATTGGAACCGGCACCGACGTGAGTTCCGCGGCTCTGGACGTGGCAAGTGCCAACGCAGCACGCTGCCGGCTCGATTTCCGCTGCAATTTTGTCGTTTGCAACATCGCGAGCGGCGTCGAAGGCCCTTTCGACCTGATCGTGTCGAACCCACCCTACATCGCACATGACGAGATCGCAGCGCTCGCGCCGGAGGTCCGCGACTACGATCCGCAGGTCGCACTCGATGGCGGCCAGGATGGCCTCGACGCATATCGTTGCATCGCGGCCGATGCCAAACGAATTCTGGCACCGGGCGGCCGACTGTTCGTGGAATTGGGCGCGGGCCAGCATGAACAGGTTCGCGCATTGTTTACCAAAGCCGGACTAAGCCCGGGCATACCGCGCAAGGATTTAGCCGGAATTCCGCGCGTGCTTGGTGCCGGTTTCGTGCCATGAGCGAGACGCATTCCCACTGGGTGAAAATGCAGAACCGGATTATTCGTCGAAAAAAGCACTTGGATTATGCCTCGGAAACGACTAGCTTCCGGTCACGGAATCAACCCGTGACGGTTGCACCGCCAAGAACTCCAGAGCGAAGCGGCTCTGTGAGATGCGGCGCAAGGCGGATGACGAAGAGCCGGCTGCGAAGAGACGGCAGACGAAATCGCCAGAGACGGGTCTGGATGCTTCACCGGTTGGGCGCATCATTTTTCGAAACCTAGGACGATGCGCGTAACGAGAGGTTGGCAACGCTGCGGCTGAGACCGCGGTAATGGGGTTGCTGCGACTAACGCGATAAAGGACACGACATTTCGATCATTGGCGCGGACATAACGCAAGTCCGGCCGCGCAATGAGATTTGTTTGGACTTGTAGAGTGAGTTGAGTGTTCGGCGCGAATGCCGCGACAGGGTGAAAGGTCGACGAACAGGCACAACATGAGAAACGGTCAGAAGCGCATGCGGGGGCGAGGCAACCACCGCAAGAGTCAGAATCCCCTCACGCGCGTTTACGAATCGAACGGTCCCGACGTCAAAATCCGCGGCACCGCTTCGCACATCGCGGAGAAATACATCCAGCTCGCGCGTGACGCGCAAGGATCGGGCGACCCGGTGGCCGCCGAGAATTATTATCAGCACGCCGAGCACTACTTCCGCCTGATCGCTGCGGCGCAAGAACAGTTTCGTCAGCAGAACCCGTACTACAACCAGCAGCAGCCGCATCAGCAAGGCGGCGCACCTGGCGGCGGCCA
>JBKPRE010000037.1:0-8146 GCA_046734435.1 Pseudomonadota bacterium | reverse complement strand
GGCGTAGAGCTGTCGTCACCCGTGCCGCCGGATTTGAGGCCGCGGCACGTTTCCCCAAGACAAACCGCGCTGTTGGCCTTCTTCCGGTAGTTCTTTAAGACTTCTGGATAAGGATCGATTCATGGCCACAAAAGCGAAGATTGGTGTGTTGGGAGCCTCAGGCTATACGGGGGGCGAGTTGGTGCGCGTGCTGCTGCGGCATCCGCGCGCCGAGATCGCGCTGCTGACGGCGGAGCGCAGCGCCGGCAAGGCCATGCGCGATGTGTTTCCGCAGTTTTCGCCCTTTACGCTGCCGCAGCTTGTCGCGATTGACGGTATCGACTGGAAGGGCGCCGCGCTGGACGTTGCTTTTTGCGCCTTGCCGCACGCGACAACGCAAAAAGTCATCAAGGATCTGATGACGAGGTCGCCATCGACCAAGGTCGTCGATCTGTCGGCGGACTTCCGCCTGGCGGATACCGCCGCCTATGCAAAATGGTATGGCCACGAGCATCACGCGCCGGAGCTGCAAAAGGAGGCCGTTTACGGCCTGACCGAAATTCACCGGCGCGAAATCAAGAATGCGCGGCTGGTCGCCAATCCGGGCTGCTACACCACCTGTGCGCAGCTGCCGCTTGTGCCGCTCATCAAGAACAAGGCGATCGAGCTCGATGAAATTATCGTCGACGCCAAGTCCGGCATGACAGGGGCGGGGCGCGCCGCCAAGGAGGCCATGCTCTTTTCCGAAGTCTCGGAGGGTTTTCACGCTTACGGCGTTGGCCATCACCGGCACATGGCCGAGCTCGACCAGGAATTTTCGCTCGCTGCCGGGCGAGAGGTAATCATTACGTTCACGCCCCACTTAGTACCGATGAACCGGGGCATCTTGTCGACGATCTATGTGCGGGGTCGGCGGGGTCGGACCGCCGAGGATCTTCATGCGATACTTTTAAAGTCTTACATGAAGGAGCCATTCGTGCATGTCCTGCCCTTTGGGGAAACGCCGCAGACGCGACATGTGCGGGGCTCGAATATGACCTTCATCGGCGTGGTAAAGGACCGCGTCTCAGGGCGGGCAATCGTCGTGTCTGCGCTGGACAACCTGGTCAAAGGCGCCTCCGGGCAGGCGATCCAGAACATGAATCTGGTCATGGGCTGGCCGGAAACGATGGGATTGGAGCAGGTCGCCCTGTTCCCCTGATTCCGCTGGTACAATCGCCGCGTCTTCGCGGGAGACCCACGGCCGATGTTCGAGGTTCAGAACCAGCCGCCGCCGCTCGAGCCTTACAATCTTTTCACGAGCGATGCCGTTCTGCGTGATGCGGTTCGCCGCGAAGGCGCGAACTGGGCAGCGCGCGAGTTGACTGATCTCGGCGCAACGCTTGGCAAGCCAGAGACCGTGCAGCTCGGCTTCGATGCCAACAGGTTTTCCCCGCAACTTCGTACGCTCGACCGTTACGGCCATCGGCTTGACGAAGTCGAGTTTCACCCGGCCTGGCACCGGTTGCTCGAAATCGCTCTTGAGGCCGGTCTTCACTCGAGTCCCTGGGCAAATCCAAAACCGGGCGCGCACGTGGCACGTGCCGCTGGGACCTACATGCTAGGGCAGATCGAAAGTGGCGTGTATTGCCCGCTCGCGATGACCTATGGTTCGGTCCCGACCTTGCGGCATGCGCCGCAAATCGCCGATGAATGGTTACCGCGGATCTACTCACGCGAATACGACCGCCGGTTCCGGCCGGCGCGACTGAAGACTTCGGCGCTTGTCGGCATGGGCATGACCGAGAACCAGGGCGGCTCGGACCTGCGCACCAACGTGACGCGCGCACAGCCTTCCGCCGACGGCAGCTTCCGGCTCTACGGCCACAAGTGGTTCATGTCGGCGCCGATGTGCGACGCATTCCTCGTGCTGGCTCAAGCACCGAACGGCTTGAGCTGCTTCTTGATGCCGCGATGGACGCCGGACGGTGAGCGCAACGCGATCCTCATACTCCGGCTCAAGGACAAACTCGGCAATCGTTCGAATGCGTCGAGCGAGGTCGAGTTTCATGGCGCCTATGCTCAGCTTGTCGGCGAGGAGGGGCGCGGCATTCCGACCATCATAGAGATGGGCAACTACACGCGACTCGATTGCTGCATAGGTTCGTCCGCCCTGATGCGGCAGGCGGTTGCCCAGGCGATCCATCACGCGCGACATCGCATAGCCTTCCAGAAAAAACTCATTGATCAGCCGTTGATGACGAATGTACTTGCCGATCTTGCGCTTGAGTCCGAGGCGGCCACGGTCCTGACCATATGGCTCGCGCGTGCCTATGACGAAAATAATGATGCCGCGCTGGCAATTCGGCGCATCGTCACGCCCGCGGCCAAATTCTGGATCTGCAAGCGAACGCCATCCCTGACTTACGAAGCCATGGAGGTGCTCGGCGGCTCGGGCTACATCGAGGATAGCATCATGCCGCGCCTCTATCGCGAAGCGCCGGTCAACTCGATCTGGGAGGGCTCCGGCAACGTCATGTGCCTCGATGTGCTGCGCGCGCTTGAGCGGACACCAAATGCGGCCGAGGTTTTGCGACGCGAATTGGGAGAAGCCAAGGATGCGCGGATCAAGACGGTTGTTGAGCGCATTGAGAAGCGGCTCGCCGCCCGCGACTACGCCGACGAGTCACAGGCGCGCACGTTGGTGCGCGATCTCATTGTCGCTCTTCAGGGTTCGTTGCTAATTAGGCGCGCGCCATCCAACGTGTCGGATGCATTTTGCGCATCGCGGCTCGACGGCGAGGGGGCGCCAGTCTTCGGGCTGCTGCCGCGCGGTCTGGATACGCGCGGCATCACCGAACGGGCCGGTCCTGCAAACTAAATCTTTCCGAACACCGCAAATACCAGCGCGACTTGCGCAAGGAAGCCGACGGTGAAGGCAAGTGTGCGGAGAACCGGAACGCCCATCGTGTACACGATGACGTGCGCCAGCCTTGCCCAGAAGTAGACTGCGCAAGCAGTGACTGTACCGGGGGTCGAGTAACCCTGCGCATCCAGAATGAGCACCAGCGGCGCGAAGATGATGAGATTTTCAACCGCATTGGTGTGCGCGAAATAAAGCCGCTGCGCCCAAGCGGATTGCGGCTTGTCGTGCCGCGAGGGGTTGGCCAAGCAGCCCATCAGACCGCGCACCATGGCGCGATCGATGATGTACGGTACCCACAACAGCCCGGTCAGGATGATCGTCAGCGTCAGCCACATCAGTTCCTTGGTCATCGGGGCTCCCCATTCGTACACGACAAGCCGAGCATAAGGGATGCATCCGCTATTGTCGCGGCTGTCGCAATCAAGAACCCGTTAATGATCTTGCGACGACATAACATCCAACAGTGACCACGATGCCCGAAAAAATGCGCGTCAGCGCGGTTTTATGGCCGGAGAGATACGTTGCGAGCCGGATGCCGAGCAAACCACCTAGCGCGCCGCCAAGCACGAAGAGAGATGCCAGGCGCCAATCGACCAGACCGGACCATGCGTAGCTCGCTGCGGTCGTCAGACCAAAGGCGGTGACCGACACCAGCGATGAGCCGATTGCATTGATCAACGGCATCGCGGTGGCCCCGATCAATCCGGGTACGATCAGGAAGCCGCCGCCAATGCCGAAAAAGCCCGACATCGCGCCAACCACGAGGCCCAAGCCAATCAGCATCGGAAGCAATCGTGGCACGCTTTCTCGCGTGAGTTTGACATCCGGATTGCCGGCAGTTTTGCGCGGCTTCAGCATCATTATGCCAATGACGATCATCAGGGCGCCGAACAAGGCCAAAAGGCGCTCCCCATCGACCATTTTACCAAGCTGCGCGCCACCGGCCGCGCCGATCATGCCGGCAATTGCGAATGTGATCGCGCATGGCCACTTCACGGTCCGTGAACGTGCATGACCGGCGAGATTGACAGCTGCGCTGAGGGCGACAGCAATCGCGCTTGTGCCGATCGCGATATGCGGCGAGGGCACGCCGACGACATAGACCAGCAGTGGTACGGCCAAAATCGAACCGCCACCGCCCACCAGGCCGAGGACAAAACCGACCATGCTTCCTGAGGCAATGGCAAGCAGGTCGTGCAGCATATTACGCCCCGCGCGCGGTCCGGCGGTTCCAGGGCATCAACGCCAGCAAATGCGCCATTCCACAGAAGCCGCTGACTCCGGCAAATACGAGCCCCGCACCGACGAAAGCCGAGAGGGTATAGAAGCCAGGGGAAAATAATGTCCCGAGCAGTATGCCCATCAAGACAAGCGAGCCGGCGGCAATCTGCACTTGCCGGATAATGTCGATTGGCTGGCTGCGATCGAGGGTGACGGGCAGGCCGGCCTTTTTCCATGCATCAAGGCCGCCGTCGAGAATATAGGCATCGCAGTTTGCGGCGGCCGAAAGTCGCGCCGCATTCCCGCGCGTGCGGGCGCCCGATCGGCAATGAAATACGAGTACTTCATCTCCAGCGCGCGCCGGACTTTCCGCGTCCAACCGGCTTAACGCATGATGGCGTGCACCAGGGATGTGCTCACGCGCGTGTTCGTCGGCCTCGCGGATGTCGATGAGGACCGCACCTCTGCGCACGAGTTCGGCGGCGCGTTCCGGGGAAATTGCTTGTAGGTCTGTCACGATCGTTCTCCTTTCTTGTTTTGGTTGGCCCTTTACGGGCAGTAGATATTTTTGAGCAGCGACAGAAGTCGCGCCGCGTTGGGATCGGCGATGCGGTAGAACACCGTCTGCGCTACTCGCCGGGTGCTGACCAAGCCATCTTCACGCATTTTGGCGAGGTGCTGGGAGAGTGCTGATTGGCTCAAATCGACCGCTTCCGCGAGATCGCCGACCGACATTTCTCCCGCGACAACCAGGCGGCATAGAATCAGCAGCCGGTTTTCGTTGGCGAGCAACTTGAGCAGGCCGGCGGCTTCGCCAGCCTTGCGCTCAAGTTCGGCAATGCCAATATCGGCGGCAGCTTTTGCTCGACGGACAGTTTGTAGAGGCACGCTGGTCTCCGTGAATTAGCTGTTGCTAAATTAGGGTATGCTAATATATAAGTCAAGGGACAGGCTGGACGGAAGAAGGAGTGGGTCATGACCGCCACTGCAAAACCTGAAATTCGCGGATTTTTCGACGAGCCGACCAATACCGTCAGCTATCTCGTGTGGGATCCCGCTTCAAAGTCGGGCGCGGTGATCGATCCAGTACTCAATTTCGATCATCGCAGCGGAGAGGCAACCGTGGAATCGGCCGACGCCATCCTTGCGGAGGCAAAGCAGCTCGGCGTCAAAATCGAACAGGTCCTGGAAACTCACGCGCATGCCGATCATTTGTCGGGTGCGCCTTACATAAAACTGAAAACCGGCGCCAGGGTCGCGATCGGAGAGCATATCAAGGACGTACAGAGGATCTTTCGGCCCATTTTCAATGCGCTGGATGTGTCGGGCGACGGGTCGGAATTCGATCATTTGTTCAAGGATGGTGAACACTTCAAAGTCGGAGCTATCGACGGTGAGGTGATCTATACGCCGGGTCACACGCCGGCATGCGTGTCTTACAAGATCGGTGACGCCGTGTTCGTCGGCGATACGATGTTCATGCCCGATTACGGCACGGCGCGTGCCGATTTTCCCGGCGGCAACGCGCGCGACCTCTATCGGTCGATCCGACGGATTCTGTCCTTACCGAAAGAAACGCGGCTTTTCATGTGTCACGACTACAAGGCGCCCGGCCGCGATCAATATGCCTGGGAAACGACGGTAGGCGAGGAAAAGGCGCGCAATGTTCACGTGCACGAGGGCGTCACCGAAGATGAATTCGTCAAGATGCGGGAAACGCGTGACGCCACGCTCTCGACGCCTTTGCTTTTGCTGCCATCGATTCAAGTGAACATTCGTGCCGGCAAATTCCCGCCAGCTGAAGCCAATGGCGTGCGTTACCTCAAGGTGCCGGTAAAAATCGCGCCGTAGGCTACGTCCAGCTCTACGTCCAGCTCTTTACCTTGACGTAAGATCCTGGCGCATCTTCGATCGGCTTGAACTTGC
Source organism: Pseudomonadota bacterium (assembly GCA_046734435.1). GTDB lineage: Bacteria > Pseudomonadota > Alphaproteobacteria > Rhizobiales > Xanthobacteraceae > Pseudolabrys. Next base: position 2,115 of record JBKPRE010000037.1, on the reverse strand, counting down.
CGCCGCCGATCTTGCGAGCGGTCACGGTTTCCGCGTCCTGCCCTTTGATCCAATCGAGCCAGTCGGGCCACCAGGAGCCTGGATGCTCGGTAGCCGTTTTCATCCAAGCTTCAACGTTTTCACCCTTCGGCCTTTCGCCGGTCCAATACTGGTATTTTGGTCTGCTGGGCGGATTTACCACGCCAGCAATATGGCCGGAGCCGGCAAGCACATATTTGACCGGACCGCCGAAAAATTGGGAGCCATAAAGAACGGATTTCGCCGGCGCGATGTGATCTTCGCGCGTGGCGAGATTGTAGACCGGCACTTTCACCTTGTGCAGATCGATGCGGGTGCCTGCAATTTCCATCTCTCCTTTGGTGAGCTTGTTGTCCAGATAGCAGTTGCGCAAATAGAAAGAATGGTTAGCCGCGGGCATGCGCGTGGCGTCGGAATTCCAGTAAAGAATGTCGAACGGCATCGGCTTTTTGCCCCGCATGTAATTGTTGACGATATAGGGCCAGATTAGATCGTTTGAGCGCAACATATTGAAGGTATTGGCCATGCGCGAGGCTTCCAGATAGCCTTGCTGCTTCATATGCGTCTCGAGTTGTTTGATGCGCTCCTCGTCAACGAACACCATCAGGTCACCCGCATAGGTGAAATCAACCTGCGCTGCAAATAATGTGGCCGACTTAACGCGGTTCTGTTTTTTTGCAGCAAGATAGGCGAGGGTGATCGAGAGCAGCGTACCGCCGACACAATAACCGACGGCGTGAGTCTGTTTCTCGCCGGTGATCGCTTGAACGGTATCCAGTGCGGCGATCACGCCCTCGCTCATATATTCTTCGAAACTTTTTGTGGCCAATCTGGCGTCCGGGTTGACCCATGAAATCACGAATACCGTGACGCCCTGATCAACACACCATTTGATGAAAGATTTATCGGGTGCAAGGTCGAGGATATAAAACTTGTTGATCCACGGCGGCACGATTAGCAGCGGAAGCTTCAGCGTATCTTTGGTCGTCGCTTCATATTGGATGAGCTGCATCAACTCATTCTGGAACACCACCTTGCCTGGCGTCGTCGCAAGATTTTTGCCGACGTCGAACATGGAAGGATCGGACTGGCGGATTTTTAGGTGCCCCTGGCCGGCCTTGATGTCTTCCGAAAGCATGTGCATCCCGCGCACGAGATTTTCGGCGTTCGACGAGAGCGTCTCGCGCAGAAGTTCCGGATTGGTCAGCACGAAGTTCGATGGCGAAATCGCATTGGCAACTTGCTTGACGTAAAATTCCGCCTTCTTTCGCGTGTATTCATCGACGCCGGCCGCGTCTTTCACCAGTTTGTCGGCCCACTGCGTGGTAAGGAGATAGGCCTGTTTCAGAAAATCGAAAAACTGGTTTTGCGACCATTCCGGGTCGGAGAAGCGTTTGTCTCTCGGGTCGGGCGCGACGATGGGCTCCGGCTGCTCGCCCGCCATGCGCTTCATCGCGCCTGCCCAGAGATCGAGGTAGGCGCGGCCAAGGCTGGTCTGCAGCTCGACAGCGCGCTGAGGATCGGACATCCAATATTGGGCGACGCGTCCAATTGTTTTGACGGCGTCAGTCAGGTCTTCAGCGAAGTCACTCCGTATCTTTCCTTCCTCGCGCGGTTTCAGATAGGCCGCGAGCGCCTTACCGCCTTCCTCGACCAGGCGGGCAAGATTACGCGACAGCGCCTCGATATCGATGTCGCCGACCTTGGCGGGATCTGTAGTGGATTTATCCATCCCTTCCGTTCCCATCTGCCAAGACAGTTGGCCCGCTCCGCGTTCCATCGCAAGGCGCGTTTACGCGGATGGTTTCGCGAGCCTTCAGCCGAGCGGTTAGCAACGGGTGACCTTGCTGTGGCCATATTAGCCCGTTAACGGCACGGTGATATAATTCATTGAGTCTACATTGATTTCACCGCTCGTGCGGTGCGTTGGCGGAGCAGGGTGTGTGGCGGTCAAGCTTTTTATATGGGCAGCGTTAGGCCTCGCCGCGCTACTGGCGGCGTGCGCACCCGGGCCGATTATTGACCGTTTGCCGGGTGAACTGGGGTTGCCTGCAGGCGCTCCAGCACGTCCGGAAACCCCCTACGAATACCCGGCCG
>JBKPRE010000036.1:0-24056 GCA_046734435.1 Pseudomonadota bacterium | reverse complement strand
AACCTTGCCGCCTGCATCAAGGCCGGGCTGCAGATCCAGGGCTACGCCGTCGGCGATCCGGTGCCCCCGCAGGCTGCTCTTGGGCCGGCCGAGCGCGAGGCGGTAGAAAGCATTCTCGCCGACGTGGCGAAGCTGGAAATGCCTTGATTTGGCGGCTTTCAGCGCTGCATCCAACTGAATCTTAACGGTTCCTTGCTACGCGGAGGCGATGGCCTTGCCGTCCTTCGCACCCGAAAATGTGAAATCTGCGCCGCCGTCCCCACTGGCGCGGGTCTTTGCACGCATCAAATCCGTGCCTGCCGAACGCCACGACAGCCGGCTTGCCCAATTCGTCGCTGGAAAAGTTTTCCTCGTGCGTGTCGGCAGCGCCTTGCTCGCGCTGGTGTCGCAGGTTCTGCTGGCGCGCTGGATGGGCAGCTTCGAGTTCGGCATCTACATCTATGTGTGGACCTGGGTGCTGATGATTGGCGCGTTGTCCGACGTGGGCCTTTCATCGGCCGCACGCCGCTTCATTCCGGAATACACGGAGCTTAAAAACCTTGATCGTCTACGCGGCTTTCTGAACGGCTCGCGTTGGCTGGCTTTTGGCATGGCAACCGCCATTGGCCTTGTTGGCGCGATCGGCATTTATCTTCTTGCACCATGGCTCGACCACTTTGCAGTGATCCCGCTCTATCTCGCCTGTCTCGCGATCGCGGCTTACGGGCTGGTGCAAGTACAGGCCGGTATCGCGCAGTCCTACGACTGGCCCAATCTCGCGCTGATGCCCTTCTACATCTGGCGTCAGCTCATAATCACGGTTCTGATGGGCGCCGCCTGGTTCTTCGGCGCGGCGACCGACGCGGTCACCGCCATGATCATCGCGGTTATAACGACCTGGGCCGTGACGATCGGCCAACTCGCGCTGCTCAGCCGGCGCCTGAAGGAGAAGGTCCCGGCGGGACGAAAAATCTACGAGCCGAGAGTTTGGTACGCAACGTCGCTGCCGATTTTCATTGTCGAAGGTTTCTACCTGCTCCTCACTTATGTCGACATCATCACGCTTGAACATTTCCGTTCGCCGCACGATGTCGCGATTTACTATGCTGGCGCCCGCCTGCTCGCGATCGTGGCCTTCGTTTATTTCGCGATCGCGGGAGCAACGACGCATAAATTCAGCGAGTACGACATCGCAGGCGACCGCCGGCGGCTCGCCTCATTCTTCCGCGAGACGGTGCACTGGACGTTCTGGCCCTCACTCGCTATCTGCGCCGCAATCCTCGCCTTCGGCAGGCCGCTTCTGTCGTTGTTCGGGGCGGGTTTCGAAGCAGGTTATGGCGTGATGTTTATTCTTGCCGTCGGACTTCTGGCGCGCGCCTCGGTCGGACCGGCCGAGCGCCTGCTCAATATGATCGGCGAGCGCAAGCAATGCGCGACCGTCTATGCCCTTGCTTTCGCAATCAACCTGTTGCTGTGCGCGATACTTATTCCGCGCCTTGGAATTGAAGGCGCAGCTGCCGCAACATCTGCCGCGCTGGTCGCTGAATCACTGATGTTCTCGTGGGTGACGAAGAAGCGGCTTGGGTTCAATATCTTTGTTTTCAGCCGTACGACGGGCTGAAGTCACGCCCGCTGCCGCAACAGTCGACGGATCACCTTGCCCGTAGTCGTCATCGGCATGTCGTCGATAAAAGCGACTTCGCGCGGATATTCGTGTGCGGACAGGCGCGTCTTCACAAAGCCTTGAATCTCGGAAGCAAGTGAATCGGACGCCGTGTAGCCTTTCTTCAGGACGATAAAGGCTTTGACGATTTCGGTGCGCAATGCATCGGGCTTGCCGACGGCGGCAGCAAGCGCTACTGCCGGATGACGAATGAGGCAATCCTCGATCTCGCCCGGCCCGATCCGAAAACCCGCCGACGTGATGACGTCGTCGTCCCGCCCGACAAAGCTGACGTAACCTTCCTCGTCCATGACGCCCTGGTCACCGGTCGTCATCCAATCGCCGATGAACTTGTCGCGCGTGGCCTCAGGGTTGCGCCAGTATTCAAGGAACATCACCGGATCCGGACGTCTGACTGCGATCTGCCCGGTTTCGCCTGTTTTCAACGGATTTCCAGCGGCATCGATGATCGCGACAGTATGGCCGGCAACCGGCCTGCCGATGGCGCCTGGTTTCGAGACACCAATTGCGCTGCACGCTGAAAGGACGATGTTGCATTCCGTTTGGCCGTAAAACTCGTTGATGACGAGCCCAAACGCGGACTTTCCCCACTCATAGGTTTCCGCACCGAGCGATTCACCGCCGGAGCCGATCGAGCGCATGTTGATGGCGTAACGGCCTTTCGGATTGGGCGCTGCACGCAGCATGCGTAGCGCGGTCGGAGGAATAAAGGCGTTTCGAATTTGAGCACGTGCCATCAGCGCGAAGGCTTCTTCCGGATCGAATTTCTCGAACCGTCGCGCCACCACCGGAACGCCATAATGGAGTCCGGGCAGAAGAACATTGAGCAGTCCACCGGCCCAGGCCCAGTCGGCCGGCGTCCAGATGCGGTCACCCGGCTGCGGGAGAAAGTCGTGATGGGTCTCGACACCCGGGAAATGGCCGATCAGCACACGGTGACCATGCAAGGCGCCTTTTGGCTGGCCGGTCGTACCGGACGTGTAGACCATCATAGCGGGATCGTCGGCTGAGGTGTCGACCGGGGAAAAATCCGTCGACGCCTTTGCAAGCACATCGGCCAAAGCGAGCGCACCGTCGCTTGCTCCATCGAGCGAAAGCACCAGCTGGAGCGCGGGCAAATCCTTCCTGATTTCGGCGATGCGCTCGGCGCCGCGCGCATTCGTGACCAGCGCCGCCGCACCGGAATTTTCCAGACGATAGGAAAGTGCCTCCGTCCCGAATAGCACGGCAAGCGGCAGGGCAACGCCGCCAAGCTTGTAAATCGCGATGTGGATTGCAGCCACTTCGGGAAGCTGCGGCAGCAGTATCGCAACGCGATCGCCGCGCTTGATGCCGTTGGCTCGCAGCGCGTTGGCGAGCCGGTTGGACGTCTCACGCAGCCAACCATAGGTGACCTGCTCGTCACGCCCATCGGGCCTGGCATGCAAAATGGCAAGCCGGCCGGGCTCCTTCTCGGCCCAACGATCACAGACATCGACGCCGATGTTGTAACGGGCCGGCACCGACCAGCGAAACTGGCGGATTAGCGAATCATAATCCTTGACGCGAGGCAGAACCGGCATGGAACGCAAAACTAGTCAGCGAGCGAGGCAAGGTCCAGCCCGCCTTTCAATTCAACCTCACACGTAGAAAATTCCAGTACGGCGTGGTCGGGGAGACGACATCGACCGGTTTCTTTTCTCCACCCTGACCCGACACGAACGAAAACGTGCTCGAACCAGCCACCAACGGCTCGAAGCGTAACACCATGATGTCACCCGCAGCGTAGTCGCGTCGATCAGGACACGCCGTGACATTGTCCCCGCCGAGATAGCGATAGTTACGGCCGGCGGCGAGAAGATAGGGGCTGTTCGGGCCGCTCGCAGCGAAACAGACTTTCGCCAGCGCCGCTTGCGCCTGCAAATGAATTTCGGTGTGCTGCGCCGGACGCTTGATCTCGACGATCGCGGCCGGCACCTGATTTTCGGCGCGATGAAAAAGCGTCTCTGCGGCGGCCGGCTGTACCGCCAACACTGACGCCACAAATAAACTGCCGCCAAACAACGCCTGCCAAAAAGTGCGCGTCATGCCGCCTCGCCAACGGGCAAATTATCCCGACCGGGCGGTGGCCGCCAAGTGGCCTTGAGGCTGCTTCTCGTTGCTATTCCGACTTGTCGTCAGGCTCGGCAAGGATCATTGCCCAGTAGACCTTGTATTTAGAGCTTGGCGTGTATACCGCCGCGATGCCCATACGAGTGGCGCCGGTGAGCAGCATGTTGGCGCGGTGCGGATTCGAATCGCGCCAGCCGGAAAATGCCTCGGCCAGCGTGTGATACCCGGCACTGATGTTCTCGGCCGCTCGCTTGGCATCGTAACCGGAGGCCTTCAGCCTTTGCACGAACGGCTTTCCGGCGCCGTGGTCGAGCTTGTCGCGCTTGGCCATCACTTCGGCTTGCGCCTGCGCAAGCCGCATCAGATCTGCATCAAGCGCCACTACAGGCAAACCGTTGTTTGTGCGATACCCCGAGATCATCGAGGCGGCAGCCGCGGCATCAAGCTGGGCGCCCGGCTGCGCAAGATTGCGATAGAAGCTCGGCTCCGACTTCGGAACGAAGTTATCGGCACAACTTCCGAGCGCGCAAAGCGCGGGCAGCAACAGCAGCAAACGATAAAGCCGTATCACCGGGATTTCTCCGAATCGACAGCTCGACCTCGCCTTACGACAATGGCCGAACGGTGATTAACGCCCTACTGCTGTGAGGAACGCAAAGCGCGCCAGATGCGCTCGGATGTCGCCGGCATGTCGAGCTTGGTACCCTTCGGCAGGGCGTCGACGATGGCATTCATAACCGCAGGGGGTGCTGCCGTCGTGCCGGCTTCACCTGTTCCTTTCACGCCCAGCGGGTTGGTACGGCAGGCAACAGTGTGGTGCTCGACCTTCATCCCCGGCATCAGATCGGCGCGTGGCATCGCATAATCCATGAACGAACCGGACACGAGCTGCCCCCCGGCATCGTAGATGGTGTTCTCCGTGAGCGCCTGGCCAAGGCCTTGGGCGACCCCGCCGTGAATTTGCGCCTCGACGATGGTCTGGTCGAGCACGTTGCCGCAGTCGTCGACTGCGACATAAGAAACAATATCGACAGCGCCTGTCGATGGATCAATCTCAACTTCGGCGATATGACAGCCGTTGGGAAACGAAGGCGGCACTTTGATGCCGGCCTGCGTATCGAGACTCTCCGGGATGACGCCTTGGCGCTTTAGTTCCGCCGCGCGCTCCGCCACGTCGAACAGCGAGACTTCGCGCCCGGAGTTTTTAACGGTGAAGCTGCCGTCACGATAGTCGATCTCGTTTTCGCCTGCTTGCAACAGCATTGCAGCGACGCGCCTGCCCTTTTCCAGAACAGCATCGGCGGTGCGCGCGACAGCGCCGCCAGTCATCATGGCCGAGCGCGACGCGACCGCGCCGAAGCCCGGGACGTCGCGCGCGGAATCTCCGGAGGTGAGCGTGACAATTTCCGGCGCTACACCCAATCGCCGTGCGGCGACACCGCCAAACACTGTCTTGTGACCCTGCCCGCTGGCGCCGGCGCCGACACTGACCTGCACGGATTTTCCTCCCGGAAATGAAATGCGCGCCGCTTCTTCGGGAAAAGCTCCGGAGATTTCCAGGTAGCAGCCGATGCCGATACCGCGCAGTTTGCCGCGCTTTTTCGCTGCCTTCCTGCGGTCGCGGAACCCTTCGTAGTCGGCAGCCTTGAGCGCCTGCTCGAAGACCGCCGGAAACTCGCCGCTGTCGTAAGTGTTTCCGAACGCCGTTGTGTACGGAATCTTCTCGGGCTTGATCAGGTTGCGCCGGCGCAACTCGGCGGCATCAATACCGGTGGAATCGGCGGCCGCATCGATGACGCGCTCGATAAGGTAGCTCGCCTCCGGCCGTCCGGCGCCGCGATAAGGCCCAGTCGGCAAAGTGTTCGTGAATACGCAGCGCGTATTCACTTGTGCCAGGGGAATGTCATAGACAGTCGGCAGGCAACCGGAGACGTGAGTCGTAAACACAAAATGTGCAACTCCGGTGAAATATGCCCCAAGGTTTCCGATGCAGTCGACGCGCAACGCCTGAAAACGGCCGCGGGAATTGAGCGCAAGCTCTACCGTCCAAAAAGAATCGCGCCCCTGGTTATCGGTGACGAACGCCTCTGAACGCGTCGAAGTCCAGTGGATGGGTTTGCCCAAGGCACGCGCGGCATGCAGCAGGGGAACGTATTCCGGATAGCACCAGCCTTTCATGCCGAACGCGCCACCGACGTCTTCGGTGAGAAGGCGCAATTCTTCCGGCTTGATGTTCATGGCGCCGGCGATCTGCCCGCGCACGCTGGCAACACCCTGCGTGCCGACGCGCAATGTAAACTGCCTAGCTCCGACATCGTAACTCGCAGTCGCCGAGCGCGCCTCAAGCGAGGCTACGACCAGCCGCTGGTTGACGAGCTCAACGCGCACCACATGGGCCGCTTCCTTGAAGGCGCGCTCAAGTGCGGCCTGCTTCTTGCCTTCCGGATCGGGCGGAGCCGTCCAATCGAAACCAATATTGCCGGGCGCTTCCTGCCAGAGCTGCGGGGCGCCTTGCTTCACCGCCTCGCGCGCGTCGGTGACCGCCGCCAGCTCCTCATAGTCAACAACGACCTTGTCGGCGGCATCCTGCGCGGCGGCCGCCGTTTTGGCGACGACCATGGCCACTGGTTCGCCCACATGCATTACCCGGGCTTCAGCAAGCGACGGGCGATGCGGCGAAATCGCGGTCTTTCCGCCGCGCCCGGGAATTGGGTGACCGTGTGAGATGGAATGGTAATGTGCCTCGCTGAGATCGGCGGCAGTGAGCACAGCAACCACGCCCGGCGCACCCTTCGCGGCCGAGATGTCGATCCGCACAATCTTGGCGAAGGCGTGCGGTGATCGCACAAAATGCGCGGCAAGCGTGTCATCGGGCTTGACGTCATCGCCAAAGCGACCCTGTCCGCGTAGAAGGGCATCATCTTCGACCCTGCCGTTCCAGACATCGTCGTCGTTGCGCGCGGCTGATGATTGCGTCATGCGATGCTCCAAAAAATCAAAGCTTGCGGTCGGTGATGCCGGCCTTGGCATAAAGCGCGTTGATATGCGCTTTCACCTCGGGGTCGGTCGTGTCGTGTTCGGGAGCCGCTGCCCAGCCGGTTTTTGCGCGCGCGTAGATTGCCATCTCCTCGTCCTGTTGCGACGTGCCGCCGGAGATTCCATAAGCGCCGATCATCTCGTCTCCTTTGAAGACAGGCGCAGAACCGCCGCTGGCCGCAATGCGACCATTGGTCATGGCCGCGAGGCTGACCAGCAGCTGGGGATTACGCTCCTTGAACCACTGCTGAATCACCAGACCGTCGGGAAAGCGCGGACTCATCGAACGGAAAGCCGCGACCGTGAAAGCCTTTGCGATGGCGGTTTCCGGCGTAATAAAGCCCGCCTCGTCCATCCGCTCCACGGCGATCAGGTGCCCTTCCGGCCCTACAACGGCAATCGAGACTGGCACGCCCATGGCGGCGGCTTTTTCGACCACGGCATCGATGAATTTACGGCACTCAGCCGCCCGTAACTTGGCCATCCCCACCCCTCCAGCCTGGCCTATTAAGCTTCGTTTAACCTGTTATGTCCGGCAATTAACTGCAAAAAAACGGGTTGGGGAATACCGTCCGGGGCCTACCTGGACGCGAACATGGTCGAGCATACCTCCGCAAACGCTCCCGCGCGCGATTGGCGTTTGGTTATGCTGGCCGGCGGAGCAAGCTTCGCCGTCAGCTATGCTCTGTTTCATTACGTTTTTCCCGTCGATGGATGGGTCGCCACCGCCTCGGCGCCGGCGGCGTCACTATTTCTCTCCGCAATTGTTGCGTTCCTTGCGATGGCGCTGACTTTGGCCGTGCTCTCCCGAATGCTGCGTACGGATAACCTGCGCATGCGGGTTGCAATCAACAACATGTCGCAGGGTCTGTGCATGTTCGACGGCAACGAGCGTCTGGTCGTCTGCAATCAACGCTATATGGATATGTATAAGGTGTCGGCGGACATCGTTAAGCCGGGCATCACGCTGCAGAACCTGCTCAAGTACAGAATCAGCAACGGCAGCTTCGCGGGCGATCCCGTCGAATACCGGCGCGACCTGGTGGGCGCCATGTCCGCGGGCAAGACGACCAGCACCGAAGTAAAGTCAGCGAATGGACGGTCAATAACGGTCATCAATCGCCCCATGGCCGATGGCGGCTGGGTTGCGACGCACGAGGATGTCACCGAGCGGCGCGATGCAGAGCGCGAGCGGGTGTCAATGCAGGAGCAGCAGCACCGCCGCGCCGTCATCGATCAGGCGATCGCCGTTTTCCGGCAACGCGTCGAGGACCACCTTAAGACGGTCGGCGAAGGCGCACGGACGATGCATGCTACCGCCACGACCTTGTTCAGCAATTCCGCCCAGACGTCTCAAAGCGCCGATGGCGCAGTGTCCGCTTCGAATGAGGCGTCGACAAACGTCGAGACGGCAGCGGTCGCAGCCGACGAGCTCAGCGGGTCGATCAATGAGATCGGCCGTCAGCTCGCCAAGACGACCGAGATCGTCCGCGTCGCCGTGACCGAGGCGCACGGGACCAACAGCCAGATCACAGCGCTTGCGAATGCTGCCCAAAAGATTGGCGATGTCATCAAACTCATCCGCGCGATCGCCGGACAAACCAACCTGCTGGCTCTCAACGCCACAATCGAAGCAGCACGCGCCGGCGAGGCCGGCAAGGGCTTCGCGGTCGTGGCATCCGAAGTCAAATCGCTCGCGGTGCAGACAGCGAAGGCAACCGAAGATATCTCCAAACTGATCATGTCCGTGCAGGGGGCGACCACAAGCGCCGTCTCGGCGATCGGCAGAATTTCCGGACGTATGCAGGAGATCGACAGTTGCGCGACCGCGGTTTCCGCTGCCGTCGAAGAGCAAAGTGCAGCCACCGGGGAAATCTCTCAGAACGTCGCGAGTGCGTCGGATGGCGCAAAAGTCGTGGTTCAGGTGCTGGGCGATGTATCCGGCGCGGCCGCCCAGACGCGGGAATCGGCGGAAAACGTGCTCTCGGCATCGCAGACTGTGGAAGCAGCGGCCGCCGAGCTGCGCAGGGAAGTCGAGGGCTTCCTGGCGCGCGTTGCTGCCTGATCAGCCGAAAAGTCCACTCAGCCAGTAGAAGAAAGCAGACAGCAGTCCTGCCGCCGGAATCGTGATGATCCAGGCCGTGACAATTTCCCGCGCCACGACCCATCGTACGGCCCGCACCTTCTTTGCCGCACCAACTCCGATAATGGAGCCTGTAATAGTGTGCGTGGTCGATACCGGCACGCCAAGCCAGGTGGCGGCGAAGAGCGTGATTGAACCGCCGGTTTCAGCGCAAAATCCCTGCATCGGAGTAAGCCGCGTGATCTTTGAGCCCATCGTACGCACGATGCGCCATCCGCCGGCCAAGGTCCCCAAAGCCATGGCGATTTGACAGGTGAGCACCACCCAGAACGGAACGTAGAAATTGCCTCCGAGGTGGCCCTGCGAGTACAGCAGCACGGCGATGATGCCCATGGTCTTTTGCGCGTCGTTACCGCCGTGACCGAGGGCGTAGAGGGACGCCGACACGAACTGCGCACGCCGGAAAATATGATCGACGCCGTGCGGCGTGAAGCGCACGAACAGCCACGAGACTAGCAACATGAGCAGGAGCGCCAACAGACAGCCTACGCCTGGCGACATGAAAATCGCCACGGCGGTTTTCCATACACCGGCCCAAACCACGGCACTAAAGCCGGCCTTGGCGATGCCGGATCCGACCAGCCCGCCGATCAACGCGTGCGAACTTGACGACGGTATGCCGAGCCGCTGCGTGAGAATTTGCCACACGATCGCGCCGGCGAGCGCGCCAAGGATGACGTGCTCGTTGACGACGTCGGCCTCCACGATACCTCGACCGACCGTTTCAGCGACGTGCAGTCCGAAGAACAGGAAGGCAACGAAATTGAAAAATGCCGCCCACGCGACGGCATATTGCGGCCGTAGCACACGCGTGGAGACGATCGTTGCGATTGAGTTTGCGGCGTCGTTCATGCCGTTGAGGAAATCAAACGCCAGCGCGACAATGATCAGGCCAACAAGAAACGGCAAGGTCAGCGCGGCGGCGTCCATCGTCGTTTGGCCTTGAAAAGATTACACGTGCTCGATGACGATGCCGTGCAGAACGTTGGCGACGTCATCAAACCGGTCAACAACCTTTTCCAGATGATCATAGACTTCATTGCCGATAAAAAAGGCCATCGGATCCGATTTCGCGTAGTCGCGGTAAAGCGCACGCAAGCCCTCGTCATGGAGTTCGTCTGCGCGTCCCTCGAGCTGCGAGATCTGCTCGGTCAGAGCGCTTAGGCGCGTTGCTTCCGTGGTCAGCGATTTCAGCAGCGGCACCGCTTCCTGCACGAGCTCTGCCGATTTCACGATCGCGTCGCCCATTTGCTTCATCTTCGGCGTGAATTCTTTTACATCAAAAAGCGCGACCGTCTTGGCGGTCTTCTGCATCTGGTCAATTGAATTGTCCATCGCCGTGACCAGGTCGCGGATACTGCCGCGATCGAACGGGGTGATGAACGTACGCCGTACTGCAATAAGTACTTCGCGCGTGGCGTCGTCGGCGTCATGCTCGCGATCCATTACGGTCTTACTGTTGGGCGCAACGGCCTCGCCGCCTTCCATCATCGCCCGCAAGGCCTGGGCTCCCGCGAGGACAGCCTGAGAATGACGAGCGAACAGGTCGAAGAAGCGCTCCTCCTTCGGCATCAAGGCGTGGAACCAGCGCAGCATGAAAATCCCCTGGCCGTGAGCAGGTCGTGAGGGGCAAACTAGTCGTTCGGCTTGAGGTTGCGAAATCTCGGAAAAGCGCGCCTGTGGAAACATCGTTGGCCACGCCGGAAGGCGGCGCAAATGCCCCTTGCAGCAATCAAGTTTAACATCGTGAAAACAACAACTTGCGGCAGTATTGCGCCCCCATCGACCACCGAAGATTTGCTGCATCGGCGCGCGTGGTCGGTTAGTTTGCAGTCCACAGGGATTGGGTCGGAGACGTAAATGCGGTTGGGTTACTTCACCATGCCCGTGCACCCGTTGGGCCGGGACTGGTCGCAGACGCTGCACGAGGATCGCGAGGCAATCATCCTCGCCGACAAGCTCGGCTTCTACGATGCTTTCGTCGGGGAGCACCTGACCGACGCCTGCGAGAACATCACCAACAGCATGATGTTCCAGGCGACGCTGATCCACGACACCAAAACGATCAAGCTCGCCACCGGCACCGCCAACCTCGCGCAAATGCATCCGGTGGTGATCGCCGTGAACGCGGCAATGTTCGATCACCTGTCGCAGGGTCGCTTCGTGATGGGTGTGAGCGCGGGCGCTCTTACCTCCGATTCCGAAGCGATCGGAATCCTCGATCTCGATCGCAACAAGATTTTCGCAGAGGCGATCGATGTCATCCTGGCAGTCTGGGAGCGCAATCCGCCCTACGACATCGATTTTCCGGACAACCGCTTCAAGGTCACCTTCGCGCGTACCGCAGCACTCGAGCTCGGCGTGGGGATTCTTGCCAAACCCTTTCAGAAGCCACGGCCGGAAATCGTCGGTACGGTGGTCGCGCCGTTTTCTCCGGGCGTCGTTCTGATGGGAAAGCGCGACTTTCATCCGTTGTCGGCGAACTTCCTTCTGCCGCAGCATCTCAAGTCGCATTGGACAAATTATGCCAAAGGCAAAGCCGAAGCTGGCGCAAAGGCCAATATCGCCGACTGGCGCGTGGCGCGCACGATCTTCGTTGCCGATGACGACAAAGTGGCAAAGCGATATGGTCTCGAAGACGCGAAGAGCCCGTATCGATTCTACTTCGAGCAGATGCGCGCCAAGATGAAGCGCGGCAACCGGCTCTATGTCTTCAAGAGCCACAAAGAACAGCCGGACGAGGAGATTACCCACGACTACGTCATGCAGCACTGCGTGACATTTGGAACAGTCAACAAAGTGGTTGATGCCATCCTCAAAATGCACGAGGAGACCGGCGATTTCGGTGAATTGGTTTATGCCGGAATGGACTGGACCGATCCGGCGCTTGCCAAACGATCAATGCAGCTCATGGCTGAAGAAGTGATGCCGCGTGTTAACGCTGCCATCGGCAAGGCGGCGAAGACCGCGGCGGAGTAGTCTTCTCGATCAGACGGACAACGGGTCCGTTCCGAGCGCGGCGTAAAGACCGTGCCTGGCGCCCTTCGTGAACGAAACACCCTTCTCCAGTTCGATTGATGCCGAGCGCACGCGCTGCGCCTCGGGCTCAGTTGCCGGCACAACGCCGCCTTCGGCCGCCGCTTTCGCCGCACGTAGTAGAATCTTCCGTGTCATGACGATGCCGCTGTCGGTCGCACACAGATGCTCCTTAGTACGATCCTGAATCGGACCCATGCTCTCCTGGATCGATGCATCCTGCATTGCGATTCCGTCGACGCCAGTCGACGAGTGACCGTGACGCTGCGCCTCGCGATCCAGCAGGTAATTGTTCGATTTGTTGGCGAGGGGGATGAACGTGCCAGGTACGTATTTCACGTGAATACCTTCACCATCCTGCATAGCCGAAACTTCTGCCTTCGTCAGGGCGCGCTTGGGATGATAATTGATACTCCAAGCCCAGCAGTTCTCATCGTCGATCGGTACCCACGCATGCGCGCCCAAGGGATGGCCGGCGCGCGGCGGAATGATTGAATACCAGGGCATGATCCATGGCGTGATACGCCAGTAATATTTGCCGCCCTCGGCATTTCGTCGCGCGCCGATGAGCAGGCCGCCGGGAAATTCCTCCACGTCGAACAGCGGCATCCGGTCCTGCTCGTTATAGACATTGCCCTTGGAGCCCTTGAACAGCGGATCCTTGTTGAGTTCGCTGCCGTGCAGCCACGACACGTGGCTTGAATCGATTCCGCCCTCCATCGCCTGCAGATAGTTGCACTCCTGCAGGCGCTTCGAGACAAACCGTTGCGCCGGCTCGACATCGGTCCACTCCAGCGCCGGCGGTGGCGGCTGCAAGGCAGGCGGCCCCATATAGGCCCACACGATGCCTGCCTTCTCGATGCAGGGATATGATTTCAGCTTGATGTTTTTCCGGAAGCCGGATTCTTCCGGCTCCGACGGAAGATCGACGCATTGCCCGGTCACGTCGTATTTCCAGCCGTGATAGGGGCAACGCAGGCCACACTCCTCATTTTGCCCGAACCAGAGTGAGACGCCGCGATGCGCGCAGAATTCGTCGATGAGCCCGATCTGTCCCTTGCTGTCGCGAAAGCACACCAGGCTCTCGCCCATGAGCTTCGCGCGCACCGGAGGGCAATCGGGTTCGGGGATCTCGGAGGAAAGCAGAAACGGTGCCCAGTATCGTCGCAGCAATTTGCCCATCAATGTTCCCGGGCCGACACGGCTTAGCTGCTCGTTTTGTTCACGCGACATCATGGCGACGCTTCCTCACGGCTTTGCTATGTTCTTGCAGTTATTGGGCGCCATTATAGGCAGCCCCGTCGACGACGGAAGCCAGCCGCCATGCTCTTGCCGCGCATCGCCATTGCAACAGGAGATCCTGCCGGGATCGGGCCGGAGATCGCGCTCAAGGCCGCGCTCGATGCGCGCGTGCGCAGCCTCTGCCGGCCCCTGCTGGTGGGCGATCCGGCTGCGGTTGAAATGCATGCCCGTATGTGCGGCCTGTCGCCCAGCCTTCACGTCCTCAAAAAGCCTTCGGAAGCACAATGGTCAGATGGCGTCGTCAATCTGCTGGACGCCCGCGACGGCAGCAACGTGCCCGTCAAAATCGGCACGATTGACGCCGCCTACGGCCGCGCTTCGTTGGCAAGCGCGGGCCGCGCCATCAAGGCGGCGCTTGCCGGAGATGTCGAAGCGGTTGTGGCTGCACCGCAAACCGAGCGCTCCATTGCCGCCGCAGGCATCGCATTTGACGGCTATCCATCTTTCGTCGCGCGCGAGACCGGCACGCCGGTCAACGACGTCTATTTAATGATTTGTTTCGATGGCTCACGCATCGTCCACACAACTTTGCACCTGAGCGTCCGTGAAGCAGTAGCGTTGATCACGCCTGAGCGCGTCGAGCGGGTGATCCGGGTCACCGACGCTTCATTGAAGAAGCTCGGTATTCCGCAGCCGAAGATATTTGTCAGCGGCCTCAATCCACACGCCGGCGAAGATGGCCTGTTCGGCTCCGAGGAGATCGACATCATTGCCCCGGCGATCGAACGGACAGCAAAAGACGGCATCGATGTATCGGGACCGTTCGGCGCCGATACCATGTTTCGCAAAAAAGGCTGCGATGCGTTCATCGTAATGCTGCACGATCAAGGTCACATCGCCGCCAAGCTGCAGGCATTCAACCGCACTGCGGGGCTTTCGATAGGCTCGCCGATTCTATTCTCATCGGTCGCGCACGGCAGCGCACATGACATCGCGGGAAAGGGTCAAGCCGACCCCGGCGCCATGATCGAGGCGATCACACGGCTCGCGAAAATCAGCTAGCGTACTGGCGGCAGCGGTGACGATGTGACCGCGGCGGCGCTATTGCTCTGCGCACCGACCGAGCTGGGTGGCGCGATATTGGTCGGAGCGGTGGACGGCGCTGCAATTGCCGGGGAGGGTTGCGCGCCGGTGTTGGCGATATGCTCCGGCGGCTTGCCGGGCAGCACGACGACACGCGTGCCAATCTGAACCCGGCTGTAAAGGTCCTCTATGTCCTCGTTGAGAAGGCGGATGCAGCCCGACGACACGAACGAGCCGATCGTCGACGGCTGGTTAGTGCCATGGATTCGGTAGAGCGTATTGCCGAGGTAGAGCGCGCGGGCGCCGAGCGGATTGCCGGGACCGCCGGCCATCATGCGCGGCAAATACGGTTGGCGTTCGATCATCTCCGACGGCGGGAACCAGTCCGGCCATTCCTTCATCCTGGAGACACGTTCCGTGCCGGCCCAGGTGAATCCTTCGCGGCCCACTCCGATGCCGTAGCGCATCGCTTTGCCATTCCCGAGCACCAAATAGAGATAGGTATTGGCGGTATCGATGAGAATCGTGCCAGCCGGCTCCTTGGTCGTGAAATCGACCAGCTGCTTCTTGAGGTTCGCCGGCAGCTCCTTCGGTTGCCCCGTTTCCGGCTGATCCTCCGGCGGCAGGGACATGACGCTGCTGGACGGTTGGGTCGGTTGCAGCGCCGCATTCGGCACCACGCCAACGTTGCCAGGCGGACGAAGGACGGGCTCGGCATTCGCAGCGGGTGGCTGCGTGGCCGGTGTCTGCATGGAGGCCGGGGGCTGTTGCCGCGTATCGATCTGAGGCTGTTGGCGCGTATCAAGCTGATGACCGCGCGATGACTCGAAAAGTCCGGGTGGCGGCGGCTGCGCGGGCTCATCGTCCGGGTAGGCAAGAACCCGATTGGACCCGCGCCGTCCGTTACGGGGGGTCACCGGCGTTGCCGGGTAGAGATCATCATCGTCGTAACGACCCATGACCGGGGGGAGACGCTCTTCATAGATCCCCGGCGGCGGCAGTGGCCGTTGCTGGGCGAACGCGGACGTAGCCAAAAAGGCCGCCGCAATCGGCAGAGTCAGCGCGAAAGCACAGGAGAATCGGGCCATTGTCCACCTAGGGCCGGAAAAGGGATTGCCGCCAAAGCCGCGCCCTCATTGCTCCGGGATGAAGGCACATTCAAGACCACAATACGGCTATCTCATTAACCTGATTCTGCTGCCCCAACCTCAGGTTTTCTTGGCTTCCGCTGCGAGCACCTGCTTGGCGACCCGATGACAGTCCACCGCCGCTGGGAACCCGCAGTAAATCGCCACCTGGCGCAGGATGGCGGACAGCTCCTTGGGCGTCAGCCCGTTACGAAGAGCGCCGCGAAAATGCGCCTCGAATTCGTGCATGCGGCCAAGACAGGCGATCATCCCGAGATTGAGAAGGCTGCGGTCACGCGGTTTCAGGTCCTCGTCGGTCCAAACTGCACCCCAGCAAAACTCGTTGAGTAAATCCTGGAATTTGCGGTTGAAGTCGTCGGTGTTGGCGATGGCACGATCAACGTACTCATCTCCCAATACCTTGCGGCGCATCGCCATTCCACGGTCGTAAAGTGCCTTGTCCATTTGGATTTCTCCTCCGTTTCAGCGGCGGGCGCCGCAGTATCCCCATGTTGACAGACGAAAACCGATTTCGTCCATTCCTCAGCACTATGGAAATCGCCATCATCGGCGGCGGCATCTGCGGACTGTCGCTCGCACTCAACCTCAAGGAACGTGGCATTGCCTGCCATGTCTATGAGCGGGCGCCCGAGCTGAAGGAGCTTGGCGTAGGCATTACGCTGCTGCCACATGCCATGCGCGAGTTCACCGCGCTCGGCCTGGCCGACGAATTGCTAAAGGCCGGCATCGAGAACCGCGAGAGCCGTTTCTACAACCGGTTCGGCCAGCTCATTTACAAGGAATCGCGCGGCAAGTTGGCCGGCTATCAATATCCCGAAGTCTGCATTCATCGCGGCCGCCTCCACATGATCCTGTACAAGGCCGTACTGGCGCGATTAGGCGCCGAGTCCGTCCGCACCGATTACGAATGCACCGGCGCCGAGCAGGACGAACGCGGCGTAACCGTGCACTTCAAGACCAGCACCGGTGGCAATCGCGACAGCGTGCGCGCCGACATTGTCGTCGACTGCGAGGGCATCAATTCAACGCTCCGTAGACAATTCTATCCCACTGACAAAATCGCTTTTGCCGGTATCAACACGTGGCGCGGCATAACGCGCCGCAAACCGATTTTAGACGGCCGAACTTATATGCGGGTCGGCTCGATTTTGACCGGCAAGATCGTCATCTATCCCATCATCGACGATATCGATGGCGATGGACGTCAGTTGATCAACTGGATGGCCGAGATCAAGCGCGCCACGTTCGAGCAGAACGACTGGAACAAGCCGGGCAATCTTGGTGATTTCTTTCCGCTCTACGAGAGCTGGCGCTTCGACTGGCTCGACGTTGCACAGATGATCCGCGACGCCGATCAAATCCTTGAATATCCAATGGTGGACAAGGATCCGATCGACAAGTGGACATTCGGCCGGATCACGCTCGCGGGAGACGCGGCGCATCCGATGTATCCGCGCGGTTCTAACGGCGCGGCGCAAGCGGCAATCGACGCACGCACCCTTGCCGACCTGCTGCGCAGCAACGCGGATCCGCGCGATGCGCTCAAGGCCTATGAGGCCGCGCGGGCCGGGCCCGCTGCTCGGGTGGTGCGCACCAACCGCGAGCATCCGCCCGATTTCATCAACATCAAGGTCGAGGAACTCGTCGGCGACCGGCCGTTCGACGATCTCGACAAATATATCACCCAGGACGAACTGCGCGCGCTGTCGGAAAACTACAAACGTGTCGCCGGCTTCGCACTCACCGACGTGAGCGGGCGGTGAACGGCGACGGCTCGCCCGCGCATGATAGTGGCATGAGCGGGCAAATCCTCATCATCGGCTGCGGTGCCATTGGTGGACTCTTTGCCGCCGCGCTTTCGTCAGTGGCCAGGGTGACCGCGTTCGACACGAACGAAGAACACGTCGACGCCATCAACGCGCGCGGCATCCGCATCATTGGCAGGAGCGCACGCACCGCCAAAATTCGGGCAACCGCCGACCCGACTTCGCTGAAAGGTGCGGCGTTCGATGCCGTTATCTTCCTTATCAAGTCCAAGATGACCGCCGACGCTCTCGCCCAATTGCGGCCGATGCTCGCCGGAAATCCGATGCTGGTTACGCTTCAGAACGGGATGGGCAATGCGGAGGTTCTGCTCTCTGATCCACGAGCATGCGTCATCCGCGGAGTAACGATGAATGCAGGCCGTTACGTCGAACCAGGCTGCATCGAATACCTGATCGATGGGAAAAGCTGGCTCGGGCCGGTGCGCGGTACTGTCGAGGATGGGCGCCCGCTCGCCGAGCTTTTGAACAAAGCTGGCATGGAAACGGAAGTCGTCGCCGACCCAATGGGCGCCGTTTGGTCGAAATTTGTCTTCAATTGCGTGATGAATCCGCTGGGTGCGCTGATGATGGGGGACAACGCAGCCAGGTACGATTCCACCGAGATGCGGACCTTGATCGACGACATGGCCGCCGAATGCACGGCCGTGGTGCGGGCGCTGGGCGGCAGCTTCGCCTTTCCACCGATGGACTTCGTCGACAGGGTTCGGTCCGGCCAGGTTCCGATGTCGAGGCATGCCGGCTCGATGGCCCTCGATATCGCGCGTGGCGCGCCGACCGAAATTGATGAGTTGACCGGGTTTATTGTGCGTGAAGGGGGGCGGCTGAGTGTGCCGGTGCCGAATTGCACAGCAGTCTATCGACTGGTGAAGGGGCTCGAGCTTGCGGCCCAAAGAAGAGTTGCGAATCCCCGATAATTCAACAAGTTAGGCATAATAAACCGGCCCTTTTCCCGATATACTGGCGCCACAGGATTCGGACCCGCCGCCCGTTAAACAGACAGGCCAAGTCTGCAATGAAACGGGCATCCGCTATGGCAACCGCCGCATCGCGATGGATGACAGCGACGAAGCGCTCATGGCCCGGGTCGCGCGCGGCGACGAACGGGCGTTCCAGTTGCTTGCGCGCCGTCATTTGCCGGCCATGCTCGGCCTTGCCCGCCGCGTCCTTGGAAATGCTGCGGAGGCCGAAGACGTCGCGCAGGAAGCGCTCATGCGCGTATGGACGCATGCGCCGCGCTGGCGGCCGCTTGCCTTGTTCCGTACCTGGCTCACCCGCGTCGTGGTCAATCTCTGTCTCGACCGTAAACGGCGCGCGCCGTGGGTCGAGCTGGAGGCGGCGGGCGATATTGTCGACCCATCGCCGGCTGCAACCGAAAAGGCTGAAACCGACGAGCGCGAGCGCATGGTCGCGGGGGCGATCGACAAGTTGCCCGCGCGCCAGCGCACCGCAATCATGCTCACCTACGGCGAAGGGATGAGTAATGCGGAAGTTGCCGAAATCCTCGACACCTCGGTATCGGCGGTCGAGACCTTGCTTGTGCGTGGCAAGCAGAATTTGCGCCGCGCGCTCGGGAATATGATCGATGAGGACGAGTGAAATGAACAACGAGCAGTTCGACAAGCTTATTGAATCGGTACTCAAGCGTCGGGCGATGGAGCCTGCCGACGAGGCTGCGCTCAACCGCGTCCTCAGCCGCATCGGCGGCCCATTGCCGAGGCAAAAGCAACCGTTCTGGCGTCTGCCCTCCGTGCTGCTCGACTGGCAGTTTGCGCCGGCCTGGCCGCGCATGGCGGCACTGGCCTGCTTTGCTGCACTCGGATTCTTTGTCGGCATCGCAGGGTTCGACCGTCGTTTCGACGACCCGGGGGCCGCCCCCGCTTTTGTCGGCGGCGGCGGCATTGGCTCGATCACCTTTGAACCCGAGGCATTCACGGGAGCGCGTCCATGAGTATCGCCCATGCCCTGCCGGGCGCCACACAGGGCTCACCGCGCTGGCTGCTGCTCGGTTCACTCGCGCTCAATTTGTTCTTCGTCGGCGTCGCGCTTGCGATGATTTTTCGGGCGCCTGCACCCTCTTATTGGGACCCCAACGTATTCGTTCGCGTAGAGCGGCTGGCGGCAACGCTGCCACCGGCAGATGCCGAGATCTTGCGTAGTCAAATGAACGCCAATCATGCGGCGATCGACGAGGCGCAGACGAAGTATCATTCGGCGCGCCAGCGCATTCACGAGGTCCTGCGGCAGGAACCTTTTGACGTCGAGGCGATGCGCGCCGCTACCGCGCAAACCCGCGCGGCGCGGCTGAACTTTGATCAGACGATCCAGGGCGTCTTTGCTGACATCGCGGCGAAAATCACGCCCTCGGGGCGGCAGGCCCTCGCCAACTGGCCTCCCGGCCGAAAACGGACCGCAAGCGACAAACGGTAGTAATATTGTTGCTTAACCGAGTCGACCTTTGGCGGGGATCTGAAGGTTCTTTGGATGCATTGGGGTGGAGATACTAAGGAGGCGGGAAGAAAAGCTTGGGGGCGCCCGTTCCGGATGATGCTGCAGAGTGTATGCGTAACATTACCGCTCGGCGGTTGCCTGCTCGCCGGTGACAAGCCGGAACCCGGGCTCAATATTCCTTCCGCCTATACCTATGGGCCGCGCAAGGCCACAGCAGCAGAAATCGCCATCCCGCCGCTCGACTGGTGGCGCACTTTCCGCTCGCGCGAACTAACCGAAATCATCGAAGAGGCGCGCGCTGCCAACCTTGATATCGCCGCGGCAGTCGCTCGCATCGTGCAGGCCGATGCAAATGCCCGCATCGTTGGCGCCGCGTTGCTGCCGGCCATCGATTTCAATGGCAACGCCTCACACTCGCAGCGATCCAAGACCACCGGCAGCACCAACGTTATTAGCGTTTCTCGGTCGGGTCCTAGCGTCGCCATCATCAACAACAATCTGAGAGCTACGCTTAGCGTGACTGACTACGAGATCGATTTTTGGGGCAAAAACCGCTCCGCTCTCCGCGCTGCCGAGCAGTCCGCCGTTGCCAGCCGCTATGACCGCGAGGTTGTAGGCCTTAGTACCGTCGTGGCTGTCGCCAATGCCTATTTCCAGGTGCTGGCCGCGCAGGATCGGCTCCGCGTCGCACGCGAGAACCTCGCCAGTGCGACGCGAGTGCTCAATCTGATCCAGCAGCGGCTGCAGGCAGGCACGGCTTCCGCGCTCGACACCGCACAACAGGAAAGTGTGGTCAACACGCAGCGCGCCGCTCTTCCACCGCTCGAGCAAACGTTGCGGCAGAATAAAGTCACGCTCGCGGTGCTAATGGGACGCTCTCCTGAGAGCGTAACCATCCGCGGCGGAAGCTTGCGTAGCATCACCTATCCACGCGTGACGCCAGGGCTGCCGTCTGAATTGTTGGCCCAACGTCCTGACATCCGCAAAACGGAGGCAGAGCTCGCAGCCGCCAACGCCAACGTGGAAAACGCGCGGGCGCAATTCCTACCAAGCATCAAGCTCACGGGCGAAGGTGGCTATGAGAGC
Organism: Pseudomonadota bacterium; assembly: GCA_046734435.1. GTDB lineage: Bacteria > Pseudomonadota > Alphaproteobacteria > Rhizobiales > Xanthobacteraceae > Pseudolabrys. Next base: position 3,254 of record JBKPRE010000036.1, on the reverse strand, counting down.
GCGGTTCTAAAGCTTTTGCTGCGGCCCGAATCGGTCATTTATACCGCAGTTGCCAGCCTTACCCAGCCAATTTTCCGCGGTGGTGAACTGCTGGGCAATCTCGACCTACAGAAGGGCAAGCAGGACGAGCTGCTGCAGACCTATCGCAAGACAGTGATCACGGCCTTCTCTGAAGTCGAGAACGCGCTCGATGACATTCGCAAAACTGCGGAACGCGAGCGCTTGCAGCGCGAAGTGGTAACGAGCTCGCGCCGCGCCTTCGACATTTCGGAGCAGCGTCTGCGCGAAGGTACGGTCGATCTCGTCACGGTGCTGCAGACGCAGCAGACACTGTACCAGGCAGAGGACGTGTTGGCGCAGGCCCGGCTCGACCATGTGAACGCTATAGTCAGCCTTTATCAGGCGCTTGGCGGCGGCTGGTCGCCGAAGCCGGTGGAAGCTGCCAATGCACGGTGAGTTTCCCAAACAGATCCTGGCGAAGGCGCGCGGCGGTACGCGACGCACCCTTGTAATCGGGCTTGTCCTGATCGCGCTTGCCGCTGCTGTCTATTACATTTTCAGCGCTACGGCGCCCCAGCAGCGGCGTGGCGGGCGCTTTGCCGCCGGCGAGGGGCCCGTCCCTGTGCTTGTCGCCCAAGCGGCCCGTGCGGATGTGCCGGTTTATCTGGATGCGGTTGGAACCATCAAAGCTCTCAATACGGTGACGGTACGCCCGCAGGTCGACGGCAAGCTTCTGAGCGTGAACTTCAAGGAAGGCGACGACATCAAGAAGGGCGACGTGCTGGCCAAGATCGACCCTGTAATTTATCAAGCGCAACTCAATCAGGCGATCGCCAAGAAGGCTCAGGACGAAGCGCAGCTCGCAAACTCGAAGATCGATCTCGAGCGCTACGAAAGACTCGCTGCCACCGCCGCCATCAACAAACAGCAAGCTGATACCCAGCGTGCGCTGGTGGCGCAGAATACCGCGCTCGTTCAGGCCGATCAGGCAGCGATCGACAATGCCCAAGCGATGCTTGGCTACACGACCATTACCGCGCCGATCGACGGCCGCACCGGCATTCGCATGGTGGACGAAGGCAACTACGTGCGCTCGGCCGACACCAATTCATCAATTGTGGTCATCACACAGCTGCAGCCGATCTCGGTGCTGTTCAACCTGCCGCAGCAGGACCTTTCCCAGGTGAATACCGCCTTTGAAAAGAGCCCGCTCAATGTCGAGGCCCAGCGATCGGACAATGATGCGGTGATCGACCGCGGCGTGCTCAGGGTAGTTGACAATCAGGTCGACCAGACCACCGGCACGGTGAAGCTCAAGGCTGAATTTCCGAACGCCAACTTGCAACTTTGGCCGGGGCAGTTCGTCAATATCCGGCTGCTGGTCGACACGCTCAAGCAGGTCGTGGCGATTCCAACCGGCGCCGTACAAAGAGGGCCAAATGGTACCTTCGTGTACGTGGTCAAAGATGACGACACCGTCACGGTGCGGCCGATTACGGTGCAGAAGCAGGACGAGACGCAGACGGTGGTCAGCAAGGGTCTCGAGCCGCCCGAGCGTGTCGTGACGACCGGCTTTGTCCGCCTCACCGAGGGCACCAAAGTCGCGATCGGCAGCGGCGATGCACCAGCAGCTCAGCCCGCCGGTCAGCGGCCGCAAGGGCAGGGCGGAGCCCGGCGACAACGGGGCGCTGGCACAGCAAGACCAAGCACACAGCAATGAGCGTATCGTCGCCATTCATTCACCGGCCGATCGCGACCTCGCTGCTCGGTGTCGCGGTGATGCTGGGCGGCTGTCTCGGTTACTGGTGGTTGCCGGTCTCGGCGCTGCCGCAGGTCGACTTCCCGACTATCCAGGTGACGACACAATTGCCGGGCGCCAATCCCGACACAATCGCCTCGTTGGTGACTGCTCCGCTTGAGCGGCAGTTCGGCCAGATCCCGGCACTGCAGACGATGACGTCATCCAGCTCCTTCGGTATCAGCCAGGTGACCTTGCAGTTTGACCTCAACCGCGACATCGACGGTGCCGCACAGGATGTTCAATCGGCAATCAATGCAGCCGCCTCAACGCTGCCCCGCAACTTGCCCTATCCGCCGCTTTACTCGAAGGTGAATCCAGCCGATGCGCCGATCATCACGCTCGCTTTGACGTCGCAAACGATCAATCAGCGGACGCTGAGTGACATGGCCGACACCATCATGGCGCCGCGGTTGTCCGAGGTGACGGGCGTCGGGCGCGTTTCGGTGCAGGGAGGTATCCGGCCAGCAATACGCATTCAGGCCGATCTCTCGCGGATTGCCGCCTACGGCATCGCGCTCGATGACCTGCGCACGGCCGTGGTCGGCGCCAATGTCGCCGGCCCGAAAGGCGCACTCGACGGCGCGCACCAGTCCTACACCATTGCCGCCAATGATCAGATCACCGCCGCAGATACCTACAAGGACATCGTTGTGGCGTTTCGCAACGGCGCGCCGCTGAAGATCAGCGACGTCGCAGACGTAGTGGATGGGCTGGAGAACACCAAAGTCGGCGCCTGGTACCGAGGCCAGCCATCGATCGTTATCGACGTGCAGCGCCAGCCCGGCGTCAATGTGATCGAAACCGTGCAGCGCGTGCGCGCGGAGCTCCCGCGCCTGCGACGCGCGATGCCGGCAGGCGCTGACCTGACGATCGTCAACGACCGGACCACCACTATTCGCGCGTCGATTCACGACGTGCAGTTCACGCTGGTACTCAGTATCGCGCTGGTTGTGCTGGTGGTACTGATATTCCTGCGCACGATCCGCGCCACCATCATCGCCGGCGTCGCACTGCCACTGTCGTTGATCGCAACCTTCGGCGTGATGTGGTTCTGCGGATTTTCGCTCGACAACCTGTCACTGATGGCACTGACCATCGGCACGGGCTTTGTGGTCGACGATGCGATCGTGATGATCGAGAACATCGTCCGCCACATGGAAGGTGGCGAAGACCCGCTGGAAGCAGCGCTTAAAGGCGCGCGCCAAATTGGTTTCACCGTGATTTCGCTGACCTTGTCGCTGATAGCGGTCTTTATCCCGCTTTTGTTCATGACCGGCCTGGTCGGCCGCATGTTTCGCGAATTCGCGCTCACCCTCACCATTGCCGTGGTGACGTCAGCTATCGTGTCGCTGACGCTGACACCAATGATGTGCGCCCGCCTGCTCCGGCACGTTCACGAACGTGAGCCCAGCGCGCTGACACGACGCTTTAATGCCCTGATCGATCGCAGCGT
>JBKPRE010000035.1:0-23726 GCA_046734435.1 Pseudomonadota bacterium | reverse complement strand
CGCTTGCCGCCTGCGCCGCGCGCGATCCTGCAGGATCGCGATCTCGGATGGCTGCAATTCCGGAGCGTGCTTCGCTCCGAAGACGTCGAATACTTTCGCGACGATTCCATTCGCGTCAAGGCCCGCCTTTGCATACATGGCAGGCGGTGAATCGTGGTCGATGAACACGTCGGGCAGGATCATGCTCCGAACCTTGAAATTCGTTCGGTCCAATGCGCCGACCTCGGACAGGAATTGCATGACGTGCGCGCCGAAGCCACCAATGGCTCCTTCTTCAACGGTTACGAGCAACTCGTGCTCGCGCGCGAGGCGCAGGACGAGATCGGTGTCGAGCGGTTTGGCGAAACGCGCATCAGCGACGGTGGTCGAAATACCGTGGCCCGCAAGAATTTCCGCAGCCTTCGTGCATTCGGCAAGGCGCGTGCCGAGCGACAGCAGCGCAACGGTCGTGCCCTCCGTGATGATGCGCCCGCGCCCGATCTCGAGCGGCACGCCCATCGTGGGCATCTCAACGCCAACGCCGTCGCCGCGCGGATAACGCAGAGCGGAGGGACGGTCATCGATGGTCGCGGCGGTTGCGACCATGTGCACGAGCTCGGCCTCGTCGGCCGCCGCCATGATGACGAACTGCGGCAGGCAACCCAGATAAGCGAGATCAAACGAGCCGGCGTGCGTCGGCCCATCGGCGCCTACGAGGCCGGCGCGGTCCAGTATGAAGCGAACCGGCAATTGCTGAATGGCGACATCGTGCACGACTTGGTCGTAGGCGCGCTGCAGAAAGGTCGAGTAGATCGCGACAAACGGCTTATAACCCTGTGTCGCCAGTCCCGCGGCAAATGTGACCGCGTGCTGCTCGGCGATGCCGACGTCGAACGTGCGATCCGGAAATGCCTTGCCGAAAATATCGACGCCGGTGCCGCCCGGCATCGCAGCCGTGATGGCGACGATGCGGTCGTCCTTTCCGGCCTCCTTCACCAGGCTTTCGCCGAACACCTTCGTGTAAGAGGGCGCGTTCGATGCGGCCTTGTGCTGCTTGCCGGTCGGGACGTCGAATTTGACGACGCCGTGATACTTGTCCTTGGACGCCTCGGCAGGTGCGTAGCCTTTTCCTTTTTGCGTGCGCACGTGGACGAGGAACGGACCGTTGTCGGCGTCGCGGACATTTTCCAGCACCGGCAACAACTGCTCGAGATCGTGACCATCGACGATGCCGATGTAGTAGAACCCGAGCTCCTCGAACAAAGTGCCGCCGGTGACGAAACCACGGGCGAGTTCTTCCGCGAGCGAGGCTTTCTCTTTGAAGAATTGCGGCAGGTGATCGGCAAACTGCTTTCCGATGCCGCGCAGCGACATGTACATCGGGCTCGACAGCAGCCGGGTGAGATAGTTCGACATCGCGCCGACGGGCGGCGCGATCGACATCTCGTTGTCGTTCAGGATGACGATCAGGCGTCGATTCATCGCGCCGGCGTTGTTCAGGGCCTCGTAAGCCATGCCCGCCGACATCGCGCCGTCGCCGATCACGCAGATCACATTATGTTTCTGACCGGAAAGGTCGCGCGCCACCGCCATGCCCAATCCGGCGGATATCGAGGTCGAGGAATGCGCAGCGCCGAAAGCATCGTATTCACTTTCGGAGCGCTTCGTGAATCCGGACAAGCCGCCGCCCGTCCGCAACGTGCGGATGCGATCACGCCGGCCGGTCAAAATTTTGTGCGGATAAGCCTGGTGACCGACGTCCCAGATCAACTTGTCATTGGGTGTGTCAAAAATGTAGTGAAGGGCCACCGTGAGTTCGACAACGCCAAGACTCGCGCCGAGATGACCGCCGGTGACAGCCACCGCGTTGACCGTTTCAGCGCGCAATTCGTCGGCAACCTGCTGCAGTTGCCGTGCATTGATACGGCGCAGATCAGCAGGACTCCTGATGGAGTCGAGGATGGATGGATGCGATTGATTCAGAGAGTCGTCATTGGGCGCCGTCATGCTTACTTACCCTTCCCCGACCAAACGGAGGCGCTGAGGCCTTGGCAGATCCCACGGAATTTAATTTCTGTCGCCCAATTCGCGCTTTGCCAATCTGCCATGAAGTTTCTAGTCAGCGTCAATCAATGACAAGAGCAAAAGTTCCGAATTGGAGGTATTGGATAAATGACCCAGTTGACCGGGTATAGGGGCTTCATTGTGTTCGAAGGGCCACAGCGCGCATGTTAGCGTCATGGGTTACCTCTATTGTTCGCTTCTGTATCCGATTTCCTTGGCCAATCATAGCCTTAGGTATAGTCGCGAGCGCCGTCAGTTCTGTTTATTCGGTGCGTCATTTCGGCATTACGACCGATATCAACAAGCTGATTTCGCCGGACCTCGACTGGCGCAAGCGCGAGGCCGAATTCGAGAAGGCCTTCCCTGGCCATTTCGGGTCGACACTGCTCGTCGTCAACGCCCCGACCGCTGAATTTGCCGCGCGGGCCAGCGCGGATCTCGCTAACCGCCTGAAGGCGGAACCGAAACTCTTTCAGTCGGTCGACGATATCGAAGGCAGCGATTTTTTTGCGCGCAATGGCCTGTTATTTAGGCAGACCGAGGATGTAGCGAACATGGCCAAGGGGCTGGGGCAGGCGGCGCCGCTGATCGGCACGCTCGCCAGCGATCCCAGTCTGCGCGGGATGACGCGCGCGCTCTCCCTGGGTCTCATCGGCGTGCAGAATAAGATGGTCACGCTCGATACGCTGGCGCGGCCGCTGTCCATGGCCGCGACGACCATCGAGGATGTGCTGGCCAATCGCCCGGCGTTTTTCTCATGGCTGTCGATGCTCAACGGCGCCGATCCGAAACCGGATGATCTGCGGCGGCTGCTTGAAGTGCATCCAGTTCTGGATTTCTCCGCGCTTCAGCCCGGCAAAGCCTCCAGCGACGAAATCCGCCGCATCGCGAACGAGCTTCAGCTCAAGGAAAAATATCAAGCACGCGTGCGTCTGACGGGGTCGGTACCAATGGCGGACGAGGAATTCGGCAGTGTCCAGGAGGGCGCGATCGAGAATGCCATCGGCACGATCATTATCGTTCTCACGATCTTGTGGCTGGCGCTGAAGTCACCGCGCATCATTCTCGCGGTCATCATCAATTTGTTCGTCGGCTTGAGCCTGACGGCCGCGCTCGGCCTCGCCATGGTCGGTGCGCTCAACATGATATCGGTTGCGTTCGCTGTCTTGTTCGTTGGGCTTGGTGTCGATTTCGGGATCCAGTTTGCAGTGCGATACCGGGCGGAACGCCACGACGTACCGAAGCTGCATTCGGCGCTGAAGCGTGCCGCTGAAAAAATCGGCGTGCCGCTGACGCTCGCCGCCGCAGCTGTTGCAGCGGGATTCATGTCCTTCTTGCCTACCGATTACCGCGGTGTTTCCGAACTGGGGCAAATCGCCGGTGTGGGGATGCTCATTGCCTATGCAACCAGCATTACGCTGTTGCCGGCGCTGATAACGCTGTTCAATCCCGAAGGTGAATCGGAAGAGATCGGATACCGTTTTCTGGCGCCGGTCGATCGTTTCCTGGAGACGCATCGTATTCCTGTCATCGCGGGAACGCTTGCCGTCGCGGTACTGGGGTCGCCTTTGCTCTATTACCTCACCTTCGACTTCGACCCCATTCATCTGCGCAGCCCTCAAACCGAATCGATTTCGACGCTGCTCGACCTTGGCGGCGATCCACGCGCCGGCGTCAATTCCGTCAACATTATCTTTCCGTCGCTCGACGAAGCGGCCGCGGCCGCGGAAAAACTGCAGAAGCTGCCGGAGGTTTCGCAGGCTTCCACGCTGCTGGACTTCGTGCCGCGTGATCAGGACAAAAAGCTCGCGATCGTCCAGGATCTGGGCCGGCGCCTGGGGCAATCGCTGAATCCGTCGACACCGAGCAAACCTCCAACCGATGCGGAAAACGTCGCGGCCTTGAACGGCATGGCCGACCAACTCAACAAGATCGCCGGAAACGCAGCAGGCCCCGGCGCCGATGCGGCCAGGCGGCTTGCTGCGAACGCGGCGAGACTGGCGCAGGCCGACGAGGCGACGCGGACGCGTGCGCAGTCGACCTTCGTCGTGCCGTTGCAAACCGGTCTCGGCCAGCTGCGCGGATTTTTGACAGCCCAGCGTGTCACCAAGGAGAATTTGCCACAGCCGCTCAGGCGGCTCTGGGTGACGGCCGACGGGCGGGCGCGTGTCGAAGCGTCCCCCAAGGGCAATACCGATGACACCGAGGTCCTGAGAACATTCGCGCGCGCGATTCTCGCCATCTATCCCAATGGCACAGGCGGCCCGATTTCGATTCTCGAATCGAGCCACACGGTCGTCAGGGCATTTTTCGAGGCCGGCTTTTACGCGCTGGTTTCGATCGCGATATTGCTCTGGATCGTGCTGGGCCGATTCGGCGATATGCTGCTGACGCTCGTGCCGCTTCTGCTTGCCGGCGTCGTGACACTGGAAATCTGCGTCCTGATTGGCATGCCGCTCAATTTCGCGAATATCATCGCGCTGCCTCTGCTGCTCGGCGTCGGTGTCGCTTTCAAGATCTACTACATCATGGCGTGGCGGTCGGGCCGGACAAATTTGCTGCAATCAAGTCTTACCCGCGCCGTGATCTGGAGTGCCCTCACCACGGCGACGGCATTTGGAAGCCTCTGGCTTTCGAAGCATCCCGGCACGTCGAGCATGGGCAAGCTGCTCGCGCTGTCGCTGGTCTGTACGTTGGCCGCTGCGGTGCTATTTCAGCCCGCGCTCATGGGGAAGCCCCGCGGCACCGACGACCCGTGAGCATACGTCGTCAGCCGGTTGCGTTGCCGTCTTGCGGCCGCCCGGCGCAGGTTTTGACTGTGTTGGCGCCGGCGCCCGACCGACGGTGTCGCTTGTCTCAAAACGAGTCCAGTTTTCGCCCCCGCACAGGAATCCAAACACGCAGCCCTGGATGCGCAACGTGTTTGGATCGGACAGGCTGATATTCGCGGTATAAGTTTTGCCGTTCTGCGAGTTGTAGACCTGCCCCTCCCACTTATTCGGCTTGGTGGGAGTCATGTCGAGGAGGATCGGCATGCCCAACGTCGGCCGGCTTCGCAGCTGGGGATCGGGATTTCTTATATCGGTACCGCCGGGCCGCGCTTCCCACGCCACCACACCCCAAAGGTGGCCGCCGCAATCCGCGATCTTGATTCGTGCCACGCGGTCGTTAACCAGCCACTCGCCGGTCGGCGACGGTAAGGATGGGGCCGCAGTCTGCGCATACGCGGCACTGCCGATCGTCAGCCACAGCAAGGCAGTAAAGGTCGCTGATGATTTGCCGATTCTCGGATTTGCTTGATTTGTCACGGGCGAAGGTACCTAAATTTGCGACAATGGGCTTATGGTTACACCTGAAAAATAGCTGAAATCGTCCGTTGTTCCGGTCTTCCTAAGCCAAGATTGTGGATAATGGAACTCGACCGCAAGGCAGTCGTTTTGTCCTCGCGGGCAAATGCTCGTCTGTGGGGCAAATGGAGTCCGCAAATCCTCCTGAAGCATGGACCGAAACGCATTTCGAGCAGCCCGCGATTACATCGGGCCTGTCGATCGAGCGCGTTGTGGTTGTGTGTGATCCGGCCACAAATCGACGCGTGCTACTTAAAAATTGCGACAATCATGAGAAGGGCTGGACGCGGCGCCGCGGCCTTTCAGCGCGCTTCATCGGCGCCCTTCTGAGAGGCGAGGGCCACAATTGCCGCAGACCTCATTCAAAGATCGTTTGATTGTTATTGGGCCAGTGAAATGATTGCAAAATCCAACGGATTTAACGGCGACCAGCCTGCCATCGACAAGACGATGATGGACCGTTGCATCGGTCTTTCGTCGAAAGCGATCGACCAGGGAGAGATGCCTTTCGCCTGCCTCATTTGCCGCGATGCGGAAATACTGGTGGAGGCTACCAACCAGGTTTCCCATGCCGAGGACATCACGCGTCACGCCGAGATCGTTGCGATCTCGAAAGCGCAGCAGATTCTTGGCCGCAAGGATCTTTCCGACTGCACGCTTTACTCGACGGTCGAGCCCTGCGCGATGTGTGCATTTGCGGCGAGAGAGATCCGAATCGGACGCGTCGTTTTCGCAATCAAGTCGCCCATGATGGGCGGCGTGTCCAAGTGGAATGTCCTGCGGGACACCGAGCTATCGAATGCGATGCCGGAAGTGTTCGGTCCGGTCCCCGAGGTGATCGCCGGGCTGATGCAGGAGGAGGCCGAGCGGGTCTGGCATATTTGGAATCCGTTCATCTGGGGCGTCATCAAGTATCGCGGATATCTCGGCGGCCGCAGTGCGGAGGCCGGCTTTACGACGCTCCGCGCCATTCCGGAACGGCACAGCGTGCTACGCCGGCTCTTTGCGTTTCATAACCACGCCCCGGACTTTTTTCGTAAATTGCGGTTTTAGCTATTGGCCGTGATCTTCCAGGACCTTCAGGCAGACCTTGCGGATCTTCTGCCGGTTGTCTTTCAAGCAGGCCAGAACGCGAAACGTATCGGGGATGGCGTCCTTGCAGAAATTTGTCGCATCCGGCGCGCAGGCCGCCTGTTCTTCGGGCGTGCCCTGAAAGGGGTTTAAAGGCTGGGGTCCCGGCAGCTGTTGCTCATTGGCCGCGAAGGCCCCAGCGCCAAGAATCTGTATCAAGACAATGAATGCGCAGGTCTTAGCGTACATTGTCTCGGGCCCAATTTTCGTGCATGGTTTTACGTCAACCGCGGCAGTGCCTTCACGTTCCACAGAGGGACTCGGGTATGCTTGGTTTTTGTTGCGTCGATTTTAAGCGGTCGCCTGTCCGAGTGTCGTCATCGCGCTGGCTGAAAAACTTTGCGGGCATTGCGGCGCTTTTTCTCTCGCTTGCAGTTTGCATTGCAGATTCGTCCCACGCGCAAAGCATAGCACCATTTAAGCGCTTGGCAGGTCAATGGTCCGGCTCCGGAACTATCGACTTGACGGACGGTAAGCGCGAACCAATCAGATGCAGGGCATCCTACGATGTGCTCAGCGACCAGAGGAATCTTCAGCTCAATATTCGTTGCGCCAGCGACAGCTACAACTTCGATTTGCGCGCGAGCGCCACTTATTCCGCAGGCTCGGTTTCCGGTACCTGGAGTGAATCGACGCGCCTTGTCACGGGGACGATCGCAGGACGGGCCGACAGCGAGCATATTCATGTGGTGGCCAAGGCCGCGTCTTTCTCCGCCAGTCTCTCATTGACGACGCACGGTGCCCGTCAGTCGGTGGTGATCAGGGCGCACAGTGCCGACGCGGGCATCAAAGGCGTGTCGATGAATCTGCGGCGCAGCGGCTAGGGCTTCTATTCCGCCGAAGAACGCAATAGCGATCGCCGCGACATGCGGCGAACGACTTTGCTCAGGAACATGGCGATCGGCCGCAGCATGAACATGTCTGCGAGGAGCGCCGCCACCATTGCAAAAGCGCTGAGCCATCCGAAGAGCCGCAACGACGGCAGGCTCGACAGCACGGTCATCGCCAGGCCGCAGGCAAGCACCGCGGACGTCAGGATCAGGGGCGGGCCGACCAGAATCGTGGCCCGCTCGACGCCCACGGCGGGATCGGGATCGATGTCTTCGATCTGCAGACGGTTGAGGAAGTGAATTGTCGCGCTCAGGCCGAGCCCGAATGATACTGTGAGCGCAATGACGCTTGCGAACTGCAGGCCCTGGCCCGTCAGCAGCAGCATGCAGCCGGCGAGGACGATCGGGAAAAGTCCCGGCAGGATGCTGATCAGCATCACGATTGGCGACCAGAATGCCAATCCGATAAATGCGGCTACGAAGGCGATCTCGATGGTGAGGCCGTCGCTCAGCTTGTCGATCATGAGCGCGCTGTTGCGTGCCGAGATGACCGCCAGGCCGGTCACGCCAATCTTGTAAGCCGGATATTTCCCGCGCACGGCGTTGAGCTGCTTGTCGATCCGATCAACGATCGGCAGCAACTGACTCGCGTCCGAGTCCGGGACGCGACCGCTGACGATGACGGCATCCTGTTCTGCTGAAATGAACCGGCGCGTCAGATAAGGCGGCAGCAGGTCCACATATTGCTTGAGTGTTTCGACGTCCGATTTATGCAATTTTTCCGCGAGCCAGCGCCGCAACGTGTCCAGCGACCAGACGTTGCCGATGCCGGTCTGACGCTCGAGCAAAGCGTGCACGTCGGCAATTGCATCCAGTGTGTTCTGGTCGTAAAGGGACGCCCCTTTCGGGAACTGGATATAGACGTCGAAGGGATTCGCCCCGGTCAGCTTGACGTCGAGGCGGTTGCTGGCCTGCACCGCCTTCTGCCGGTCCGGAACCTGGTCCGCCAGCCGGTAACGCGGCTGCAGCTGGGCATAGCCCAGCGAGAGCACCACAACGACCAGCAGGCTCACCAACGAATAGAGGCCCGGCCGCGCCACCATGCGGATCGCGATCCAACTGCAGAGGCGGCGCAGCCAGTCGAGTGCCGTATCCATATCCCTGACCGCCGCGACGAATGCGGCCTCATTGCGGATGAGCAGGACGCCGAGCAGCGGCACCCCCATGATGACCGCGACCAGCGCGACCGCGACGGCAATGAGGCCGGCTTCCCCGAAGGTTCGAATCAAGTCGGAAGACGAAAATTGCAGCGCTATGAACGAAACGCCTGCGGTTGCGTGGGTGAGTACGCAGGCGGGCCCCACGATCAGCAGAGCGTTGCGGAACGCCATGAACTTGTCGTCTCCGGCAAGCAGGCGGTCGCGCGCGGCAAAGGTGATCTGCATGCTGTCGGAAAAACTGATGACCATGATCAGCGGGGTCATCACGTTCAGGAACATGTTCAGGCTGAATCCGAGCCACCCGAGCACGCCGAGCGCCATCAGGATGGCCACGAGCGGCGGCGCTGCCGCTATGATCATGAACGACGGACGGCGGAAGAAGATGATCGCGATCAGGCAGCCCACCGCGAATCCCAGCGTGTTGTAGACCAGCCGGTCGCGCTGGATCGCGTCGCGGATCTCGAGCTGCATCACCGGCACGCCGGAGAGCTCGGCCCTCAAGCCCGTGCCTTCCAGATTGGTTTTCACGGCCTCACGGACCGCCGCGATCGTCGGTCCCAACTTCTCTGGCGCCGTGGATGAAGGCTCGAGTGCCAGCACCATCAGCGTAAGCTTGCCGTCGTCCGACAGCATCTTGCCCTTGATAATCTCGTTCGATGTCACGCGCTTGATCAGCGCCTGGTAGTCGGCACCTTGCGGTAACGGATTTGGAAAGAGGGGAGGCGGGATCGGCCCTTGGTCGGGTGGCTCGCGTGCCGAGAATATGGAGATCAGGCCGCGTGTGCCATCGACTAGCTGAAGGTCGATCGCGACCTCGCGCAGCTTTTCCAGCGAAGCACGCTCTAGCAGGCGATCGCCCTCGATGACAATCAGCACGTCAAATTCGTTAGAGGGAAAACGGCGCGTGACCTCTTCGTAGGTCCGAAACTCGTCAGTGTCCGACCGGAACAGCTGGCTGAGGGAGTCGTCGACCTTGACCCGCACAAAGCCTACGGCCGCGATCGCGCTCAAGATGATGAAAACGACCGCACACAAGGTGCGGTGCGACAGCGCGAAAAAGCCGATGCGCTCGATGCCCAACGCCAGATTGCGCGGTTTGACCGCGCGCGGCGGCACTTTCACATCGCGGTCGGCTGGCGGAACGCTACTCACGGGTACCCGGTCCAAATGGCGGTGAAGAATGGACTTTCAGAGCCGAAATTTCCACTAGACCGGGCGCGAATACTAGCCCGCTACATCCTCAAGTTTCTTTGCCGGCGCTGCTCCCGTGCCCCATCGGCGCTCGATATAATCCACCACCATTTGCTTGAAATCGGTGGTGAGCGCCGCGCCGCGCAGCGTTGCCGCCTTTTTGCCGTCGATGAAGACAGGCGCGGTCGGCTGCTCGCCGGTGCCCGGCAGCGAAATGCCGATATCGGCATGCTTGCTCTCCCCGGGACCATTGACGATGCAGCCCATCACGGCAACGTTGAGCGTCTCGACGCCAGGATAACGTTTCTTCCACTCCGGCATCGACTCGCGGATGAAACCTTGAATTTCGGATGCCAGTTCCTGGAACGTGGTCGAGGTCGTGCGGCCGCAACCGGGGCAGGCCGCGACCAGCGGCACGAACGTCCGCAAGCCCATCGTCTGCAACAGCTCCTGCCCGACCTGAACTTCGCGGGTGCGATCGCCATTCGGCTCCGGCGTGAGCGAGATACGGATTGTGTCGCCGATGCCTCGCTGCAGAAGCACGCCCATCGCCGCCGATGATGCCACGATCCCCTTCGAGCCCATGCCCGCTTCGGTCAGCCCCAGGTGCAACGCGTAGTCGCAGCGACGTGCAAGCTCCGTGTAGACTGCGATCAGGTCCTGCACGGCGGAAACTTTCGCCGAGAGAATGATCCGGTTTCTGGGCAGGCCGATCTCTTCCGCGCGCGCAGCCGACAGCAAGGCCGACTGCACCATGGCCTCGTGCGTGACCTCGCGCGCGTCGAGCGGCTGCGGCGAATTGGCGTTCTCGTCCATGAGCCTGGTCAGCAGTTCCTGGTCGAGGGATCCCCAGTTCGCGCCGATGCGCACCGGTTTGTTGTATTTCAACGCCATCTCGATGATGGCGGAGAACTGCCTGTCCTTTTTGTCCTTAAAGCCGACATTGCCGGGGTTGATGCGGTATTTGTCGAGTGCCTCGGCGCAGGCCGGATGGTCCGCCAGCAGCTTGTGGCCGATATAATGAAAGTCGCCGACAATCGGCACATCGGTGCCGAGCTTCCTGAGGCGGTCTTTGATATGCGGCACGGCCGCGGCCGCTTCATCGCGGTCGACGGTAATGCGCACCAGCTCGGAGCCCGCTGCCGCGAGTGCGGCGACCTGCCGCGCCGTGGCTTCGACATCGGCCGTGTCGGTATTCGTCATGGACTGGACGACAATCGGCGCGCCGCCGCCCACGGTCACGCCGCCGACGCGAACTGCGACAGATTTGTGACGTTCCGCTGAAGCTGTGCTCATTCAATACCGTCCGAACCAATATAGGTATGCGAAGCCATGCCGCCCGCCCGGAGCGGGGTCACGGTTCCGCTTTATCACCCTTGATTGTAGCCGGTTCCGCTCGCGGGTGGGAATCCCTTAAACCCTGGGTTCAACTGGCATCATGGCAGATTTCGTCATGGATGCCGAATCCAGGGCATCGGCAGTCCGCTCGAATTGTTCGGCCAGCCTGCGCAGTTCTTCTGCGATATACCGGTCAGCGCAGCCGGCAGCCCGCTCGCGGCAGTAGGTGCTTTCGGCCAGCAGGAATTGTCTCGCGGTCATGGTGTCTTCTTGTTGGTTGTTGTAAGCGCGCTGACAACGCGTTCCGGCGCCCGGCGTTCCGGTTCCCGGGCAGCGGCCTATCGGACAATTTGCTGTAGCAGCGCGTGGAGTTTTGCGGCCTCGATGGGCTTTTGCAGAACCGGCGCGTGAGAAAACTCCGAGACGATGGTATCGGGCCCGTAACCTGTCACGAATGCGAACGGTATTTTCCGGTTGGCGAGGATGTCGGCAACCGCATAGGTTTTTTCGCCGCCCAGGTTCACGTCGAGAATGCCGGCCTGCAGGTTATTGCTCTTTGCCGCAAGCATGGCATCGCTGAACCGGTTGTAGGGGCCGTCGACCTTGTGCCCGAAGGCGGCGAGCATATCGGCGAGCATCATCGAGACCAGCGGCTCGTCTTCGACCAGCAAGACGCGTTTGTCGTTCGGATCGGCATCTTGCGCCGGGCCGCCTTCCGTCTGGCCCAGATCGATCGGTATACGCCTTAAGCTCTCTGTATTGGGGTCGTGCGGAACCGATAACGTGCACCGCAGGCCGCTTGCCTGCCAGTCGAATTTGACGATGCCGCCGAGTTGCCGCTCGATGCCGGCGACGATCGCTCGGCTGCCATAGCCCCGGCGGCTTGGCGGTTCAATTTGCGGTCCGTCCGATTCCTGCCATGACAATTCGAGCCGGCCGTCGCTGAGGCGCCAGCTCAAATTGACACGGCCCGTGTCGCTCGAAAGGGCGCCGTATTTCGCCGCGTTGGTGGCGAGCTCGTGCAATGCGAGCGCGATGGTCTGGGCGGTCGCAGGCGGGAGCACGACAACCGGTCCGCGCACCGAAACGCGCTCCTTGCCTCCCGCCCGATAGGGGGCAAATTCTTCATCGACGAGCCGGTTGAGATCGGCGCCTTCCCAGCGCGAGCTTGCAAGCAGCCGGTGAGCGTTCGACAGTGCGCTGATGCGTCCATCGAGCGCGCCGATATAGTCATCGATGCTCTCCGCTCGGGTCAGCCGCATAATTGACTGCACGACGGCGACGACGTTGCGCGCGCGGTGATCGACTTCCTCGGCGAGCAGAATTTGCCGCTCTTCGGCCCGCTTGCGCTCGGTGATGTCGACAACGACACCGCTAAGCCAGATCAAGCGTCCCTGTTCGTCGAAATTCGCAATTGCCGTGCCGGTGCACCAGCGCACGTCGCCGTTTGGACGCAGCACGCGGAATTCTGTCTGAAAGGTGTTGGCATTCCTCGAGAGCTTGCGGAACGCGCGCTCCAGAAGTTCGAAGTCACCGGGACTGATCAGCGGCCGCACGCTGTCGACGGTTGGCACGAATGTGCCGGGATCGACGCCGAAGATGTCGCATTGGCCCTGGTCCCAGGTGGTGCTTCCGCGCGCGACGTTCCACTCCCAGCTGCCCATCTGGCCGGCAGCGAGCGCCAGGCTGCGAAGCCGTTCGCTCTGCCGGAGCTGCCGGGTAGAAGCAGCGAGGGCAGCGGTGCGCTCCGCGACCCGCGCCTCGAGCTCGCGATTGAGCTGCTCCAGCTGCCGGGTCTTGCGGTAAAGTTCGACGAAGACCTTGACCTTCGCCCGCAAGACTTCGGGGATGACCGGTACCGGGACATAGTCGACCGCGCCCATTTCGTAGCCGCGCAGGCGATCGACGTCCGTCAGCAAAATCGCTGAAATGAAGATCAACGCGGTCTTTTCAAAGCGCGGATGGTTGCGGATCATCGCAGCGAGCTGGAAGCCGTCGATGTCCGGCATGTAGACGTCGATGAGGACGACCGCGACATCGTTCTTGAGCAGCAATTCCAGCGCCTCGGTGGCGTTGCTTGCGGTCAGGAGATTCTCGCCGACATCGCCGAGGATTGCCTGGTAGGTCAAAAGCTTCGCCGGTTGATCGTCGACCAGCAGAATGTTGACCTTGTCGTCCAGCATGGTGTCTTCCAGCCCTCAGCGATGCAGCCAGCTGCGGAGAGCGGATAACAGCTGCTCGGTGTTCACGGGTTTCGCGAGATAGTCCGAGGCGCCCGCATCCAGGCACTTTTCGCGGTCGCCTTTCATCGCTTTCGCGGTGAGGGCGACGATCGGCAGACGGCGGAACTTCGGATTCTTTCTGATTTGCTCCATCGTCTGATAGCCGTCCATCTCCGGCATCATGATGTCCATCAGGACAATCGCAATGTCCGGATTGGATTCGATGTGCTTGATCGCCTCGTTGCCGGTCGTGGCGGTCAAGACCCGCATGCCGCGCCGCTCGAGTACACTGCTCAGTGCGAAGATGTTGCGGGCGTCGTCGTCGACCAGCAGAACCGTGCGACCGACGAGGTCCTCATCGGAGCTGTTGAGCCGCTCCAGCATGCGCTGTTTTTCGGGCGGCAGGTCGGTTACGACGCGGTGGAGGAACAGGGCGGTCTCGTCGAGCAGGCGCTCGGGCGACTCTACGCCTTTCACGACGATGCTGCGCGCCATCGTATGGAGCCTGGCATCCTCTTCGGGGCTGAGCTCGCGGCCGGTGAAGACGACAACTGGCACATCGGACAGCTGCTCGTCGGCGGCGAGCTCTTCCAGCACCTCAAAGCCCGTCATATCGGGCAGGCGCAGGTCGAGCACCACGCAATCAGCCGGCTTTCGCCGCAGCATATCGAGTGCGCCGCGGCCGGTGCCGGCGGTTTCTATCTCGACGTCGTCATAGCCGAGCAATTCCGAAATGCTCATTTGCTCGGCCGGATTGTCCTCGACCACCAGCAGGCGCTTCCGCCGCGGCGTCGCGTACTCCTTGATGCGGTTGAGGGCCGCCTCGACGCCTTCGGTGGTCGTGGGCTTGCTGACGAAGGAGAAGGCGCCGCGCGAAAGGCCGTGGTGCTTGTCCTCGTCGAGCGTGATGATCTGCACGGGGATGTGTCGCGTCAGCGGATTCTGCTTGAGCTGACTGAGAACACTCCAGCCCAGCATGTCCGGCAGGAATACGTCGAGTGACACCGCGCTCGGCTGGTACTGCTTCGCCAGCTCCAGCGCATCCGACCCACGCATTGCGACCAGCACCTTGAAGCCCTTGTCGCGCGCAAGATCGACAAGCACGCGGCAATAGTGCGGATCATCTTCGACGACCAGCAGAATTGAATCGCCGGGCTCAATCTTAGTGCGATCGTCGGGAATATGTTCAAGCGTGCGCTCGGGCAGAACAATTGGCGCGCTTGCCGTCGGCAATGGGGCCATGCTCTGTGTGCCGGCCGCACGCAGGGCGCTTGACGGGCCAACATAGGTAATCGGCAGGTACAACGTAAATGTGCTGCCGACGCCGGAGGCGCTGCGCAACTGGATTTCGCCGCCCAGCAGGTTGGAAAGCTCGCGGCTAATTGCGAGGCCAAGGCCGGTGCCGCCGTATTTGCGGCTGGTGCTGGCGTCGGCCTGCTGGAAGGCCTCGAAAATCATCTTCTGTTTTTCAGCCGGAATGCCGATGCCGGTATCGGCGACTTCGAAGGCAACAACGCTTTGCGCCTGGCTGAGGATGGGATGGCTCGCCGTCCAGCCTGCGGGTGCGGCAAAGACCTTGAGCTGAACGCCGCCACGTTCGGTAAACTTGAACGCGTTCGACAGCAGGTTCTTGAGCACCTGCTGAAGCCGCTTGGAGTCGGTGATAAGAGTGCGCCCGAGCGCCGGATCGAGGTCGACGTTAAATGAAAGCTGCCGTGTTTCAGCTTCGTGGCGGAAGGGCCTGCCGACCGCATCGAGCAGGCTGGAGAACAGGAGCTCTTCCGCCTCCACGGTGACAGTTCCGGATTCGATCTTCGACAGGTCGAGAATATCGCTGATCAGGTTCAACAGGTCGGTGCCCGCGCCATGGATCGTGCGCGCGAATTCCGTCTGCTTCGACGTAAGGTTTCCGTCCGGGTTGTCGGCGAGCTGTTGCCCCAGGATCAGGATGCTGTTTAGTGGCGTGCGCAGCTCGTGCGACATGTTGGCAAGGAATTCCGATTTGTATTTGGAGGTGAGGGCGAGCTCGGCTGCCTTTTCTTCGAGGGCACGACGCGCCTGTTCGATTTCCTGGTTCTTCCTTTCGACTTCCACGTTTCGCTCGGCGAGCTGCTGCGCCTTCTGCTCTAGCTGATCGTTGGTCTGCTGCAGCTCGCGCTGTTGCGCCTGCAACTCACCGGCAAGCTGCTGCGACTGCTTGAGCAGGCCCTCGGTCTGCATCGTCGCTTCGATGGAGTTGAGCACGATGCCGATGCTAGCCGTCAGCTGCTCGAGGAACATCGTCTGCAGCGCGGTGAACTGCGAAACCGACGCGAGCTCGATCACCGCCTTGACCTGGTTCTCGAACAGCACCGGCAGAACGATGATATTGCTCGGCACCACCTTGAACAGCGCCGAGCCGATCGGGACCGCGCGGTCGGGCATGTCGGTGATCAGCATGCGACGCTTGTCGGCGGCGCATTGGCCGATGAGGCCTTCGCCGATGCGCAGGCGCTGCGGATGACCGTTGGCGCCGTCGTCGGCATAGGCGGAGAGCAGCCGCATCGTGTGCAATTCCTCGCTCTCGACCTGATAGATGACGCCCTGTTGCGCATTCACCAGCGGGGTAAGCTCGCTCAGCAGCAGGCGGCCGACGGTGGCCAGATCGCGCTGGCCCTGCAACATGTTGGTAAATCTGGCGAGGTTGGTTTTCAGCCAGTCCTGCTCGGTATTGCGATCCGTCGTCAGGCGCAGGTTGTCGATCATCGTATTGATGTTGTCTTTGAGCTCGGCGACTTCGCCGCGCGCGTCGACCTGAATGGACCGCGTCAGGTCGCCTTTTGTCACTGCGGTTGCCACCTCGGCGATGGCGCGCACTTGCGTGGTGAGGTTCGCGGCCAGAAGGTTGACGTTGCCGGTGAGATCTTTCCAGGTGCCGGCAGCACCGGGCACGGCGGCCTGGCCGCCGAGACGCCCTTCCACGCCGACCTCGCGCGCCACGGTCGTCACCTGATCGGCAAAAATCGCCAGCGTGTCCGTCATATTGTTGATGGTTTCGGCGAGCGCCGCGACCTCGCCCTTCGACTTCACCGCGAGGTTTTGCTTGAGCTCACCGTTCGCGACCGCGGTCACGACTTTGACGATGCCGCGCACTTGCTCAGTGAGGTTGGCGGCCATCACATTCACGGTGTCGGTCAGGTCCTTCCAGGTGCCGGCGACGCCGGGCACCTGCGCCTGGCCGCCCAGTTTGCCCTCGGTGCCGACTTCGCGCGCGACGCGCGTCACTTCCGAGGCAAACGCGTTGAGCTGGTCCACCATGGTATTGATGGTGTTCTTGAGCTCGAGAATTTCGCCCTTCACGTCGACGGTGATCTTGCGCGACAGGTCGCCGCGCGCGACGGCGGTGGTTACTTCGGCGATATTGCGGACCTGCGTGGTGAGGTTGGCCGCCAGCCCGTTGACGTTGTCGGTCAGGTCCTTCCAGGTGCCGGCGACGCCCGGCACGTTGGCCTGGCCGCCGAGGCGACCTTCCGTGCCGACCTCGCGCGCGACGCGCGTCACTTCGCCCGCGAAAGAGCGAAGCTGGTCGGTCGTGGTGTTGAGCGTCTCCTTCAGCTGCAGCAGTTCACCGCGCACGTCCACGGTGATTTTCTTCGACAGGTCGCCATTGGCGATCGCGGTCGCCACCTCGGCGATGTTGCGGACCTGCGCGGTCAGGTTCGACGCCATGAAGTTGACGTTGTCGGTCAGGTCTTTCCATGTGCCTGCCACTTCCGGCACTTGCGCCTGGCCACCCAATTTTCCTTCGGTGCCGACTTCGCGCGCGACGCGCGTCACTTCCGACGCGAACGAGTTGAGCTGGTCCACCATCGTGTTGATGGTGTCCTTGAGCTCGAGAATTTCGCCCTTCACGTCCACCGTAATCTTGCGCGACAGGTCGCCGCGCGCGACGGCGGTGGTCACTTCGGCGATGTTACGGACCTGGGCGGTCAGATTGCCCGCCATCGAGTTCACGCTGTCAGTCAAATCCTTCCAGGTGCCGGCCACCCCGAGCACGCTGGCCTGGCCGCCGAGCCGGCCTTCGGTGCCGACTTCGCGCGCGACGCGCGTCACTTCGCCGGCGAAGGCGTTGAGCTGATCCACCATCGTGTTGACGGTTTCCTTCAACTGCAGGATCTCGCCCGACACGTTCACGCTGATCTTCTTCGACAGGTCGCCGCCGGCGATGGCGGTTGCGACGTCGGCGATGTTGCGGACCTGTGCGGTCAGGTTGCCGGCCATGAAGTTGACGCTGTCGGTCAAATCCTTCCAGGTGCCGGCGACACCGGGCACCTGGGCCTGACCGCCGAGCTTGCCTTCGGTGCCGACTTCGCGCGCGACGCGCGTCACTTCCGAGGCAAATGAGTTGAGCTGGTCCACCATCGTGTTGATGGTGTCCTTGAGTTCGAGAATTTCGCCGCGCACGTCGACGGTGATCTTGCGCGACAGGTCGCCGCGGGCAACCGCGGTCGTCACCTGCGCGATGTTACGGACCTGGTCGGTCAGGTTCCCGCACATCGCGTTGACCGAGTCGGTCAGGTCTTTCCAGGTGCCGGCAACACCAGGCACGAGCGCCTGGCCGCCGAGCTTGCCGTCGGTGCCGACCTCGCGCGCGACACGCGTCACTTCCGAGGCGAAGGAACGCAGCTGGTCTACCATCGTGTTGATGGCTTCCTTCAGCTGAAGGATCTCGCCGCGCACGTCGACAGTGATTTTCTTGGACAAGTCGCCGTCGGCAACGGCGATGGTGACTTCGGCGATGTTGCGCACCTGGGCGGTCAGGTTGCTCGCCATCGAGTTCACGCTCTCGGTGAGGTCCTTCCACACGCCAGTCACTTCGCGCACCTGCGCCTGGCCGCCGAGCTTGCCTTCGGTGCCGACCTCGCGCGCGACGCGCGTCACTTCCGATGTGAACACGCTAAGCTGCTTGATCATCGTGTTAACGATGGTCGCGGCTTCGAGGAATTCGCCCTTGAGGGGGCGGCCATCGACCTCGGTGCGAACGGTGTTGAGCAGGTTGCCTTGCGCGACCGCGGCGACCGCCGTTGTGACTTCCTTGGTCGGCCAGATTAGATCGTCGATCAGCGTGTTGACCGAGGATTCGATCTCGCCCCAGGCTCCACGGGAGAGGTCGAACTTCACGCGATGACGCGTCTGGCCCTCGCGCCCGACCATCTGGCCGACGCGCTCGATCTGCACGGCCATGCGCTGATTGGCGGCAACGATGTCGTTAAATGTATCCGCGATCTTGCCGAGGAGGCCGTCTTCCTCGCCGGTCATCCGCACGGAAAAGTCGCCGGCACGCATTGCGCGCAGCGCCTGTAAAAGACTTTGCAATTCCAGTGGGGAGCCGGGGGCGGAACTGTCGTCGTCAGACTTGCCCGTGCGCTTTTTCGGCACGCCGTTGGCGATATTCTTGTTAGTGACCGTAGTTGGTTGCATCGACGCCTCCCGAATAACCCGCCTTCATCGCCACGCTTACGCGCGGCGGGGGCGATCGGAGGCGACAAGGTCCGAACCGCACGGTCAGCGCCCGATCATCTCGAAGCTGCGCTGCCATGATTTGTTCGCCGTTTATTGGGACAAACCCTGCCCCCCTCTCGATCGCTCCAGCTATTGGCCACCCTGGAGCGCCCGCCAGCAATTAAATCCGCTAATGCCGGGAAAGTTCCGTTCCGGAGGTGCGATATTAGGTAGGGGACAACATCGCCCGACCCACGCGGGAACAACGTTGTCCCGCCATCGCCGATATGGTTAAACTCAGTCTCGTATTGTCGGAAAAGTAAAAACCTGTCTTTTCAATAAGATAGGCCGACCAGCACGGGTGGAACGCGATGCCACGGATGAAGGGTGCGGATCTCATTACCGAATATCTGATCGACAGCAAAATCCCCTACGTTTTTGGGATTTGCGGGCATGGCAACGTCGGCATTCTGGACTCCCTTTATGAGGCGCGCGACCGCGTCGCCCTGGTCTCGCCACGCCACGAGCAAGTAGCCGCTCACATGGCCGACGCCTATTTCCGGGTGCGGCATGAGGCCGTGGCGACGCTGACCTCCTGCGGGCCGGGCTCCTGCAATATCGTGATGCCGCTCGCGCTCGCGATCTCGGACTCCTCCGCGCTGCTCGCGATCACGGCGAATGTGCCGACGTCGCAGTTCAACCGCAGCCCGTTCCAGGAAATCAACACGCACTTCCAGGCCGACTTCCCGAACATTATCCGCCCGGTGGTCAAGCGCAGTTTCCAGCCGACGCGCGTGGATATGCTGCCGCTCGCCTTGCGTCAGGCAACCACGACGATGCTGTCTGGCCGGCCCGGTCCGGTGAACGTCGACGTGCCGTTCAACGTCTTCCAGGAAGAAGGCGACGTCGAAATGCCGCCACCGTCACCGCCGCTCAATGCGCAGCGCAGCGGCGCTTCGCCCGAGGAAATCGCGGGGTGCATCGATCTCATTCTCAAATCTCGGCGGCCCGTCATCTTCGTCGGCCACGGGGTTACCCTGTCGGAAGCGTCCCGTGAGCTAACCGAATTCGCGCACCGGCTGCAGATCCCGGTGATCTCATCCCCGAACGGCATGGGTGCGCTGGACATGACCGATCCGCTCGCGCTCGGGTTCATCGGGCGCAACGGCGCGTACCCGGCGAACGAAGCGGGCCGGCGCGCAGATCTCGTCGTCGCCATCGGCGCGCGCTTCGATGATCGCTCGGCATCGTCATGGATGCCGGGCTATTCGTGGAATTTTCCGCAAACCAAGCTGATCCATGCGGATGTCGACCCAGCCGAGCTTGGCCGTAATTATCCGCCAGACATCGGCTTGATGGCCGACGCGCGCACCTTCCTCCGGCAGTTGCTGGCAGAAATCGACAGGCGCAATCCGAAGCAGGAAGCGACAAAGGCATGGATCGCCGATGTGCGAAAATGGCAGTCCGAATGGGACGATTTTATCCGCCCGAATTTCGAAACGCATGCGTCGCCGATCCGGCCCGAGCGTATCGTCGCAGATTGTCAGGCCGTGCTGCCGCCGGACGCCATCCTGTGCTGCGACGTCGGCGTCAGCCACAACTGGTACATGCAGTTCTGGAAGGCCAGGCGCCCTCAGACCATGCTTAATTCGTGGGGCTTTTCCGGCATGGGCTTCGGCGCCGCGGGCGCGCTTGGCGCCAAACTTGCCGCGCCCGATCGCCCGGTCGTCGCCGTCACCGGCGACGGCTGCTTCACTATGGTGCCGCACGTGCTTTGCACCGCGGTCGAGTACAATATTCCTGTAGTCTGGGTGATCTGGAATAATTTCGGCTGGGTTTCGATCCGCGACATCCAGCTCGGCATGTTCGGGGGTCGCGAGCATGGCACCATGTTCCACGAGGGGCCGAACAACAAACCCTATAATCCGGACTTCGCCGGCTGGGCGCGCGCGACCGGCGTCGAAGCGATGACGGTGACAAAGTCGCAGGACTTCAAGGGCGCGCTCGAGCACGCGATCAAGGCTAACAAGCCTTATCTGCTCGACGTGCATGTGGACGCGGAAGTGCGTCCACCTTCGACAGGAGCGTGGCAATTGCCGCCGACGCCGTACAAGGAGCCGGTCTTCGGCAAGCGCTATCTTCCCGATGCGGTGCCTGCGAAATAGCAATACTGGGGGCGTGAGCAGTGAAAGCGCAAAGTAAACCGAGGAGTACCGCGGCAAGGGTCCCTGAGCGCGCTTCCGCGCCGCCCGGCGCTGGCCAGCCGCGCAGCGGCGTGCAATCGCTTGCGCGCGCCTTCGCCATCATGGAGGAGATCGCCCGCAACAGGGATGGCATTGGCCTGGCCGATCTTTCCAAGCGGGTCGGGTTGCACAACTCGACGACATTTCATCTGGTCAAGACTTTGGTGTCGCTCGGCTATGTGCGTCAGATGCCGGATTCCAAGCGATATCGCATCGGCCGGCCCTTGTTTGCGCTGGCGGCAAGTGCACTCGACGAAGTGGAAATGGTGAGCCTGGCCACGCCCATCCTCGAGGATCTTTCGCGTGAAACCGGAGAGAGCGCGCATTTTTCGGTGCGGATGGACGATGCGGTGGTCGTGCTGGCGCGCACGGGCGGGAGGGGCGCGTTCCAGCTCAATGATCGCGCCGGCGCCGTGCGTCCTGCGCACTGCACGGCTCTCGGCAAGATCATGCTGGCGGCCTTGCCGGTCGATCAGTTCGAGCGCTATCTGACGCGCGCCGATCTCAAGGCATTCACGCCGAAGTCGATCACGGCGGTCGAACCATTGCGGCGTGAAGTTGCCGAAGTGCGGCGCACCGGCCTTGCCATCGACGATGGCGAGTTCGATGCCGAAGTGCGCTGTGTGGCCGTGCCGGTTCGCGATTTCAGTGGGCAGGCCATTGGCGCCATCGGAGTTTCGGGGCCGGTCTGGCGTTTGTCGATCGAGGCGCTGCAGAAACGGGCGCGGGTCGTTCGCGCGGCCGCCGACCGGTTGTCGGCGGAATTCGGGTTTGCCGGCGACGTCAGGGCTGCGGTTTAATCACGGAAGTGTTCGGGGCTTCCAACCTCCAATAGGTAAATCATGACATATGTGATCGTCGCCCAATGGCGGCCCCGCGAAGGGCAGGCCGAAAAAATCGAAGCCATTCTGCGTGAGCTTGCTCCGGCGGCCCGGCAGGAGCCGGGCAACCTGGAGTTCATCGTCAATCGCTCGAACGACGATCCAAATGAATTTCTGCTTTACGAACAGTACAAGGACGAGCAGGCATTCATCGATCATCAGCAAACCCCGCACTTCAAGAAGCTCGTGCTGGAAGGCGCCTTGCCGCTCCTCGAGCGGCGGGAACGTCACGCCTATTCGGTTATCGCTTAAAACGCGTCTCCAACGAGGGAAGGCAAAAGATGTCGCTTGCCGGAAAGAAAGTCGTCGTGGTCGGAGGGTCGTCCGGCATCGGTCTTGCAACCGCGGAGCTCGCCAAGAGGGAGGGCGCCGACGTGGTGATTGCCTCCCGCAACGCCGATCGTCTGAAGGCTGCTGCCGACAAGATCGGCGCGAAGGCCATCGCCGCCGATGTCACCAGCGACGAAAGCGTCGCGGCTCTTTTCCGGACATGCGGGCCGGTCGACCATGTCGTGGTGACGGCCGCGCAGCTGCGCACGGGCCCTTTCAAAACCGTTGCCATGGACGATGTGCGCGCGACCATGGAAAGCAAATTCTGGGGCGCCTGGCGCGTCGCGCGTTCGGCCGAGATCCGTCCCGGCGGCTCGCTTACGCTTGTGACGGGATACCTCAGCACACGGCCCCGGCCCGGTGCGGCGATTGTCGGCGCGGTCAACGGCGCGCTCGAATCTTTGACCAAGGGCTTGGCGCTGGAATTGGCCCCTGTCAGGGTCAATGCAGTGTCGCCTGGGACAATTGATACCCCGATCCGCGCCAGCATGCCGGAAGCCGCCCGCCGCGACATGCTGGCGAAGACCGCCGCATCTCTGCCGGTCGGCCGCGTGGGCGCCAGCGAAGACATCGCCCAGCAAATCCTCGCGTTTATGGCGATCGGCTTCGCGACCGGATCGGTGGTCTATATCGATGGCGGCGCGCTGGTCGTCTGAACTATACTTGTCGCGCCAATTTCGAACCCGGAGAGGCTCATGGCTCAGCGGACGGTCTATGTCCCCCACGGCGTGATTCCGGCGGTTCTGCTGCCGTTCGACAATGATCTCGCCATCGACGAGGCAAGCTTCCGCAAGCATCTGCGCGACGTCGCATCGGTCGAAGGTCTGTCCGCGATCACGATCAACGCGCACTCGACCGAAGTGGCCTCGTGCACCTTCGACGAGCAGAAGCGCGTGCTCGACATCGCGCAGGACGAGATCGGTGCGCGCCTTCCGCTTGTGAACGGCATCTGGGCCGACGGCAGCATCGAGGCTGCGCGTATCGCCCGCATGGCAACGCAGGGCGGTGCATCGGCGCTGCTGGTTTTTCCGCCGGCGCCGTTCACGCTCGGCCAGTCGCCCGCGATGGCGCTCGCGCACGTCAAACGCATTGCGGATGCAACCGATCTGCCGTTGATCGTCTTCCAGTATCCGCTTGCGACCGGGCAGGGCTATCCGAAGGACACGCTGCTGAAAATGTGCGAGGAGGTGCCGTCGATCCGCGCCATCAAGGACTGGATCGGCAACGTGCCGCATCACGAGTGGCACATCCGCACGCTGCAGAATCTGCCACGTCCCGTGAACGTGCTGACGACGCACAGCTCGTGGCTGTTCTCGTCGCTGGTGCTGGGCTGCAACGGGCTGCTGTCGGGCTCGGGCAGCGTGATCGCCGATCTGCAGGCGCGGCTTTTCCGCGCCGTGCAGAAGAATGACCTTGCCGAGGCGAAGCGGCTCAACGAGCGCATCGAGCCGATGGCACGGGTGTTCTAT
>JBKPRE010000034.1:0-23231 GCA_046734435.1 Pseudomonadota bacterium | reverse complement strand
AGCCTTGTGCACTGCCTTCGGCACGACCGTGCTCAAGCGACACATGACCTCCGTCCCGACCGCGATGCCGAGCAACGCGGCAGAACCGTCGGGCCGATGCCGTTCGCAAGCCGCGAGCACCGCGGGCACGATGACCGCGCCGGCGTGCACCGGACCGCCCTCGAACGTATCGTCGAAATCCTCGCCATGTGCCGCGGTCCCGTTGATGAAGGCCGCGCTTGCCGCGCTGAAGGTGCGCGCATGACCTAACACCGTGCACGGGCCTTCATCGTCGCAGCCGGCGATCGCGCTGCTGATGTAGTCCGTGTTACGGGCCGTAACACAAAGCCCGGCGACGTCGATCAGCAAATCCTCGCATTTCCGCCGCACCGCCGATGGTAGCCGGTCCGAGCGCAGCGCAGCGATGCGTTCGGCAAGTTGCTCGGCGACGGATACCTTGGGTAGATTTCCGCTCACAACCTACACCGCTGTCATCGGGTCGGGTCGACGCGACGTGAAGCCCCGAGCCGCAGGCTGTTGGCCAGCGCCACGATCACGAAGGTGATGACCAACATCAGCAGCCCGAGCACCGCGATGGCGGCGAGATCGCCGCTCTCGTTGAGATCATAAATCAGCACCGACAGCACCTTGGTTTCCGAAGTGAACAGCATGATCGCCGCCGACAATTCGCGGATGACACCAACGAAGACGAAGCACCATGTGGCGATCACGCTCGTACGCAACAGCGGCGCGGTGATCTGCCAAAGCGAGCGCAGCCGGCTTGCACCTAGGATGCGGCTCGCATCCTCCAGTTCGGGATGCACGGCGTGCAGCGCCGATTGCATCTGCTGGTAGGCTGCCGGCAGGCTCAAGGTGACAAAAGCAATTAGAAGAATCCACAAGGTGCCGTACAGCACGAAGGGCGGCCGCGTATAGGTGAAGAACAGCCCGACGCCGAGCACAATACCGGGAATGGCGACCGGCGCAGTGGCAAGAAAGCCGAGCGCGCGATGACCGGCGACTGCTTGGCGTGCCGTGACGTAGGAGATCACCACCGCGAGGATCGTGCCGGCCGTCGCCGCCAGCGTTCCGAGGATGAAGGTATTGCGCAGCGCGAGTTGCGTCGCCGACAGCTCGTAGAAGACGAAATGCAGGTTCTGCAGGGTAAAGTTGTTGAACCACACCAGATGCGAAGCGACTTTGGAGAACGACGCATTGAGCAGCGCAAAATATGGCAGGAATACCGGACACATCAGCACAAGCATTGCGCCTGCCAGCAGCACCCAGCGCCAGCCGCCGAGCCGGACGATGCGCGGCTCGCTGTTCTTGCCGCCGACGACAGAGTATCCGCGCCGGCCGAGCACCATATGCTCCGCGCGCAGCAGTATTATCGTAAGGATAAGAAGCGGGAGCGAAGCGGCTGCAGCCAGCTCGGGCTTGGGCGGAAATTGGAACAGGCTCCAGATCTTGGTCGTCATCGTATGGAAGCCGGCCGGCATCGCCAGGATCGCCGGCGAGCCGAACAGCGTCATCGCCTGCAGGAAAGCAACCAGTGCGCCCGCGAGCATCGCTGGAAGGGCGAGCGGAATGGTGATGCGGCGCGCGGTGTCCCAGGCCTTGCCGCCGAGAATGGCGGACGCATCTTCCAAATCACCGGGAGTGCGGTCGAGCGAATTGGCAACCAGCACGAAGACATAGGGAAACGTGTAGCAACTGATGACAAACACCAGGCCTGTGAAGCTGTAAATGTTGAGCAGATGAAAATCCTGCCCTGCCCCGGTGAGCTCGCGATAAAGCTGATTGAGCAGTCCGCTGTTCGGCGCGGCCAGCAGTTCCCAGGCGATCGCCCCAAGGAACGGCGGGGTCACGAACGAAGCGGTCACCAGCAGGCGAATCGTGCGACGCAGCGGCATATCGGTGCGCGCCACCAGCCAGCCCATGGGCGCCGCCACCACGCAGCAGATCAACGCCGACAGGGTGGCAAGCGCAAAAGTGGTCAATAGTGGATCGAGATAGGCTGCGTCGGACACCAGCCGATGGAAATTGTCGAAGGTGAAGGCACCGCTCTTGTCGGTGAAGGCGTAGAAGATCAGCCATGACAGCGGCATCGCGATCAGCGCGAATAGAATCACCGCGAAGGCGAGCAGCACCGGCTTCGACAGATCGAAGCCGAGCCGCCGCCTTGCAATCGGTGCGGTTGATGCGACCGCCGTCATCGGACAGACCGTTGGAGGAAAGAAGAGCCTCCCCCATGTGGGGGGAGACTCAAACCGTTACACATGAAAGATCTTGACGTAGCGCGCCTTAATCTGTTCGCCGTTCTTAAGCACGGCCGCCGCATCATCTTTCATCAGCTTGATCTTGCTCAGCGGCGTACGGCCTTGATGTTCCGGAACCTGCGGATGCACGGAACGCAAACCGCCAATTTCGACGGCGAGCTTCTGGCACTCGGGTGAGAAGCAGAAGCTTTGGAACAGCCGCGCCGCGTTCGGATTCGGCGCCGCCTTGAACAGCCCGTTCGGCCCGATGATGATCGGCGTGCCCTCTGTGGCATAGACCGGCTCGACCGGCTGGCCCTTCTCCTTTTCCTGGAAGATCAGATATTCGACGCCGTCAGCCTGGATAGCGCGCTCACCGAGCGCGAGCTTCTTCGGCGGATCAGCGGCCGACTGGACCTGCAGGATGTTCTGCTGCGCGAGCTTCTCGAAATAGCTCCAGCCGAGATCGCGCGAGATCTGGTAGGTCGCCGTCATGATAGTGCCGCTGTAACCCGGATGCGCCTTGATGATTTTGCCCTTCCACTTCGGGTCGAGCAGATCGGCGAAGCTTTTCGGCGCCTCTTCCTTCTTCACCAGGTTGGTGTTGTAGGCAATGACGCACAGAAACACGCGGAAGCTGGCGAAGTTGCCGTCAATATCCTTGTGCTCGGCCGGATAGAATTTCGCAACGTCTTCCGGAACGTAGGGCGCCAGCATGCCCTGATCCTTCCAGTAGACGAGGTGCGACGCGTCTGACGAGTTGACCACGTCGACCGCGTGCACATTCGCCGTGTATTCCTGACCGATGCGCTGCAGCAGTCGTTCCGCGCCGGTGCGCTCCACTTTGCACGTCACACCGGGATATTTCGCTTCAAAAGCCTTGCCGATCTGCTCCGAGAGCTTGAGGTCGACCGAGGTGTACCAGACCACCTTTCCTTCTTTCTTGGCGGCTTCGATCAACGCCGGTGTGACGGCCGTCGCCGGCGGTGCCGCCGACATGACCCTTGTCGAAAATGCGGCGCCCGCAACGAGCGCGCTCGAGCCGACCAGCACGTCGCGGCGTGTAATTTTTGAGCGTTTCATCGACGTATCCTCCCTTGCCCTGATTAGTCGTTTGCCCCCGACTTATTATCCGCTCAGTGCGCGGCAGCGCTCCGGCGGCAGGTACAGCCAGACGGCACTGCCTTGCGGGATGTTCTCACCCGCACCAGTGAGCACGCGCAGCTGGGTGCCATCCTTCGCCTCAACCATATAATCCCGGCTGCCGCCGAGAAAGACCTGTCGCACCACAGTCGCCGGTACGACGTTTTCGCCCTGACGTTTCGTTGCGGAAATCGCGATGTCGTGCGGTCGAATCGATACCGGTGTCGCCACGCCCAAGCTGATTTTCGCTCCGCTGCATTTGAGCGGCGCGCCGGCAAGATCGATGCTTGATCCGTCGAGACCGTTACCCCTGATGACGTTGCTCGAGCCAATGAAGCGCGCGACGAACTCCGAGCGCGGCCGGTCGTAGATCTCCTCCGGCGGGCCGGACTGTTCGATCTTGCCGCCGTTCATGACGCAGATTAGGTCGGCAGTGGTCATTGCCTCCGATTGGTCGTGCGTGACGTAGACCGTCGTGTAGCGGTACGCGTCATGCAGCCGTCGTACCTCGAACCGCATCTCCTCGCGCAGGTTCGCGTCGAGATTGGAAAGCGGTTCGTCGAGCAACAACGTTTCCGGTTCGACGATCAGCGCGCGTGCAAGCGCGACGCGCTGCTGCTGTCCGCCCGACAACTCGCCCGGATAGCGTTCCGCCAGCGGCGCCAGCTTGGTCGTTGCAAGGATCGCATCGAGCTTCTTGCCGATGGTCTCCCGGTCCATTTTCCTGAGCTTGAGCCCATATACAATGTTCTCGGCGACCGTCATGTGCGGCCACAGTGCGTAACTCTGGAAGATCATCGACATGTTGCGCCGTTCGGGCGGCAAGGTGTTTGCCGGCGAGGACACCAGCCTGTCGCCAACGCGGATTTCGCCTTCGCTCGGCTCGACGAAGCCTGCGATCAGCCGCAGTGTGGTCGTCTTGCCGCAGCCCGACGGGCCAAGCAGGCAAACGAGATGACCGTGCTCGATGGTAAGCGATATATCGTCGACCACGGCAGCAGCGCCGTATCGCTTGGTCAGGCCCCGCAACTCGACCGACGCCACGCGCTTCCTCCCCAGAATCCGCCGCTAACCGCGGCTGTTATTTGACATTTCTTGTACCAACACCGGCCGCGAAGATCTCTTCGCCCCGGATAACGTCTTACGAGCCGGTGAATGCCGGCTTCCGCTTCTCCATGAAGGCCTTGCGGCCCTCAATATAATCGGTGCTGGCGAAGCATTGCGCCACCAGGTCGTCGCAACGCTTGAGATCGCGCTTGCTCTCGTCCTTGACCACCTCGCCGACAATATACTTGACGGAATTGACTGTAAGCGGCGCATTGCCGCTGATCGTCTCGGCGTAGTCCTTCACATATTCCTCGACTTCCGCGTCGGGCAGCGCACGGTTGACCAGGCCCATCTGCAGCGCCTCCGATGCGGTGAACTGACGGGCGGTGAAAAAGATCTCCTTGGCGAAAGAAGGCCCCACGACATCGACCAGTTTTTTGATGCCCTTAAATCCATAGCCGAGGCCAAGCTTCGCCGCAGGGACACCGAATTTCGAATTGTCCGAACAAATTCGTAGATCGCAGCACAGCGCGAGACCGACACCGCCGCCGATGCAATAGCCACGGATCATCGCAATGGTCGGCTTCGGAAATTCGTAGACCGCCGTGTTCGCCTGATCGACCGCGCGATTGTAGCGGTCGATCGCGTCCTTGCTGGAGCGCTCGCTTTCGAACTTGGAAATGTCGGCGCCCGAAACGAAGGCCTTGCCGCCGGCGCCCGTCAGCACCACGACGCGGATCGCTCTGTCGGAAGCGAAATCGGCGAGAATCCCCGAGGCCGCGTCCCACATTTCCAGCGACACCGCATTGTGCCGTTCCGGATTGTTGAAGATGAGATAGCCGACGCCGCCCTCCTTGCGGGACAGCATTTTGTCGGTCTGGGTCATTCACGTCTCCTTCGTCGTCACTTCATCGTGGCCAAACGCTGACGGGTGGCCTTACACCGCTTGCGCCTTGTGCAGCTCGGCAATTTCATTGTCGGCGAAGCCGAATTCCTTAAGCACCTCGTCGGTGTGCTGGCCTTGCGCCGGCGGCGTCGCCACGATCTTGCTTGGCGTGCGCGAAAGCTTCACCGGCTGACCGACGAAAACCTGCTCGCTGCCGTCGGGGCGCTGCGCAGCTTGCGCGATACCGACGTGCTTGACCTGCTCGTCCGCGAACATCTCATCAATTGCGTAAATCGGCCCGCATGGCACGCCGATCTTGTTGAAGATATCTATCCATTCCGCGCTGGTCTTGTGCGCCGTCCTCTTGTCGATCTCGGCGTTGAGCGTGTCGCGGTTTTTCGAGCGCAACGCGCCGGTCGCATAGTCGGGATGCTTGATCAGCTCCGGCGCCTGAAGCGCGTTGCACAGCCGCTCCCACATCACCTGACCGGTCGACGCGATATTGATATGGCCATCCTTGGTCTTGAATACTCCGGTCGGAATGCTGGTCGGATGGTTGTTGCCGGCCTGCTTCGCGACCTCATGCATCTGCAGCCAGCGCGCGGCCTGGAAGTCGAGCATGAATATCTGCGCCTGCAGCAAAGACGTGTTCACCCATTGGCCTTCACCGGAAACTTCGCGCTCGAGCAGTGCGACGAGAATGCCAAGAGCGCAGAACAGGCCGGCAGACAGATCGGCAATCGGAATGCCGACGCGCACCGGCCCTTGTCCCGGCAGTCCCGTGATCGACATCAGCCCGCCCATGCCTTGCGCGATCTGATCGAAGCCCGGACGGTCACGATAGGGTCCGTCCTGGCCAAAACCAGAGATACTGCCGAGCACGATGCGCTTGTTGATCTTCTTCAGCGACTCGTAGTCGATGCCGAGACGGTCCTTCACGTCCGGGCGGAAATTCTCAACCACGACATCTGCCTTTTCGACCATCCGCCTGAACGCCGCCAGCCCCTGCGGCGATTTCAGATCAAGGGTGATACTGCGCTTGTTGCGATGCAGGTTTTGGAAATCGGCATTCGAGCGTGGTCCGCCCGGCCCTTCGCCTTTTTCCAGATGCGGTGGCGTCTCAATCTTGATGACATTGGCGCCCCAGTCAGCAAGCTGGCGGACGCAGGTTGGCCCCGATCGCACACGGGTCAAATCGAGGACGGTAAAGCGGGAAAGGGCCGAAGAGGCCCGGGGAAACGGCATTACGAGAACTCCGGAGTGTCTTTCTGGCCCGAGGACTGGGTTTCCGGCCCGACATTCCCCGATCTACGGGGGCTTGTCTATTGCATCGGCGGAGCGGTCCGGACCGAAAATGGCGAGCTGGCAAGGCCGAAAAAGGCTTTTATTCATCATGTGCGGCAGCAATCCCCGCTTATGCCTTGAAAAGACCACGAGCACCTGTCATATGACCGCCAACGGAAGAAAGACCCGATCTCGGGTTTGCGGGCTGCGTGCACGAAACTCATTACGACGAATTTCGCCCCGCCTCCTCCGTTTTTCCAACAAGCGACAACCCTGGCCACGCGGGATGTCTTTAAGAACCCGCGATTCCGCCGGCTGCAACCGCAGCACGGCCGGCTCGCCATATAAGAAAGAGACTCATTGACTTCATTTAACGAGTTCGGCCTCGCTGAGCCGATCCTTCGCGCACTCGCGCAAGAGAAATACGTCACTCCAACCCCGATCCAGGCCCAGACTATCCCCCTTGTGTGCCAAAGCCGCGACGTCATCGGCATCGCGCAGACCGGCACCGGCAAGACCGCGGCTTTCGCACTGCCGATCCTGAATCATCTCTTCAACAAGCGTCAGCGTCCGGCGCAGAAATCCTGCCGCGTGCTGGTGCTTTCGCCGACGCGCGAGTTGTCCGGCCAGATCGCCGACAGCTTCCGTGCCTATGGCCGACACATCCGCCCGCTCGAGATCGCGCTCGCGATCGGCGGCGTACCGATCAACCGGCAGGTGCGCGCGCTTGCGCGCGGGGCCGAAGTGCTGGTTGCAACGCCCGGCCGCCTGCTCGACCTGGTTCATCAGCGCGCACTGCGCCTCGACCAGATCGAGGTGCTGGTGCTCGATGAAGCCGATCGCATGCTCGACATGGGCTTCATCCACGACATCAAGAAGATCGTCGCTATGCTGCCGAAGCAGCGGCAGACGTTGTTCTTCTCGGCGACCATGCCGCAGGAAATCACCAGACTCGCCGACGCGATGCTGCGCGAACCTGCCCGCGTGGCCGTCACGCCGCAAGCCACGACTGTCGAGCGAATCGAGCAGCGTGTCATCCACACCGAAAAGGCATCGAAAGCATCGCTACTGATCGAGGTGCTCAAAACCGAAAAGACCGACCGCGTTCTGGTGTTCACCCGCACCAAGCATGGCGCCGACAAGGTCGTACGCGGATTGCAAAAGGCCGGTCACGCCGCCGAAGCGATCCATGGCAACAAGTCGCAGAACCAGCGCGAGCGCGTTCTTGCGGCGTTCCGCAACGGCCGATTGCGTACCCTGATTGCCACCGACATTGCCGCTCGCGGCATTGACGTCGACGGCGTCAGTCACGTGGTCAACTACGATCTTCCGAACATCCCCGAAAGTTATGTCCATCGCATTGGCCGCACCGCGCGCGCCGGTGCCGACGGCGTGGCGATCTCGTTCTGCGACCATGAGGAGCGGGCCTACCTTCGCGATATCGAGCGACTGATCCGCATGACCATCCCGGCAACCGACCGGCGCACGGGCAAGCCGGCGGGCCATGCGGCCCCGCAACCGACAGAGGCTCGCCACGGCGGCCGACCGCATCGCGGCAAGCAACAGCGCGGTCACCGCGGTGGTCACGGCGGCGGTCATGGCCGTCCCGGCAACAACGGCCACCGGCCCCATAACGGCGGCAATAGCCGCCAAGACCGTCCGAGCCAGAACGGGCAACCCGCGCACCGGCAGGACGCCACGGCAGGGGAGCCAAGCGGCATCGGAAATGTTACATTCCTGAAGCGCCCGAACGAGCCGCGCCGCAGCGCCGGCTATCGGCCACGGTGAGGCAATTGGAGTCGACTGGATGGCGAAAGAAGAACTGCTGGAGTTTGACGGTACGGTGACCGAGGTTCTCCCGGACGGAAACTTCCGGGTGAAGCTCGACAACGATCATGAGGTTCTGGCCTACACAGCCGGCAAGATGCGGAAATTCCGCATCCGTACAGGTGTCGGTGACCGGGTTATCGTCGAAATGTCGCCCTACGATCTACAACGCGGGCGCATCAGTTTCCGTCACAAGGGCGACGCACCGGCCGCCGCCCCTCAGCAGCGTCGTCCGAATTTCCGCGGCAGACGTTAGGCCAACACTACGCCAGAGAATTCGGGGGCATCACAGGAGTTGCATGCGCCGATGTCCCTTCCCTTCCTCCAACGCCTCGCGCTGGCCGTAGTTCTTGCCGGTACGTTTCATTCCGCGAATGCAGACGAGGCCACCAAAAGCCGGGCACAACCGGCCGGGGAACAGACTGCCGTCGAACGGCAGGAGACTGCGAAAGGCGTGCTGCGGCTGCTGCCGGCCGATGCCGTCACCGAGCATTCAATCGACACGTCCCGCGGGAAGCTTGCTTACACGGCGACCGCCGGCACGCTGGCGTTCTATGATCAATCGGGTGAGCAAAGCGCGGCGGTGTTCTACACCGCCTATGTTGCAAAGAGCGGCGCAGCGAACCGTCCGCTGACGTTCGTTTTCAATGGCGGACCGGGCGCGGCATCCGCTTTCCTGCACCTTGGCCTGGTCGGTCCGCGCATTCTCGATTTCGGGCGGGATCAGCATGACGCCACGCACGCGAACCTGCGTGACAATCCGGACACCTGGCTCGCCTTCACCGATCTGGTGCTGATTGACCCGATCGGTACAGGCTGGAGCCGGGCGGCCAAAGGTGAGGATGGCAAGCACTTCTGGAGTGTGCGCAGCGACGCCGACGCCATGGCCAAGGCGATTTCGCTTTACGTCGCCAAGAACAATCGCGCCGGGTCGCCGAAATATTTGTTTGGCGAAAGCTATGGCGGTTTTCGCGCGGCCAAGACTGCACGAGCGCTTCAACGGGATCAGGGTATTGCGATCAACGGGATTGTCATGCTGTCGCCTTTGCTCGAGGGCTGGCTCACTTTCGGCGACGACGGTTCCGCGCTGCACGCTGCTTTACAGCTGCCGTCGCTCGTCGCCGCCGAGCTCGAACGTAAGCAGGCGTTCACACCCGAGGCCCTCGCACCAGCGGAACGATTTGCGATGACGGAGTATCTGACGACCTTGGCGGCAGCGCCGCCGAAAGACGGAACGGCGAATGCATTTTACGGTCGAGTGGCGCAGATGACCGGCTTGCCGCTTGATGCCGTCACGCAGGCTCGCGGCTTTGCGGCAAGAGCCTATGTGAAAAACCTACGCGCCGGCGAAGGCAAGATCGTCAGTCGCTATGATGCCGCTTTCGCAGTTGACGATCCCTATCCTGAGTCTCGGTCGTCGCGGGGGCCCGATCCGATCCTTGACGCCGTCACGCGCGCCTATGGCGGCGCCATGGCCAGCTATGCTCGCAACGAGCTCGGTTTCAAAACCGAAATGACATACTCGCTTCTGGCCGGCGATGTGACCAATCGTTGGGACTGGCAGGGCGGCCGCGTACAAGCGAGCGCCGAAGATGATTTACGCGTGCTTTTGGCGTTCGGGCCATCGTTCCGTGTGCTAATTGCGCATGGCTATTCCGACATGATCACGCCCTATGCCATGACGCGCTATGTGATCGATCATCTCCCGGCTTTCGATCCTCCCGGCCGCGTGCAGTTCAAGCTCTATCGCGGCGGGCACATGCTCTATCTCGACCCGGACTCCCGCAAAGCGTTCAGCACCGATGCGGCAATGTTTTTCCGGGATAAAGAGTAGGTTTCTCCCGTCAGCGGGAGGAGTCCTGGGAGACCTTATTCCCGACACCATCGCCAGTGAGCGCCCATAAAAAATCACGCTCGTATCCTTGGTAGAGGCGCTCGGCTCCTGCCGAGCTTAGATGGCTCGTATCAAAGAAATAAAGTTCGGCGCCCTTGTTGGGACGGCATTCCGTTTCTGTACAGAACAGATTGATCGGATCGATAAGTCTGACGTTTTCGAAAGGGGCGACGGCCTGACGAAGGATCATCATCGTGCGTTCTCGCCTTGCATCGACCTTTGCTCGAAGAATCGAACAAGTATCGGATCCAACACGAATTGCCTTCACGACGCAGGCCGGCGAGTACCACGGGAATTCGGGCAGAGGAGCAATGACCAGGACACGACGGACACCCGCGCGTTTTGCATCCGAGAGTGTCGCGGCTAGGCCCGCGGTCAATATTTCATAAGGGTCCTTCTTGGCCTGACCATCGATCAGAACGAACGAACGATGGAACGGATCCGACTGGGGCAATCCGAGGTAAAAATTCCATCGTACTGTAATGATCGCAAATTCTGCTCCCTGAAATGCCTTTGGATCAAACGAATCGCACCGGGCGGCAGGCCTTCCGCGCCCATCCTTGACGTCCGCTTTGAACGGCGGGCATCCGACGTCGAATACCGAGGTTAGGCTCGCACCGGCCCGCCGGGCATACTCCTTGAACGACTGCTCGATGACGAGCGCATGCGAATCTCCCATCAGAATGCCGCGATGCGAAACCGGTGGATAGTCGCGGCCGGAAATTTGGGGCGGCCCGAGGCCCGACAGTTGCGGAAGCATGAGAGGAGTAATACGCAGCGACCATAGATACCCCACGCTGGCAACCAATACGCACGACGCGGTTCCCAGCGCGACAACGGCAGCAGGATGGAATTTGCGGTTTTTCCGCAGCCGTCGCACCGGCAATTCGACAAAACGATAGGTGAGAACCGCAAGCGCCAATGACAGAGCCGCAGCGCCGATCTCTTCGGCGAAGCTCTGTTCGCCGAAGTTCATGGTACGAACGAATGATATCAGAGGCCAATGCCACAGGTACCAGGGATAGGAAACAAGACCGATCCAAACCATCGGCCTCGTTGCAAGCACGCGCGCGACAAGGTTTCTGGGGTCGACCAGCCCACCGGTGATGATCAAAGTCGCGCCGATGACAGGGACCGCCACCCAATAGAACGGGTAGAGCATGTCTGCATCGAAGCAAAGAACGGCGAGCACAATGGCGGCGGCGCCGGCGATCGCCAGGCTCTTATTGACGATAGCGGGCAGGCGGCGGACGACCGTGGCGAACGCCGGCACCGCTCCACCGAGGATGAACTCCCATCCACGCGTCGGCATAATGTAAAATGAAACGTTCGGTCTGATGGACGGGTACGTGAATATGACGCACGCAACGAACGACACGATGCCCAGGCCGAAAGTAACCGCGATCCAGGTTCGACGACGATTTTCCGGCTTCATTTTCGCCGTCGTCGCGGTCATGGCGAGCAATGTCAGCGGCGCCAAAAGATAGAACTGCTCTTCGACCGCAAGCGACCA
This sequence comes from Pseudomonadota bacterium, assembly GCA_046734435.1. GTDB lineage: Bacteria > Pseudomonadota > Alphaproteobacteria > Rhizobiales > Xanthobacteraceae > Pseudolabrys. The sequence continues at coordinate 11,400 of JBKPRE010000034.1, read as the reverse complement.
CATGTGCAGCAGCGGCTTCGTGACCGCGGCCATGTCGAAATAACCCGTGTGCGATAAAAAGTGATGGTTCGCGAACATGATCGCGGACAGGAAAAAGGATTCCGCAAAATCTTTCGGCTCGGCTTGCATGAAAACCGTTGTGGAGAGCGCAAGACATACCAACATCACCAGCAGAAATGCCGGCAGAATGCGGAAAGTCCTGCGCGTAGCGAAGTCGAGAATGCTGAACCGCTTATTCTCGATGTCCTCGGCGATCTGATTGATAATCAGATAGCCCGAGATAACAAAAAAGATATCGACGCCGACAAATCCGCCACTAAAACCGGGCAGGCTGATGTGAGACCCAACAACCGTAAGAATTGCAATCGCGCGCAGGCCATCGATAAACGGTCTGTAAATTCGAACTTCGTGAATTGAGGCGATTGATGCTCGCATGATGCCAAAACGTTGGTCCGAGAATGCCCGAATTGACACCGGTCAGGGCCGACGCCGCCGCGTACGCTACTTCTTCAGAATGCCCTTCTGAAGCATCGCATGCACGCCTTTGACGTTGTTGACCGTCTGCGTCACGTGCAGATCGCCGGCGAAGCTACACATGGCATAGGCCTCGTCCTTGTGGATGCCGGTCATGCTGACAATCCAGTCGATCATTTCTTTCAGCGCCTGACGTGCGGCATCGTCGAGATCTGTGTCGAGACCGAATGTGATGTAATGGCTCGGGGTCTCCGCGCGCGGCATCTTCCAGCCGAGCTTCTTTTTCACATTGAACTCGAACGTGCCTGTGAGCGCAGTCTCGATCGCGGTTCCGTCGACCTCACCATCGCCTTGAGCCGCATGCCCGTCGCCGGTCGAGAACAATGCACCCTCGTTCCACACCGGAAGATAGATCGTGCTGCCCGCCGTCAGTTCCTTGCAGTCGAGATTGCCGCCGAATTCGCGCGGCTCCTTGCTGTTCTGCCGTCCGAACACCGCGGCAGGCGCCACCGCAAGCTGGCCGAAGAACGGCGCCATCGGGATCTTGTAGCCGGACGCCGTGGTCGCAACGTTCGCTTTCAGATCGAGCGGGACGTGAATGATCCTGGTGTAGGGAAAGTCCTCGGGGATGGTGCCCATGTAACCGCGGAAGAGATTCCAGCCCCAGTTTTGCCGGAGCTTGATGTCGAGAATCTTGACCTCGAGCACATCGCCGACCGCCGCGCCGCGGATATAGACGGGCCCGGTGAAGATGTGGTTGCCGGATCCCTTTTTCACTTTCTGATGGATCTCAACAATGTCAGGAAGGATGTCGAAGCCGCTGTCCTTGGCAGGCATCCATTCCGGATTGCAGGTCGCGCACTCGATCGTTACACGCTCGCCGGAATCGATTGTAAGCGCGGGCTTGATGGTGGCATCGAGATAGCCCCAGTGCACCGTCTCGGGCGTTGCCCGCAGAAGCTTGGTAGTCGCGTTCGCTGTGGTGCTCACATTCATGGCAATCCTCAACCGCCGGGGATGATCCCAGGCTCCATGCTGTAACAGTACTTCGAGATCTCGCCGGCCCGCGTGAACCAGATCTGGTCGGCGTGTTTGTGCTGGACGCAGTGCTTGAGCGCCTGACGCAGCGGACGCAGGCGGAACGGCTGTCCGAGAATGAAGCCATGCAGCGACAGAGAAAAGACGAGCGGTTGCTTTTCCGACGCTTCGAGCAGTTCTTCGAATTGATCGACGATCATGTCGGCGAACTGCCGTCCTGTGTGATCGCGCAGCGCCAGCGTGCCCGCGTCGTTGAGCTCCATCGGATAAGGCACCGACAGCAGCGGCCCTGAGCGTGTGCGCATCCAGATCGGCTGGTCGTCGACTGGCCAGTCGAGAAGGTGCGTAAAGCCGCACTCTTTGAGGAGATCCGGCGTGACGCTCGTCTCGGCGGCGCCCGCCCCCATCCAGCCGGTCGGCCTCATGCCGACATGCTTCGTGATGACGTCGACGCATTCCTGAATAACGCGGCGTTCGTCATCTTCCCACATCCCGCGCAGCACCTCGGCATTGGTGCGGCCGTGACCGAGCACGTCGTCACCCCGTTGTTTGATCTTCTCGATGATGTCCGGATATTCGTAGCACACCGCCGAATTCAGAAGGATCGAGGCAGGCAACTTGAGCTCGTCGAGAATCTCGAAGAAGCGCCAGTTGCCGACACGATTGCCATAGTCGCGCCACGCGTAGTTGCGCGAGGTCTGCGGACCTGTGCGGTTATGCGGATCGATACCCTGCCCGGCCTGAAAAGCGAAGTGTTCGATATTGAGCGCGACGTAGAACGCCAGCCGCTTGCCGCCGGGCCACGAATAGTGCTTGCGCCTCGTGATCGGCAAGAAATCGTATCGTTTGTGGTGAGGCAGCTTGAGCATGCGTTACTTCCCCCGACCGCAGTCCTTTTTTTGCGGACGGCACGCTAAACCAATTCAAGTCACTTGAGCAATTGCGCCGCCTGTTTCCATCTCCCGGTCAAGTTGCGCAGTGCCGCCGCCAGGCTTCGATGATGTTGCCGAAGTTCGGCGGCTGCACGTCGCAGTTTGCTCCGTCTGGCGGGATGGCAAACCAGGGCTGGGCGCTGCGCGTCCAGATATGCCCGACCGGGAAGAGCCAGCTGGTGTCATCGAGACTGCCGGCCTTCACAATAGTAATTTTGATATTCGCGCGCGGCTCATGAAACAGCCGGCTGCCGCACTTTGAACAGATGACGCAGTCGATCACGCGGCCGCTTTCGTGCTGCCGCTCCCACACCGCCGGTTGACCTTTTTCGACAACGACCGCACCTCGGTCGGCGAGCAATGAAAGGCTGAAGGCGCTGCCCGACTGCCGCTGGCATTCCGTGCAATGGCACGCGTAGACGGCAAGCGGCGGCGCAGTGATCTTGTAGGCCACGCTTCCACACTGGCAGCGGCCGGTCAGCGGCAGTTTGAATTCCGGTTTCATGGAAAATGCTCCGCGTGCCAGTCGGCTTCGAGATCGGGATTGATCTTGGCGTCGATGACGAAGACACCCGGCGCGCCCTCCTTAACCCAGCCGCGCACAGGATCGAGGTCTGTGAGCGTCCGTACCGTCGCGGCCCGCGCCCCGTAGCCTCGCGCGATAGCCGCAAAATCCGTTTCCGGAAATTGCACGATATCGATCGAATAGCCCTGCCGGCGGAAGTAATGCACTTCGGCAGCATAGGAGCTGTCATTGTAGACGAGAATGCACAACCGCAATCCAAGACGGATTGCGGTTTCGAGATCCGCGATCGACATCAGAAGCCCGCCGTCGCCGGCGCCGAGCACAGCCAGCTTGCCGGGGTTGGCGACGGCGAGACCGATCACGGAAGCGAGCCCGAGTCCGACCGACTGGAACGAATGGCTGAGGCAGGACGCCTTTGGGTTGGGAACGCGAAGGTAGCGCGGAACCCAGCCGCAGAAGTGCCCGGAGTCGGAAGCGACCACGCGATCCTTCGGCAAAATTTCATCCACGGCCTTGCTCAGCGTGCGCGGGTCGATGAACTGTGTGCTCGACTCGTCGGGATGAGGAAAATGATGGTTGTCGCCTGAACGGATGCGCTCGCGCGTGCGATCGTCGCGGCGCCCGGGTTTCTCCGCTGCACCAAGCGCGGTCAGCAGGGCTTCCGCCGTCGCTTTTGCGTCTCCGAATACCGCAAAATGCACCGGCCTCTGGTAGCCCAGCTTCGGCGCTTCGATATCGATCTGCGCGACGGTCGCGTCCGGCGCAATCAGCTTGCCCTTCTTGGTGGTCCATTGCGTGAAGCTAACGCCAAACCCAAGGATGAAATCGCTTTCGGAAATCAGCTCGTCCGCGGCAGGCGAGGAAAAGCCGCCGCAGATGCCGAGCGACCACGGATTGCCTGCGAACAGGCCGTGGCCGCAGACCGATGTCGCGACCAGCGCACCGAGCCGATCGGCGAGCGCTAGCAGAGAACCTTCGGCATCCGACAACACGGCACCGCGACCGGCCAGGACGAGCGGTCGTTTCGCGCGCACCACCGCTTCGGCAAGCCGGCGCACGTCCTGCGGATCCGGCTGCAAGCGGCCCGGCATCGGCGTAAGTTCGAGCGGCGCATTCGCGCCGTTTAGCTTCGCATCCTGCACGTCAAGCGGCAGGCTGAGAACGACGGTCTGACGATCGCGCAAGGCCCGAGTCACCGCGCGCAGCAGATCGCCACGCGCTGATTGCGGCGTGTGCGTGCGCTCGGATACGGCGCCGACCGAGCGAACGAGTTCGGCCTGCTCGAAATAGAAATTCGATTTGACGTTGCCGGTCGGCACGTCGCCCGCGAGCACCAGAAGCGGCGTGCGGCTCTTCGCGGCTTCGCCGATGCCGGTGATGGCGTTGGTGAGGCCGGGCCCCGAATGCACGCTGACTAAAGTGAGTTCACCCGTCGCCTTGGCATAGGCATCGGCCATGCTGGCGGCGTTGCCTTCGTGCCGCGCAGAAATCAGCTCGACGCCTGCCTGGACCAATCCGTGTGAAATCTTGAAATTGGCGGTGCCGAGCAAACCGAAACATCGGCGTGCACCAAGGTGAGCAAGGTCCTTCGCCAGGACTGACGCGACAGTAGAAGTGCTCAAAATGGCCTCGTTTGACTCGCTAACCTACTCATAACAATATAGGAAATACATGACAAACGACCGGGCGCTCAGACTCGGCATGGGGAGGAACGTCACTATGTGCAAGAAACTTGCACTCGGATTTATTGCGGCAGCGCTCGTCTGCTCGTCGGCCATCGCTCAGGAGGTGACCCTTCGCGGCGTCACGGCCTTTGCCGAGAAAACGACCTATTCGCGTGGCTTTGAGAAATTCATCGAGCGCGTTAACGCCGAAGGCAAAGGCAAGATCCAGATCAACTACATCGGCGGACCGAAGGCGATGCCTCCCTTCGAGGTCGGCAAGGCGCTGCAGAGCGGTGTCGTCGATATCGCAAACACTACCGGCGCCTTCACCACCAACGTCATACCGGAAGGCGATGCCTGGAAGCTCACCGAGAAGCCGATGTCGGAGCTGCGCAAGAACGGCGGTTACGACTACATGGCCAAGCTCTATGCGGAGAAGATGAATGCGATCTTCCTTGCACGGCTGGTCGACAACAATTCGTTCCATCTTTACCTGACCAAGCCGATATCAAAACCCGACCTGACCGGTCTGAAGCTCCGCATTACGCCGGTCTACCGCGACTTCTTCCAGGCGCTCGGCGCCACCGTCGTGCAAACGCCACCAGGCGAAGTCTATACGTCGCTCGAGCGCGGCGTGGTCGACGGCTACGGCTGGCCGATTACGGGCATTTTCGATCTTGGCTGGCACGAGAAGACCAAATACCGCGTCGACCCCGGATTCTACGCTGTCGAGGTTTCGGTCCTCGTCAACAAGACGACCTGGGACAAATTGACCGATGACCAGAGAGCGGTGCTGCGCAAGGCGGCCGAGCTTGGAGAATCCGAAGCAGCGGCCGAGTTCGCGGCCGAGAACGCCAAGGATACAAAGCGGCAGGCTGACGTGGGTATCCAGACCATCACGTTCAGCGATGCCGACGCCCAAGCCTATCGGGCAAAGGCCTACCAGGCCGGCTGGGAAGGCGTCATCAAGCAGAGTCCGGAACACGGCCCGAAGCTCAAGGAATTCTTCTCCAAGAAGTAAGCGTCTTTCGTCCGGGTGATCTCCAGCATGGCGCGACTGTCCGAATGGTATGGGCGCCTGCTGGATGCACTCGTTGTCGCGGCGTGCGTTCTGCTGCTGCTCATGACAGTTATGATCGGCGCCGACGTCCTGTCGCGCAATCTCGGCGGCGGCGGCGTTTCGATCAGCAATGAGATTTCGGAAGATATTCTCTATCTAATGACGCTGCTGGCCGCGCCCTGGCTGCTGCGCCAGGGCCAGCATATCCGCGTCGACATTATCCTACGCGCCCTGCCCGTCCGCGTGGCCTGGCTGCTGGAATGGTTCGGCGACATCGTCGGCCTTCTCTGCTGCCTCTACTTCGTCTGGTACGGGCTGCTTATCACGATCGCGAGCTACAGCGCCGGCTCGATCAATATCAAGACGCTGGTCACGCCGGAATGGTGGACGCTAGCGCCCCTTCCGCTCGGATTTATCCTACTAGCAATCGAATTCATGTTCCGCATGCATCGGTTGGCCTCGGCAGACGTCGGTCTGCGCGACGACGCCGTTTCGGCGGCCTGAAAAGCTGGACGCAACTATGTCCTGGCAAATGGCCTCACTGTTGCTTCTCGGCGGCTCCACGGTTCTGCTGTTTGCCGGCATGCCGGTCGCGATCTCCTTCATTGCGATCAACCTAATCGGAGCGTTCCTGTTTCTCGGCGGCGACGCCGGGTTACATCAGGTTGCGCGCAACAGCGTCGCGGCCGTGATCAATTTCTCGCTGACGCCAATTCCGCTCTTCATTTTGATGGGCGAGGTGCTTTTCCATACCGGCCTTGCGCTGAAAGTCATCGATGGCGTCGAGCGGCTGATCCGTCAGGTGCCGGGCCGTCTCGCGGTCGTCGCGGTCGTCGCTGGAACGATCTTTTCGGCGATTTCAGGCTCGACGATCGCGACCACCGCCATGCTCGGCTCGTTGATGCTGCCCGTCATGCTGTCGCGCGGCTACAGCCCTGTTCTCGCGACCGGCCCAATTATGGCGATCGGTGCCGTCGACATGCTCATTCCACCGTCCGCGCTAACGGTTCTGCTCGGCAGCCTGTCGGGGATTTCGATTTCCAAATTATTGATCGGCGGCGTCGTTCCGGGCCTGATGCTCAGCGTCGCCTTTGTCGCTTACATTGTGGTCCGGGCACTGACGCGGCCGGACCTTGCGCCGGCAACGCCGATCGAAAGCAAGACCGGCTGGGCGCGCTACGAGCTGCTCTTCCTTTACGTTCTTCCGCTCGCTTCTATTTTCGTAGTGGTGATCGGTGCGATGTCGGCTGGCATTGCGACACCAACGGAATCCGCCGCGCTTGGCGCGCTGGCCACCATGGCGCTGGCAGCCGCGTATCGCGCGCTCAGCTTGCGGAACCTGATGCAGGCCCTGCGCGGCACGGTCGCGATCTCCGGCATGATCCTTTTCATCATTCTCGGCGCCATCACCTTCTCGCAGATCCTGAGCTTTTCCGGCGCAACGCAGGGCATCGTCACCGCGATTCTCGGACACGGGCTCTCGACGCTGGCCATCCTCGCCGGCATGATGGCGTTGCTGATCTTTCTAGGAATTTTCGTGGATCAAGTCAGCATGATGCTGATCACTTTGCCGGTCTATATGCCGATCGTGCAGCGGCTCGACATCGACCTGATCTGGTTCGGCGTGCTTTATCTGATCTGCATGCAGCTCGGGCTATTGCTGCCGCCGCACGGGCTCCTGCTGATGACCATGAAAGGCGTCGCCCCGCCGCAGGTGACCATGGCGCACATTTTTCGTGCGGTCGTGCCTTACATAGCGATGAGCATCGTGCTGCTGCTGATCATCATCGCGTTTCCGGCGATCGCGACCTGGCTGCCGAATCTCTTGGGGTGAGCAAATCGGTCGAAGCGCCCGTCGCATTCATGAGTTCCATTATTTGGGTGAAGTGCCGCGCTCATGAGTTGGAATTGCGTCGCATCGCCTCGCGCAGCGCATGGCAGCAGGGCACGGTATGTCCGAATTGCCATGGTGAAGTCGGCGCCGCTACCCATATCCAAACTCTGACCTAGGCATCCCTGGTGTCCCCACTCGTGAGCCTGGGTTTGTAAGCTACGGCTCCCAGTTCCTTCTGGAACTGGGAGTCGCGGCCTTCAACGTCCGTGCGCCAGATCCGCCCAATCGGATTGAGGGCAATGAACGGTCTTCTGTTGTGAATTTCTCTCGCAAATAAAAAACCCCGGCTTCGTCTGCCGGGGCGTCTGGCATCTCAAACCGCCGAGGGGTCGACAGCTTGAATACGCACCAGCAAAGCTAAGCTCGTTTTGCCTGGGGCTGCGGCTGTTCTTTCATATTTTCCTCGGCAAGGAGCCGAATAATCATCAGTCGTTTCGTTGGATCAGTTTCCGTTTTAAGCAGTGCTTGAAATCTATCGACGTTGGCTTGCGCGATTGTATCCATGGCGATCTCCATCCTGAACGATCCAGCCTGCTGCAAGCGAGAGCCCGGCTTCGGGGATTAAGCCGGGCTCTCCAAGATCACGCCGCTTGCGTGACCGGAGCGTAGGTTGGGACGGGGGGATCGCGGCCTACGCTAACAACCAGCGTCGACATATCTTCGATGCCAAAGGGTATTAATGCTTGCTCATGGAGGCGGGCGGGATCACGCTCGCCATTCGTGGCGACTGCAATAATCCGCTTTGCGATGATCTCACGCACCGTACAAGCAGAACCGAATTTCCAAAGCGATTTGCAGGCTTTGTCGAAAGCCTCGCCCATAGCGAAGGTCGCGGCGTCGTCGAACCAAGCGTTTTGGATCGGATTGATACTCATAGGGACCTCCCGAAAAATACGAGCGGGAGCGCAGAAGCGTCTCTCAGTCACCGCAGCTCGAAGCCGTTTCGGTGATTAAGCAGGTTACCCCTCGGAAAAGAGCAATGGCTGTGCAATACAGACCACTTTTTCTTCTGTTAACCGCTCAATTGAGGCGTTCACGCAACCGTGACCCGACCTACCTCCGTCCAACGGCATACGAATTTTCTTTGTTCGCTGTGTCTGGAAGCGTACACTGCCTTATCACCTGCAGCGGCTCTATGCCCAGGCGTCGGTGGCTGAGAGACAATTGAGCTCCCGCCTGAACGGAGGGGAAGCTGTGATGTCTCGCGCACCTACGAAATCAAAATCCACCAAACAAGACACAAACCGCAATACAGCGGGCGCCACGCAATTTGATCCTGCTGCGTTTTTAGCGACGGCGGCCCCCGGTCGCGACATTTCCAGGTATTCAAAGAAAGGCATCATATTTTCGCAGGGCGACGATGCCGATGCGGTTTTCTACATCAAGAAGGGCAAGGTCAAAGTTTCCGTTCTGTCAAAGGATGGAAAGGAAGCCGTGGTCGCACTCTTGGGGCCGGACGAATTTGTCGGCGAAGGATGCCTGACCGGACAGCTGAAACGTTTGGCGACAGCGTCCGCAATGACGGAATGCGAGACGATGCGCGTGGAAAAGACGGAAATCCAGCGGGTCATTCAAGACGAGCCCGCATTTTCGCAAATGTTTGTCTCGCATGTTCTGGCGAGGAACGCCCGGGTCGAGGAAGATCTGGTCGATCAACTCTTCAACTCAACAGAAAAACGGCTTGCACGCTTATTACTGCTGTTGGCCAATTTTGGAAAGGAAGGCCGACCGGAGCCGATTCTCGCGAAGATCAGTCAGGAGACGCTCGCTGAGATGATCGGCACGACTCGGTCTCGCGTGAGTCACTTCATGAACAAATTCCGCCAATTGGGTTTCATTGACTACAACGGACATCTAGAAGTCCATAGTTCGTTGTTGGGTGTTCTGCTGGCAGACCAGCCCCGCACAGTGAACCCGCCGAAGTGACATATCTCATGATCGGATGATGATGATTGCGGTCGTCTGTCCACAAATATTGTTTAACTTCAATCCTTGCGGAAGCGATCAATGATTACGAAGTCACCCCCGCTCTTGGCTGTGCCGGTGCTGGGTTTTTTATTGGGATCGGTGTGCGCGGCAGAGATAAAATCGGACGAGTGTGGTCTTGCATCGGTCTATGCAACCGTGACGGAAGAGACGGCGAGTGGAGAAGATACACTTCCCGAGGATTTTACCGCCGCTCACCGAACACTGCAATTTGGGACACTGGTCCAGGTCGACAATCAAAAAAGCGGACGCTCCACAGTAGTGAGGATCACCGATCGTGGCCCATTCATCAGTGGAAGAATAATTGATTTGTCACAGGTTGCTGCACGCGCCCTCGGCATTTCCGGTTTGACGGAGGTGTGTATCAACATCACTTGGATACCCGAAAGACAATCGGTCGGGCAAAAATGATTGTTGAGGTAGCGCGCCGTTAGCAGGACCACCGGCCCGATCATCGGGTAACTGTTCCGAAAATCTTTCCTATGAAGCCCGATGCGCCGGTCACTAGCGCGTCACGGTTTCCCCCGACTAGGACGCCCCTTCCGTGTCAGTCTTCCTGTCACCAAGACCCGATGCTCTTGCACTACGAGAGGCAACCCTTCAATGGAGCGGGCGGCCTGATTTTCTTCCGAACGTGTAGCCAAGCATGCCAGCCTCAATGAGCATTGCAATCTGCGCGTTGCGTGGCGCCGCTGCAACTACCTGCTTTTCATTTGATCGCTTCATTCGCATCGCCCAGAAAATGATCGTTGTAATCAACGCCGCAGCGGAATAGGCCGCGCCTACAATCAGACGCGCGTACAGCAAGCCGTACTGCGCCTCCAATGCCAGCGTTCCCGCGATGGTGAAATGGTAGATGGCAGTAAGCGTGAACACGCCAATGAGCGCCACCAGCATCGCCCGGCGCAAAGCGCGGCCAAAAAGGTAATTGAAAACGATTTCCACGATGCGAGCGTGTGGCACAGCGTGGATTTCCTAACGCCGAGCCAGGCCAAGAATGAAACCGACGCCGGCAGCAATCGCTAGCATTGTAAACGGGCGCTGCTCGACCTCATCGGATACTTTCTTGAACATGTCACTACCGAGGTGCGTCGCTTTGCTGCTAACCGAATCCGCCCCGTTGCGTATACGGGCGATAATTCCGTTGAGCGCGTCGCTGACAAATTCGTTGACGTCTCCGGAGGCACCGGAAAATTCGCGGTTGGTTGCTCCGCTGAGACGGTGGAGGCGCTTTTGCAGGTCGACCATCAAATCCTGGATTGCCGAGATCTCTTCGGCGGTTGAGGCAGCTTTACTACGGGTTGTCATTCTTGCCTCGCTCTGGGTGAAAGTGCGGCTAATGGCGATGGCCCGCTCGCGCGAGGCCACCTCCATTTGTAGCGAAGTCTGCTAATCGCAGGCCCGGCGCGTTCGGACCACCACACGGCCGCTGGGTGTTACGACACGCGAGCGGATTAGACGGCAATCGCCACCGTAATAAGCGTTGGCGTCATAGCCCCGGCGGTGATAGTAGCCATCGTCCGAAAATCGAGGGCCCACGCCCACGCCAACCGGACCAAGTTGCACGCCCGCACCGCCGGAGTCCGCGCCTATAAACACTTGCGCGCTGGCGGGTGCCGCAACCACAAGCACAGCAGCGGCAACCAAACCGAATACAAGTTTATTCATCGCACTCTCCAATCCTTTTTTGATTTAGCTCTGCACATCTAACGCGTGACGTGCCACGTTCGTTCAAAGGTCAAGTTCATTGGCTGGGTGTTCAATAGTGCACACCCGCGTGTCGTCCGAGACGATTGATTACTGAAGGCTGGCGCGCCTTCCGCCCC
>JBKPRE010000033.1:0-6538 GCA_046734435.1 Pseudomonadota bacterium | reverse complement strand
CGGCATGATCAGCCAGATCGTGGCCACCTTCAGCCGCAAGCCGGTGTTCGGCTATCTCGGCATGGCTTACGCGATGGTCGCGATCGGCGGCATCGGCTTCGTCGTCTGGGCGCATCACATGTACACGGTCGGCATGTCGACCGGCGCACAGGCCTATTTCATCGCCGCGACGATGGTGATCGCGGTGCCCACCGGCGTGAAAATCTTCTCATGGATCGCGACGATGTGGGGCGGCTCGATCGAATTCCGAACGCCCATGCTATGGGCGCTCGGTTTTATCTTCCTGTTCACGGTCGGCGGCGTGACGGGCGTCGTGCTCGCCAATGCCGGTGTCGACCGCGTGCTGCAGGACACGTATTACGTGGTGGCGCACTTCCACTACGTGCTTTCGCTCGGCGCCGTGTTCGCGATTTTCGGCGGCTGGTACTACTGGTTCCCGAAGATCACCGGTTACATGTACAACGAAACGATCGGCAAGCTGCACTTCTGGATCACCTTCGTCGGCGTGAACCTGGTGTTCTTCCCGCAGCACTTCCTCGGTCTTGCCGGCATGCCGCGCCGATACGTCGATTATCCGGACGCGTTCCACGGCTGGAACATGATCTCGTCCTACGGCTCATATATCTCCGCTTTCGGCGTACTTATCTTCTTCTACGGCATGATCGAGGCTTTCGTGAAGAAGCGGGTGGCGGGCAACAATCCGTGGGGCGTCGGCGCAACCACGCTCGAGTGGACGCTGTCGTCGCCGCCGCCGTTCCACCAGTTCGAAACCTTGCCGCGCATCAAGTAGGGCCAATCGGCGCTGTTCATGTCGCTCGTCAGCGAAGGCGCAGACTACCGCGGATCGCTCTCGGCAGGCGCGAGCCTCGCCGAGCCGAGCCTGGCGACGGTCGGTGACTATTTCACGTTGATGAAGCCGCGCGTGATGTCGCTCGTGGTGTTCACGGCGCTGGTTGGGCTCGCCGTTGCACCCGGCTCACTGCATCCGGTGACCGCATTTACGGCACTGCTCTGTATCGCGGTCGGGGCGGGGGCCGCAGGTGCGCTCAATATGTGGTACGACGCCGACGTCGACGCGGTGATGACGCGCACGTCACGCCGTCCGGTGCCGATGGGCCGCGTGCAGCCGGGCGAAGCGCTCGCCTTCGGCCTCACACTCGCCGGATTTTCGGTTGCAACGCTCGGCCTGCTGGTGAGTTGGCTCGCCGCTGGCCTGCTTGCATTCACGATTTTCTTCTATGTCGCCGTCTACACGGCATGGCTGAAGCGCGCCACGCCGCAGAATATCGTGATCGGCGGCGCTGCCGGCGCCTTTCCGCCGATGATCGGCTGGGCGGCGACGACGGGCTCGCTGTCGCTTGAGCCGGTTCTGTTGTTTATGATCATCTTTTTCTGGACGCCGCCCCATTTCTGGGCGCTCGCGCTCTATCGGACCGACGACTATGCTCGCGCTGGCATTCCGATGCTGCCGGTTGTGAGCGGCGACGCCAATACGCGTTGGCAGATCATGCTGTACACACTGATCCTCGTGCCGCTCGGCATTGTGCCTTGGCCACTCGGCTACACAGGCGCGATCTATGGAGTGACCGCAATCATCGGCGGCGTGATCATGCTAATGCTGGGCTGGCAGGTGCTGCGTGAACGGCCGCCGGCGGAACGCGCGAGCCGGAACCTGTTTGCCTTCTCAATCCTGTACCTGTTCCTGCTCTTTGCAGTGCTGCTGGTCGATCGCGGATGGGGCGGGCTCATTGCCCGGTTGGCCACGTGAGCACAGGAGTCGCCATGAGCGAGCCGCACGACGACGACGGCATCGTGCTCACCGAAGCGCAAAAACGCGCGCGGCGCTCGCGCTCGATCGCGATTGCGCTGGCGCTCGCCGCTCTCGTCATTTTGTTCTATGCCATGACCCTGGTGAAAGGGCCGGGTGTTTTGATTCGCCCAATCTGAGTGAAACAATGGCCGCACCTGTGCACCAATCCGACCGAAAGCCGCTGCGGCGCGACGCGTTGGTCGCGGCCTGCTGTGGCGCTGTTGTGGTGAGCATGGTTGGCGCCGCCTATGCTGCCGTGCCGCTCTACAACTGGTTCTGCAAGACGACCGGATTTGGAGGCACGACGCAGGTTTCCGAGAAAGCGCCCGACTACATTCTTGGGCGTATGATCACGATCCGGTTTGACTCGAACGTCACTCCCGGATTGCCCTGGAAATTCGTGCCCGAGCAGAACGAGATCAAGGTGCGGATCGGCGAGGTGGCGACTGTCAACTACAAGGTCGTCAACGAGGCGGCGCGCGAAATCGTCGGGCAAGCTTCGTACAATGTCTCACCGCCGACGGTTGGGGCCTATTTCAGCAAGATCAACTGCTTCTGCTTCACCGAGCAGCGCATGAAGGCCGGCGAAACGCGCGAGATGACGGTGGTGTTCTATGTCGATCCGGCAATCGTCAACGACCGCGACCAGGACACGCTCAATACGATTACACTGTCCTACACTTTCTATCGGATGCGCGATCAGGAGCGTCCGGTCGCAGAAACGCCCGCACCGAATTCGAGCAAGTTATAACGGAGAGAAGGACGATGGCCGACGCCCACGCCAAGCATCACGACTACCATCTGGTCGATCCGAGCCCATGGCCGGCGGTCGGTTCGGTGTCCACCTTCATCATGGCCGTCGGCGCGATCAGCTGGATGCACCACATGTATGCGGCCGCGCCGCTGGTGTTCGGCGTCGGCGTGATCGGCGTGCTCTACACCTTCGTGGCCTGGTGGCGCGACGTGATCCGCGAAGCTCAGTACGAGGGCTTCCACACGCGCGTTGTTCAGATCTCGCATCGCTACGGCATGATCCTGTTCATCGCTTCGGAGGTAATGTTCTTCGTCGCGTGGTTCTGGGCCTACTTTAACACTGCGCTGTTTCCCGGCGAGGCGCATGAAATCGGGCGGCTTGCGGTCACCGGTGGCGTGTGGCCGCCGAAGGGGATCGAGACGTTCGATCCGTGGCACCTGCCTCTGCTCAACACGTTGATCCTGCTGACTTCGGGCACGACGGTGACGTGGGCGCATCACGCACTTCTTGAAGACGACCGGCAGGGCCTGAAATGGGGCCTGATCCTTACGATCCTGTTGGGCCTTACGTTCACCGCCGTGCAGGCCTACGAATATTCGCACGCTCACTTTCACTTCAGCGGCAATATCTACGGCGCCACGTTCTTCATGGCGACCGGCTTCCATGGCGCGCATGTGATCATTGGCTCGATATTCCTGATCGTCTGCCTGCTGCGAGCCTTGGCCGGCCACTTCACGCCCAAACAGCACCTCGGCTTTGAGTTCGCCGCCTGGTACTGGCACTTCGTCGACGTGGTATGGCTGTTCCTGTTCGCCTGCATATATGTGTGGGGCTCAGGCGCGCCGCATCCGGAGTGAGCAAAGCGGATATTTCCTTAAAAGGGCGGCGTCATCACGCCGCCCTTTTGTTTTGATGTCTTTGAAGCGCCATGACCGACCAAGCATCGCCGGGGAAATTGCCGATCGGCCGCGGCCTGCGCGGGCGTTGCCCGCGTTGCGGCGAGGGGCATCTGTTTCAGGGCTTCCTGACGCTGCGTCCGGCCTGTGAGCGCTGCCGGCTTGACTACAGCTTCGCGGATGCCGGCGACGGACCCGCAGTGTTCGTCATCCTGATCGGCGGCGGCATCGTTGTTTTCGCCGCGCTGATCACCGAAGCGCTCTTTCAGCCGCCTTACTGGCTGCACGCACTGCTTTGGCTGCCATTGATTCTGATCGTGACGCTTGCGCCGCTGCGTCTGCTCAAAGGTCTGTTGATCGCGCTGCAGTATCATCACAAGGCCGCCGAGGGGCGTCTCGAGCGACGAGATGACGCGTGAGGAAAGAGCTCAAGCAAAAGCGCCACGCTACCGTGCTCGACGCAACCATGCTCGCGCTCGCCGGCGTCGCAATCCTGTGCGGGCTTGGCCTGTGGCAACTCGATCGCAAAGCCTGGAAGGAAAACCTGATCGCGACATTGAACTCGCGGCTTGCGACAACTCCGGGTGATCTGCCACCGCGCGACAGCTGGCGGATGCTGAAGGAGAGCGAAGCGGAATTTCGCCGCGTCAGGTTTCCCGCTGAGTTCCTCGACGGCGAAGAGGCGCTCGTTTACACAGCCGGCTCGCCCCTGCGTCCCGATGTGAAGGGGCCCGGTTATTGGGTTTTTACGCCGGCACAACTCGCGGGCGGCAGCATCGTTCTGGTCAATCGTGGATTCATTGCCCTCGACCGCAAGGACTCAGCGACACGAACAGAGGGCGCGCCGCACGGCAGCGTGGATATCGTTGGAGTCATTCGTTGGCCGGAAAAACGCACATCGTTCACCCCGTCTGACGATCCCAAGAACAATGTCTGGTACCTGCGCGATTCCAATGCGATCGCTGCGTCGAAGAAATGGTTGACCGCGGCACCGTTCTATATCGATCAGGAGTCCCCTGTTCCACCGAACGGCATGCCGAAGCCAGGCAAGCTCGAAGTTCATCTGCCCGACAACCATCTTGAATACGCGATCACCTGGTTCGGTCTCGCGTTGGCGTTGGCCGGCGTCTACGTGGCATGGCTCGCGCACCGGCTCTTTGGGCGCAATTGAGCATTTCTTGTGAAAAAGGCTGCCCGCGGGTACTGTGCGATCGCGCTCAGGGGCGGCTTTTGCCCCTAAAATAAAGCGAAATCAATGCGTTACGTCTCAACACGGGGCGAGGCCGCCCCGCTTGATTTTGTCGAGGTGATGCTCGCGGGTCTCGCCCGCGATGGCGGGCTCTATGTCCCGGAGTCGTGGCCGGCGCTCGACCGCGAGATGATCGCGGGTTTCGCCGGCAAGCCTTACGCCGAAGTCGCGGTTGACGTGACCCGTCCCTTTGTCGGTGGAAGCATTGCCGATAGCGATCTGGCGCGCATGGTCCGTGAGGCCTATGGCGGGTTCCGTCATCCGGCAACCACGCCGCTCGTTCAACTCGATTCCAGCCTGTTCGCGCTCGAGCTCTTTCACGGCCCGACCCTCGCCTTCAAGGATCTGGCGATGCAACTGGTTGCGCGTCTCATGGATCACGCGCTGCGCCAGCGTGGGGAGCGCACGACCATTGTCGTGGCCACGTCCGGCGACACCGGTGGCGCCGCGGCGGAGGCATTCAAGGGGAGCGGACAGGTCGATGTGGTGGTGCTGTTCCCGCGCGGACGCATCTCCGATGTGCAGCAGCGCATGATGACCACCGTTCCGGATAGCAACGTGCACGCCATCGCGATCGAAGGCACCTTCGACGACTGCCAGGCGTTGGTGAAGGCCATGTTCAATCATCACGCCTTCCGCGACCGCGTGCGCCTGTCGGGCGTCAACTCAATCAACTGGGCGCGCATCATGGCGCAGGCCGTCTACTATTTCATGGCCGCGGTGGCGCTCGGGACGCCGCATCGGAAAATTGCCTTCACGGTTCCGACCGGGAACTTCGGCGACGTCTATGCCGGCTATGTGGCCGCGCGCATGGGGCTGCCGGTCGATCGCCTTGTAGTCGCGACAAACACCAACGACATCCTTGCGCGGACCTTTGCCACCGGCACTTACGAAATCCGCGACGTTGTTGCGACCATGTCGCCGTCGATGGACATTCAGGTTTCCTCAAACTTCGAGCGTCTGTTGTTCGATGCGACTGGCCGCGACGCGGCTTCGGTGCGCGCGTTGATGGACTCACTCGCGCAATCGGGCCGGTTTGTGGTGTCGGCGCAGGCACTCAAGGAATTGCGCACGCTGTTCAGCGCCAATCGCGCCGACGAACAGGAGTGTGCCGCTGAAATTCGCGCCTGGATGAAAGAGGCCAGTTATTGCGTCGATCCGCACACCGCAATCGCCCTGGCTGTAGCCGAAAAAGAAACGCGCGATGCGTCGGTCCCGATGGTGGTATTGTCGACCGCGCACCCGGCGAAATTTCCGGCTGCAGTGAAGGCCGCTTGCGGCGTCGAGCCGCCGCTGCCCGACTGGCTGGCCGATCTGCCGAAACGGAAGGAGCGGGTCACGGTGTTGCCGGCCGATCAGGTGGCAGTTGAACGGTTTGTGGCGTCGGCCTCGCGTGCCGCGCGTGAAGGAGCAGCGGCATGACTGTGCAAGTGACTCGTCTTCCATCCGGACTGTCGGTGGTTACCGACCAAATGGCACACCTCGAGACCGCGTCGCTCGGCGTTTGGATCGCCTCCGGCAGCCGCAACGAGAAGCCCGACGAGCACGGAATTTCGCATCTGCTTGAGCATATGGCGTTCAAGGGCACGAAGCGCCGTACCGCGCGCCAGATTGCCGAAGCAATCGAGGCCGTCGGCGGTGATCTCAACGCGGCAACGAGCGTCGAATCAACCGGTTACTTCGCACGCGTGCTCAAGGCGGACGTGCCGCTCGCGATCGACGTGCTGTCTGACATTCTCTCGGACCCGACATTCGATGCGGAAGAGCTCAAGCGCGAGCAGAACGTCATCGTGCAGGAGATCGGCGCGACCGAGGATGCGCCGGACGAT
>JBKPRE010000032.1:0-4939 GCA_046734435.1 Pseudomonadota bacterium | reverse complement strand
GCTTCAATTGAGGAATGCTGGTTGCGATAAGGCCCGGCAGCGCCCGTCCGAAGAATACTCCAGCCTGATCGCGCGCAGTCGAGCGGGCTCTTAGCCACCGTCTCCCCGTCATTGACCAGACCGTGGCCGCGGCGAGCAACTGGACCATGCCCGCTGCCGTGACGGCAAGTGTGATCCAAAAGGTAATTTGATAGCGCTCGATCGGTTCGTCAGGCAGAAGCAGCAGCGCCAGCAGCATGGTCAGATTAAACAAAACAGTCGTGACCGCCACGATGCCAACGCGGCCTTCGGCGCTCAGAGCCGCAGCGATCACCGCGACGAGTCCCGCAAGCAGGATATACGGCGCAGTCAAGAACAGCAGAAACGCCGCAAAAGATTGTTGCGCATCATCGAAGCCCGGTGCGATGCCGGCGATGACATGGCGTCCGAGAAACACGGCGAGCAGGGCAATGCTGCCCGCCACACAGAACATCATGAGCAGGACGCGCCACGTGAAGCGGTTGGCATTGGCTGCGCCATTCGTGCTGCCACACAGCCTGGTCCAGATCGGCACGAAGGCACTATTGAGCGCGCCTTCCGACAGCAGGCGGCGAAAAAAATTGACCACCTGGAGAACGGCAAACAAGGTCTCTGAATAAGGCCCGGCACCCAACAGGGCCGCAATCCAGGCGTCGCGCACATAAGCCAGCAGCCGCGACACCAGCGTGCCGCTGCCGACGGTGGTGATATCGCGTGCGAGCGACATTCTGGTGAATCCCTCGCGGCTACTCTAGGCCCGTGGGCACAGGCCCGTCATCCACGCAGCGCGCATAAGCTTGCCGCCGTTCGATGCCCCGATATAGTGCGCGCACAATTCACGGGGACCACGCATGACCACTCAACGCTACGACGTGCTTGGCATCGGCAACGCCATCGTCGATGTGATCGCCCGCGCCGAAGACGACTTTCTGGTGGCGCAGGGCATGCACAAGGGCACCATGGCACTGATCGATGAGGCGCGTGCGGAACAAATCTACGCGGCGATGGGGCCGGCGGTGGAAAGCTCGGGCGGCTCGGCTGCAAATACCATTGTCGGCGTCGCCAGCTTCGGCGCGCGCGCGGCCTTCGTCGGCAAGGTCAATGACGACGAGCTCGGCCGCACCTTTGCCCACGACATCCGCTCCGCCGGCGTCGCCTATGATACGCCGCCGGCGTCGGAAGGACCGTCGACTGCGCGTTGCTACATCATGGTGACACCGGACGGCGAGCGCACAATGAACACCTACCTCGGCGCCGCGCAGGACCTGCATCCCAACGACATCGATGAAAGGCAGGTGGCAAGCGCCGCGGTCACCTATCTCGAAGGCTATTTGTGGGACCCGCCGCATGCGAAGGAGGCCTTCATCAAGGCCGCGGGGATTGCTCACAAGGCGGGCCGCCACGTTGCGCTTACTTTGTCGGATGCGTTCTGCGTTGATCGCTATCGCGGGGAATTCCTGGACCTGATCCGCAAGGGCATCGTCGACATCGTGTTTGCCAACGAACGCGAACTGCACAGCCTCTATGAGACTGCCGACTTCGACAGCGCCGTCAAAGTGCTGCGTGCCGAGGCAAAGCTCGCGGTCGTGACGCGCAGCGAAAAAGGCTGCGTCGTGGTATCGGCCAAAGCCGTGGAGGCCGTGGCAGCCGAGCCGGTGGAGCAGGTGGCCGACGTGACCGGCGCGGGCGATCTGTTCGCCGCCGGCTTTCTGGTCGGTCTCGCGCGCGGTAAGGATCATCGCACCGCCGCCCGCCTCGGCGGCCTCGCCGCGGCGGAAGTCATCCAGCACATCGGCGCGCGGCCGGCCGTATCACTGAAGGCACGCGCGGCTGAGAATGGGCTTGCAGTCTAGGCGGCCGGCGGTCTGCAATTTCTTGGGTGAGGAATTTAGCGTGAGATGCCGGCAAAGGCCGCCATCTCACGCGGGACCCATGGACGCCCGGTGCGACGTTATCCGGACGCGGTGCAAGGTCCTTATGATTGATAAGAGGGGCGGTCGCCTGCCAGCAAGCCAATGGTAACCACTTGGTAACCAAACATGGTTACCGATCGATGAACGCCCAATCGAGGATCAGTGCCATGGCCAAGCGCAAGCAAATCGAGAGTGCCGGCGGCGATCCGGTAGCGAATCCGGACAATGCACCGCAGCAGGGACAGACCGAACTCCCGCTGGTCGACTCACCTTCGCTCTCGCCGGCGACATCGGACGCGGCCAGCGAACCGGCGGCGGAAGTGCCAGCCACCCTTGAAGCCGCACCGCCGGTCAGCAAGACGGACATCGATAACAAAGAGGAGCCGGCCCACGTCGCCCAAGCGACGCCGGCGGGTGCGCAATGGCTGCAGCTCCGCCTGCGCCCGCGCCACCGGCGCTACGCCATGCTTGCTGCTTCGGTTGCGATCGCCGCCACCGTCGGCGTGCTGGCCGGCGCGACGATGACCGGCGGATTCTCCAAGCCCGCTTCGATCAATGTTGCAGGTCTTGAAGAGAGCAAGGCGGCACAACAGTCGATCGCGCGTCTTTCCAAGGACGTCGCCAGCCTGAAGGCGAGCTTCGAGGCCGCGAACAAATCGGCGCACAGCCAATTCGCCAAGATCAGCGAGCGTCTGGCGCGCGACGGCGCGGCAATCACCGGTGCGATCACGCCGCCGCAAACAGTCCCGCCGACATCGCCCGCCGCAGCACCGTTGCCGCCGGCACGTCCGGCCCCCGCAGCGGAAGCGCCGCGGCGTCCATCCGTTATCACCGACTGGACGATTCGCGAGACGCGCGACGGATTTGTCTACGTGCAAGGCCATGGCGACGTTTACCAGGTCGTGCCGGGCGCACCTTTGCCCGGTGTCGGACCGGTTGAGCAGATCAAGCGGCAGGACGGCCGCTGGATCGTGGTTACGCCGAAAGGCATCATCGTCTCGATGCGCGATCGCCGCTACTTCGAGCAGTTCTAGACCGCTCACCGCGAACGGCATGCAGCGGCGCCTTCGGGCGCCGCTCTTCATTTGCGCGTGAGGTCGGTGGCGAGCGCGGTCAAACCATGGCAGATTCCTGCACCTTCAATCGGCGCGGGTAGATGTCATGCATTGCGCTTCAGTCAGAGTTCTCACGGCGATGGCGTCTCTCTTTGCCGCCGTGGTGCAGGCGCAGGCGCAAGGTGCGGCGCCTTCGCCCGCCAAACCTGAAATGATGGAGAGCTGCCCGGGTCTTGTCGCCACGAGGCCGCCATTCTTGACGCCCGCCTCTTTGCGTCTTGCCGCGCTTGAGCGCGGTCAGGCCCGTCTGACTTATGTCGGCCACTCGACGTTCCTGATCGAAAGCCCGCAGCTGGTGCGCATCGCGACCGACTTCAATGATTACGTCAAGCCGAGCGTGTTGCCCGACATCGCGACGATGAACCACGCGCACACCACGCACTACAGTCTGTCTCCCGATCCAGCGATCAAATACGTGCTGCGCGGCTGGTCCGAAGAGCAGAAGCCGGCGCGCATCGACGTTCAGTACAAGGACGTCCGCGTGCGCAATGTGCCGACAAATATCCGCACCTTTGACGGCGGCACCGAACGCCATGGCAATTCGATTTTCATCTTTGAGGTCGCGAACCTGTGCATCGCGCACCTCGGCCACCTGCACCACACACTTACGCAGCAGCAGCTCAACGAGATCGGCCGGGTCGATGTCGTGCTGGTGCCGGTCGACGGATCCTACACGCTTGATCTTGATGGCATGGTCGAGGTGCTGCACGCGATGAAAGCACCGCTGATGATCCCCATGCACTATTTCAGCGCCTATACGCTCGACCGTTTCCTGCAACGCGTGCGACAGGAATGGGATGTCGAAGTGGCCGAGATACCATCGCTGGTAGTGTCGAAGGCAACTCTCCCGGCGAAGCCAAAAGTGCTGGTGCTGCCAGGCCATTAATGGCAACCATTAACCGCGCCAATTAGCGTAAATACGCGGAAGCCCGCCAAATTCCGGCCTCGATTGCTCGTTTATCAACAGGGCCGGTTGACCTGACGGAACCAATGTTTAGTTGTCACGTTCCTGATGCGCCTTTTTGAATGAATACTGAGGTTATTTTCATGGTTCAGACTTGGAGCACTTGGAAGCGATTTCCTGATGCGCAAAGCGGCGATCATGTCGAAGCGCCAATCGGTCCCGGAGTCTACGAAGTCCGCCACACGATGACCGGCCGCGTTGTCGCTTTCGGCCACTCAGGCAATGTTGCGAATTCACTCGCTGACCTGAAGCTGAATGGCGGCGCGGGCACGTTCGCGCGTCTCTTTCGCAAGCAGCCTTTGGTGTCGCGGGTCTCCGACCTCGAGTATCGCACTTGCGCGGCGGCGAGCCGCGCGGAAGCAAAGACGGCCGCAAGCCGCCTGATGGGCCTGCGACAGACAGCGTGGCGCCGCCGCATGGATATGGGCTGGGCCGCACGGCATTAGGGCTGTCTCTGCAGTGGTTTGAAAAACGGCCGGCCTTGCGCCGGCCGTTTTGCTTTGATCGGGGCATGCTTCCGGTCCTTCCCGGAGTTCGTATAGAGTCGCTCCGCAATAGGGGATTGGACAGTCATGTTGAGTGCGGAGCAAAACGATCTCATCACCCGGACCGGGGCAGGGACGCCGGCAGGCGCATTAATGCGGCGCTACTGGCAGCCCGCCGCGCTGGTCGACGAGCTTTCTGGCAATCGACCGGTGAAGCCTGTCCGGCTGCTCGGTGAAGACCTGGTGATCTTCAAGGACGACAAAGGCCGTTATGGCCTGATCGGCCGGCGCTGTCCGCACCGCGGCACTGATCTCGCATATGGCCGGCTTGAGAATGGTGGCCTGCGTTGCGCCTTCCACGGCTGGCTGTTCGACGTAAATGGCAAGTGTCTTGAGACACCGGCCGAGCCCGACGACAGCAATCTCTGCGCCAACATCAAGCAG
>JBKPRE010000031.1:0-8508 GCA_046734435.1 Pseudomonadota bacterium | reverse complement strand
AAATCATGGCTAAGTCATTGATAAAATGGCGGGAGCGACGGGACTCGAACCCGCGGCCTCTGCCGTGACAGGGCAGCGCTCTAACCAACTGAGCTACGCCCCCGCGGGCGTTCGGACGAGTTATAGGCGGCTCAATGCATAGTCAAGGTAAACACGGGAAATTACGAAAAAGCCTTATTTACCGAGAAGAATCGATGGTCAGACCGCCCCCGAATCGTCTATTCGGGCGGTGTGTTTGGCGCTTCGCCAAGCTCGCGGATTCAAGAGGAGGGTCCACTGATGGCAATGGTTCCTGGAAAAGCTCCGACGCCACCGACCGTCACGCTCAAGCATCTTGCTGCGGCACTCGCGGAAACACACGAGATGTCGAAAAAACAGGCGGAGACCGTGCTCGGGGATTTCGTCGGCAATATTGTCAAGCATCTGAAGAAGGGCGAGCGCATCCGTATTGGCGGGCTCGGCATACTTCAAGTTCGTAAGCGCGCTGCACGCATTGGCCGCAACCCTGCGACTGGCGAGCAAATTCAGATCAAGGCGAGCAAAAAGGTCGCCTTCCGTGCTTCGAAAGAGCTGAAAGAGTCAATCTGACACCTTCCTGCCTGACCCTCCGGGGAAATACGGCAGGTGTGGAGCAATTAGCTCCCGCCTGCCGTTTCTTTTTTGCCTTGCCGGCGGATCAATCTGGTGGGCGGTGACGGACTCGAACCGCCGACATCCTGCGTGTAAAGCAGGCGCTCTACCAACTGAGCTAACCGCCCTCGCAGTCGTTTATCGCCATCAGAGGATGCGAGGCAAGCGCTGTAAAACGGCACCTTGCGGCGCTGTTTCTAATACTAGCCGCGTTCAGTCCATCCGCCGACAGGCCAATTTTTATTGCGCTTGAATGCCAGCTTCCTTGATGATCGGCCACCACTTCTCGATTTCAGCCTTCTGGAAAGCGGCGAGTCCTTCCGGCGTCTGCTGCTCGCGAGAGGCAACGTCCAATCCCAACTCGGTGAATCGCGCGCGCACCGAAGGTTCGGCAAGCGCCTGCATCATCGCGCTGTTGAGCGTAGCGATGATATTCCTTGGCGTGCCCTTCGGCGCGAAGAAGCCGAACCACCCGGACATATAGAGACCTGGCACACCAGTCTCGTCGGATGTCGGAATGTCCGACATCGATGCGGAACGCTGGGGAGACAGATTGGCGATGGCCTTGATCTTCCCGGCGCGGATCTGCGGCAGTGCCACCGCGCCCTGCACCACCAGCAGGTCGACCTGCCCCGAAACGAGATCGGTCATGGCGGGGCCCGCGCCACGATACGGAATGTAGTGGAGTTTCTGTCCGGTCAGTTTTTCGAAAATGACACCAGTGACATTCGCCGCGGCGTTCTGATTGACGTAATTCACCTTGCCCGGGTTTGCCTTCATCCAGGCAATCAGTTCCTTCAGGTTTCCGGCGGGAAGATCTTTTTTGGCGACCATAAGCTGAGGATTGTTCGATATGAGCCCGATCGGCTCGAAATCCTTCTGCAGGTCGTAGTCCAGCTTGTAGATGATACTGCCGACATGGGTATCCCATTGCCCGATGTCGATTGTATAGCCGTCAGGCGCCGCGCGGGCGACGCGGCCCACCGCGATACTGCCGCCGGCCCCTCCGACATTTTCGATGACAACCGGCTGCCCGAGCCGCGCCCGCATGTGCTCGGCGAGAATGCGCGCCGCGACGTCGGTCGATCCGCCCGGTGGGAACGGAACGATGAGCGTGATCTGGCGCGATGGGTAATTCTGCGCCTGCGCAGATGCAATGCCGGCAAATACGACCAGGGCGATCGCAACAAATACTTTTCTCATGGCTTCCCCCAAGGGCCTTGCGCCCTGCCATCCAGCCTGATTCACGCTATCAGGCGGGGCGACCCTTGAGAATGCGCCCCGGCCGGCAAGCCAATCCTGCCCGGGTAACCGCAAAACAGAAACGGCGCCTTGCGGCGCCGTTTCGAGTCCGTGTTGTTGCGGCCTTAGTGGGCGGTTAGACCGGATCCGTCTTCGTCCACTGCCGGTTCGGCTGCAGGGGTCTCGGCTGCAAGCTTGGCGCTAGCCTCATCCCACTCGATGGGTTGAGGCGCGCGCACCAGGGCGCGGGCGAGCACCTCGTCCATGCGGGTCACCGGAACGATCTCCAGGCCCTTTTTGATCGTGTCGGAGATTTCCACCAGATCCTTGGCGTTCTCCTCCGGGATCAGCACGGTCTTCATGCCTCCGCGGGCGGCCGCAAGCAGCTTCTCCTTCAAGCCGCCGATCGGAAGCACGCGGCCGCGCAGCGTGATTTCGCCGGTCATGGCGACGTCGCGACGCACCGGAATGCCCGTCATCACCGACACAATCGCTGTGACCATGGCGACACCGGCCGATGGCCCATCCTTCGGCGTCGCGCCTTCCGGCACGTGCACGTGAATGTCGCGCTTGTCGAACAGCGGCGGCTCGATGCCGAAGGCGACCGCGCGCGAGCGGACATAGGAGGCCGCTGCCGAGATCGACTCCTTCATGACGTCACGCAGATTGCCCGTGACGGTCATCTTGCCCTTGCCGGGCATCATCACACCTTCGATGGTGAGCAGCTCGCCGCCCACATCGGTCCAGGCAAGACCCGTGACCACGCCGACGAGGTCGTTTTCCTCGATCTCGCCGTACCGGTATTTCGGGACGCCGAGATAGTCGCCAAGGCTCGTCTCGGTGACAGCGATCGACTTCTTCTTCGACGTCATCAGCTCCTTCACCGCCTTGCGGATCAGGTTCGAGAGCTCACGCTCGAGATTGCGAACGCCGGCCTCCCGCGTGTAGCGGCGGATCAGCGTGAGGAGCGCCTCGTCGTCGATCGACCATTCCTTTGCTTCGAGGCCATGCTTGACGATCGCGTGCGGGATAAGGTGCTTGCGCGCGATCTCGACCTTTTCGTCCTCAGTGTAGCCGGCGATCCGGATGATCTCCATGCGGTCCATCAACGGCGGCGGAATATTGAGCGTATTCGCCGTGGTGATGAACATCACGCTGGACAGGTCGTAGTCGACCTCAAGGTAGTGGTCGTTGAACGTGTGGTTCTGCTCGGGGTCGAGCACTTCCAGCAAGGCCGAAGACGGGTCGCCGCGGAAATCGGCACCCATCTTGTCGACCTCGTCGAGCAGGAAGAGCGGGTTCGAGCTCTTTGCCTTGCGCATCGACTGGATGATCTTGCCCGGCATCGAGCCGATATACGTGCGCCGGTGGCCGCGAATTTCGGCCTCGTCACGCACGCCGCCGAGCGACACACGCACGAACTCTCTGCCGGTCGCTTTCGCGATCGACTTGCCGAGCGAGGTCTTACCCACGCCGGGGGGCCCAACGAGGCACAAGATCGGTCCTGTAAGCTTGTTCGCCCGCTGCTGGACGGCGAGATACTCGACGATGCGCTCCTTGACCTTCTCCAGGCCATAATGGTCGGCGTCAAGAATCTGCTCGGCGAGATTGAGATCCTTCTTGACCTTGCTCTTCTTGTTCCACGGAATGGAGACCAGCCAGTCGAGATAGTTGCGCACGACGGTTGCTTCCGCCGACATCGGAGACATCTGGCGAAGCTTCTTGAGCTCGTGCGTCGCTTTCTCGCGAGCTTCCTTCGAGAGCTTGGTCTTCTTGATCTTGTCTTCCAGCTCCTGAAGCTCGTCGCGACCTTCTTCGTCGCCGAGCTCCTTCTGGATCGCCTTCATCTGCTCGTTGAGGTAATACTCGCGCTGCGTCTTCTCCATCTGCCGCTTGACGCGGGTCCGGATGCGCTTTTCGACCTGCAGGACGGAGATCTCGCTCTCCATCAGCCCGAGCACCTTTTCGAGGCGCTGCGTGACCGACGCCGTCTCGAGAATGTCCTGCTTGTCGGGAATCTTGACCGCAAGATGCGAAGCCACCGTGTCGGCAAGTTTGGCGTAATCCTCAATTTGTTGGATCACGCCGACGACCTCCGGCGACACCTTCTTGTTGAGCTTCACATAATTTTCGAACTCGGTGACGACAGAGCGCGCCATGGCTTCCGCCTCAACGCGGTCGCCCATGTCGTCCACGACCGGGCTGGCGTCGGCCTCGTAGTAGTCGTTCCGGTCGGTGTATTTGAGAACCTTCGCGCGCGTGGCGCCCTCGACCAGCACCTTGACCGTGCCGTCGGGCAGCTTGAGGAGCTGAAGCACGCTCGCGAGCGTCCCGGTCTCGAAGATTGCATCGGTTGCCGGGTCGTCGTCGGAGGCGTTCTTCTGCGTGGCAAGCAGGATGAAGGTGTCAGAACGCATCACTTCTTCCAGCGCTTTGATCGACTTTTCACGGCCGACAAAGAGCGGGACGATCATGTGCGGAAACACCACGATGTCGCGCAGCGGCAAAACCGGATAGGCGCGGGTTTCGCCAGGTTGCAGCTGGGGTCGTGGCTTATTGGTCATTGCTTTGGTCCTTTTGTTGTGCCCCTGCCGTTAGACCCGCTTTTGCGGCATCGGGCGGCAGTGCCGGTATGCTGAGCAAGGAGGCGCAGACGTCAGATGCTCGGCTCCCGTTGAAGAGAGCCTACGAAATCCTCGCCCAATCGGTAGCCAGATACGACCTTTCGTGTGCCAGTTCGGTTGGTACGCTATACGTATGGCGGACCAAAAGGCTCCGCAAGAAGCCTCGCTTTTTCCAGTTAAAGCGAGTCCCGCCTCGGTAACAACCCCGCAAAACGGACGAATCGGCAGCCTTTTTCGAAATATTTCGGGGTGTGGCCCTGAGGGATCAGGCGCTGGCGCTGCCCGTTTCCGCCGTCCGGTCGCTCCGGTCGGCATAGATGTAGAGCGGGCGAGCGGTTCCCTCGACGACCTCCTTGGAGATCACGACCTCCTCCACGCCCTCCAGGCTCGGGAGGTCGAACATGGTGTCGAGGAGGATGCCCTCCATGATCGAACGCAGGCCGCGAGCGCCGGTCTTTCGATCAATGGCCTTGCGGGCGATCGCGCCCAGCGCTTCTTCGGCCAACGTCAGGTCGATCGACTCCATCTCGAACAGCCGCTGGTACTGCTTGACCAGGGCATTCTTCGGTTCGACCAGTATCTTCTTGAGCGAAGCCTCGTCCAGATCCTCGAGCGTGGCGACCACCGGCAGGCGGCCGACGAATTCAGGGATGAGGCCGTATTTGAGCAGGTCCTCCGGCTCGACCTCGCGGAAGATTTCGCCCTGCTTGCGATCCTCGGGGGCGACTACCTTCGCGCTGAAGCCGATCGAGGTCGACCGGCCGCGCGCCGAAATGATCTTTTCGAGGCCGGCAAAGGCGCCGCCGCAGACGAAGAGGATGTTCGTCGTATCGACTTGCAGGAATTCCTGTTGCGGATGCTTGCGGCCGCCCTGTGGCGGCACTGAAGCGATGGTGCCTTCCATGATCTTCAGCAGCGCCTGCTGGACGCCCTCGCCCGACACGTCGCGAGTGATCGACGGGTTGTCCGACTTGCGCGAGATCTTGTCGATTTCGTCGATGTAAACGATGCCGCGCTGTGCGCGCTCGACGTTGTAGTCGGCGGCCTGCAGCAGCTTGAGAATGATGTTCTCGACGTCCTCGCCGACGTAGCCGGCTTCGGTGAGCGTCGTCGCATCGGCCATCGTGAATGGCACGTCGAGAATGCGCGCAAGCGTCTGCGCGAGCAGCGTCTTGCCCGAGCCGGTCGGGCCGATAAGCAGAATGTTTGACTTCGCGAGCTCGACGTCGTTGTGCTTGGCCTGGTGATTGAGGCGCTTGTAGTGATTGTGCACCGCGACCGAGAGGACTTTTTTGGCATGGTCCTGACCGATCACGTAGTCGTCGAGAACCTTGCGGATTTCCTTCGGCGTGGGAATCCCGTCGCGCGATTTCACCAGCGAGGACTTGTTTTCCTCGCGAATGATGTCCATGCACAGCTCGACGCATTCGTCGCAGATGAACACAGTCGGGCCGGCAATGAGCTTGCGCACTTCGTGCTGGCTCTTGCCGCAGAACGAGCAGTAGAGGGTATTTTTGGAATCGCTGCCGCCGACTTTGCTCATTCCAATCTCCGTTACACGCTTCCGTACGTCCTGTTGGCGGCGACGTTTTCGCTTAACCGCCTACACGCAACGAAGCAAGTATCGCGCCGAAACTTCAGCACGGCGGCCCTAGTTTTGGGAAGGCCCGCGCGCCCGTTTCTCCTCTACACCATAAGCGAAGCATGCTAACGACCTGATAATCAAGATTCTGTTAACGATAACGTTGCGCCTGTCAGCCGCAAAAGCGCCACCTTCGGGCACGCCGTTCATGGCCGGAAAATCGGGTGGAACCTGCACGCCAATCGTCAGGCAGGCTTGGGTGAGAGCTCCTCAGGGCGCTTGTCGATCACCTTGTCGACCAGCCCGAAATCCCTGGCGGCCTCGGCAGTGAGAAAGTAGTCACGTTCAAGCGCGTCTTCGATCTTCTTGAGCGACTGACCGGTGTGCTTGACGTAAATTTCGTTCAGTCGCTTCTTAAGGTTCAGGATTTCCTGGGCATGCAGCATGATATCGGTGGCTTGGCCCTGGAACCCGCCTGACGGCTGGTGAACCATGATGCGGGCGTTGGGAAGCGCGAAGCGTTGGTCCTTCGCCCCGGCGGCCAGAAGCAGCGAGCCCATTGAAGCGGCCTGCCCCACGCAGAGCGTCGAGACCGGCGGCCGCACGAACTGCATGGTGTCATAAATCGCCATGCCCGAGGTCACGACCCCGCCCGGTGAGTTGATGTACATCGACACTTCTTTCTTCGGGTTCTCGGCCTCCAGGAACAGCAACTGCGCCACCACCAGGGTGGCCACCCCGTCCTCGATCGGCCCCGTGATGAAGATAATCCTCTCCTTCAGGAGCCGCGAGTAGATGTCGTAGGCCCGCTCGCCACGATTGGTCTGCTCGACCACCATGGGCACCAGATAATTCATGTAGGTATCGACGGGATCTCTCATTTCGTCTCCTTGACGCGAATCACGCCGGCTAGCTTAGCCGCCGCGGCGCGTTGGGTGATCTATTTTCCCACAAGCCGCCACGCAAGACGCCGCATATCAGCTGGTCGATTCGTCGTCTTTGTAGAGCTCTTCACGCGACACTTTGCTGTCTTTCACGCTTGCAAGCTCGAGCAGGAAGTCGACAACTTTTTCCTCGAAGATTGGCGCGCGCAGGGCGGCAACCGCCTGCGGATTCTGCCGATAGTAATCCCACACCCGCTGCTCCTGGCCCGCGAATTGGCGTGCCCGGTCCATGACGGCGCGGCTGAGTTCGTCGTCGGTCACCGCGATATTATTCTTTTCGCCGATTTCGGCGAGCACCAGGCCGAGCCTTACGCGGCGCTCCGCGATCGCTCGGTACTCAGCCTTGGCCTTTTCCTCGGTCGTGTTTTCGTCGGCGAAGGTCTTGCGCTCATTCTCGAGCTCCTGCAGCACCGACTTCCACACACGGTCGAACTCTTCCTCGACCAGGGTCGGCGGCGGATCGAACTTGTGCATCTTGTCGAGTTCGTCAAGCAGGGCGCGTTTGATCTTCTGGCGCGACATCGACGCGTGCTCGCGCGTGATGCGGTCTTTGACGGCGTCGCGCAACTTCTCGATCGACTCAAGGCCGAGCGCCTTGGCGAATTCGTCGTCGACCGTCACAGTGCCAGGCGCCTCAATCGATTTCGCCGTGACGACGAATTCGGCATCCTTTCCGGCCAGGTCCTCTTTCATGTAATGCGCAGGGAAGGTCACCTTCAGCGTGCGCGTTTCGCCAGTCGCAATGCCGATCAGCTGATCCTCGAACCCTGGAATGAAGGTGTTGGAACCAATCAGCACGACTGCGTCGTCGCCCGAGCCGCCTTCAAACGGTTTGCCGTCAATGGTGCCGGCGAATGAGATCGTTATGCGGTCATCTTTTACCGCTTTCTCACCTTGCGGGCGCGGCGTGTAGGGCCGGTTCTGATCGGCGATGTTCTTGATGCCATCTTCGACCTCGGTTGGCGTGACATCGGCGGTCAGCTTGGTGAGTTTGATGGCCTTGAAGTCACCAAGCGCGATGGGCGGCACAATTTCGAGCGCCATCGTGTAGTTCAGGTCGCTCTTGCCGTCGATTAATTGCTCGATCGCGCCCTCTTCGGTCGGCAGCGTGACCTTCGGATCCGCCGCGAGCTTGAAGCCGCGCTCGCTGACGATCTGATTGTTGGTGTCGCGCACGGTGGCTTCGATCACCTCGGCCATCGCCGAGCGGCCGTACATGCGCTTGAGATGGGCGACCGGCACTTTGCCCGGACGGAAGCCGTTGATCCGGACGCGACCTTTCAGATCGTCAAGGCGCTGGTTTACTCTGGCGTCGAGCTCGGCGGCCGGTACGACGACTTTGTATTCGCGCTTGAGACCTTCCGACAGTGTTTCGGTAACCTGCATTGCTCACTACTCGTTGCTTACGCTCGTACGACGCTCGCCTGACCTGGCGTCAACGTCACGGAAATCCGGAAACGGGTGGTCGCCCCGCATTTTATAGCCC
>JBKPRE010000030.1:0-13439 GCA_046734435.1 Pseudomonadota bacterium | reverse complement strand
CTCCTAGTTGCACCGCACATGTCCGCTTTTCGGTGGCAAGCGGACATCGATTGCTACCGTTCGCCAATCCCTTTTGATGAATACTCACCTTAATCCATCGGCCGCATGCCGAGCTTGTCTAGCAGCGCCATGTCGCGGTCGCGGCCGGGATTCGGCGTCGTGAGCAGTTTCGGCCCGTAGAAGATCGAGTTCGCACCGGCGAGGAAGCAAAGCGCCTGCGTTTCCTCGCTCATATCTTCGCGCCCCGCCGACAGCCGCACCACCGATGCCGGCATGCAGATGCGCGCCACCGCAATGGTGCGGACGAAATCAAGCGGATCGAGCGTCCCCGCGGATGCCAAGGGTGTCCCTTCCACGCGGACCAGCATGTTGATCGGCACGCTTTCCGGATGCACCGGCAGGCTGGCAAGCGTCGCAATCATGCCGATGCGGTCTTCGGGGCCCTCACCCATCCCGACAATCCCGCCGCAGCAGACGTGAATGCCCGCATTGCGCACGTGCTCGAGCGTATCGAGCCGGTCCTGGTATGTACGCGTGGTGATGATCTCGCCGTAATATTCGGGCGATGTATCGAGATTGTGGTTGTAATAGTCGAGGCCGCAGTCCCTCAGCCGCAGCGCCTGATCGCCGGTCAGCATGCCGAGCGTGACGCAGGTCTCCATCCCGAGCGCCTTGACGCCCTCCACCATCGCGCAGACTTTGTCGAGATCGCGATCTTTGGGCGAGCGCCACGCCGCACCCATGCAGAAACGCGAAGCCCCGCCGGCCTTTGCCGCACGCGCCTCGTCGAGCACGGCATCAAGATCCATCAACCTTTCAGCTTTGACGCCGGTATCGAATTTCGCCGACTGCGGGCAATAGGCGCAATCTTCCGGACAACCGCCGGTCTTGATCGACAGCAATGTCGAGATCTGGACTTCGACGGGGTCGAAATTTTCGCGATGAACCTGCGCCGCACGGAAAATCAATTCCGGGAACGGGAGCGTGAACCGGTCGCGCACCTCTTCACGCGTCCAGTCGTGTCGCGGCAGACTGGACGCGGTGAGCGGCGGCGTGTGGTGCGACAACGACATTCCTGAAAGCTCCGGCCAGTGCCAGCCCGCCTTATACCAAGACGAAGTGCCTGCTGCGCAAGGATTCCCCGCGATTGAGCGGCTTTTGCCACCATGCTAGTCTTTTAATAGACATGCGGAAGAGACATTCGACCATGAAAAAGCTAGTTCTGACCGCACTCGCGCTGAGCGTTTTAAGCACACCTGCCCTCGCGCAAAAAGGCAGTAAAGACAACGAACCTTTGGCCATTCTCGAAAGAGAAAAGCAGCAGCAGGCCGAGCAGCTCGATCAGCAATACAAGCGGCAGATGGAACGCTCACGCAAGGAGGGCGACACGGCCGCGGCGCGCAGCGACCCCTGGGCAAACATGCGGGCTCCCAACGACGGCAAGCGCTAGGCAACGGCGCGCGTGAACCGCGATCGCATGATTCGTTTCGCCGCGGTGCTGGTTGGGGCCGCGGTTCTCTTCGCGCTTGAGCAGCAGTTCGACGTAAAGTTCTATCTCGCGCTACCAGCCGCCATCGCCGCCTATTTTGCGACACTCATCGTGCTCGCGCTTGCCTTCGGCGGCAATCAGGCGAAATAGCCGTCACCACCAGTGACGCCGCCAGCCCCAGTACGGGCGGTAGTATGGCCGATAGTACGGGCCGCCGTAATAAACGACAGCCGGCGGATCGTAGTAGACCGGACCCTCGACGACCTCCGGCCCTTCAATGACCTCCTGCCCCTGCCGATAGGCAAGCCGCGGTGCGACCGCCGCCGCGCGCTGCTGCGGCACGCGACCGCTCATGTCGAGTGCGGACTGAATCGCAAAGCCTTTCTTGTCCTGCCAGGCGATCTCGCACCAGCCGCCGTCGCACGCCGAGGCATCGACCAGGCTGCCGCCGGGAATCTTGGCGACGATCTCGCTGCCGGTGCCGGGCGCCGCGCGCAAGTTGACGGTTGAAGCAACATAGGCCGGCTTGGCGGCGGCGGCGCCCGTCATGAGAACGATCGCGCCAAGACACAACAATGACGATCTGCCGTTCGACCAGACACGCATGAACCCACCTCCGCTCCAATGTGCCGCATACGCGGCGGCCGGACGGTGGGAAGCAAAATCGGCGGAATCGCGGCAATGGAAAAGACCCGCGGATTCTGCGGTTTGTTATCGTGGGGCAGCGGCAATATTTCCGCCGTCGACCGTCAAAACCGCGCCCGTCGTCTTGCGCGCCAGCGCGAGACTGACGAATGCCTCCGCGACGTCGTCGGCTAGGACCTCCCGGCCGAGCAGATTGCCGGCGAGATAGCCGTGCTCGGTCACGCCACGGGCCTTCGCGCGTTTCTTGATCAGGGCGCCGGTCAGCAGCCCTGAACGAATGCGGTCGGCATTCACGGCGTTTGATGTGATGCCATCACCGCCATGGTCGACGGCATACTGGCGCATCAGCGCCAGGGTCGCCGCTTTCGGTAATCCATAAGGACCAAAGTCCGGGCCCGGATTGATCGCCTGCTTGGAGACGTTGAATAGCAGCGCACCGCCTGTGCCTTGGCGCCGCATGATCTGCACGGCTGCCTGGGCGACATATTGGTGCGCAAAAAAATTGAGCTCGAAACTTTTCCGCAGCGTCGCGTCGTCGACGTCACCGATCCGGCCCTGCCAGGCCGCCCCGGCGTTCGAAACCACGATGTCCACCCCGCCGTAGGCAGCAACGACCGCATCGAAGGCCGCCAAAACCGAACGCCGGTCGGTCACGTTGCAGCCGATGCCAAGCGCGTTGAGAGGCTTGGCCGCAAGCTTCGTGCGAGACGCGTCGAGATCGAGAAGAACCACCTCGGCGCCATGCGCGCGAAAGGCCGTAGCCGTGGCAAGCCCAATCGTCCCGGCACCGCCGGTAATGACGACGACCTGCCCCTGCAGCGGCTGCGGCTTCCGGCCTGCGAGCTTTGCCTGCTCGAGCGACCAATATTCGATCTCGAACTGGTCGCGCTCGGAGATGCTCTCGAAACGCCCGCCTCTCTCCGCGTTTGCAATCACCGAAATCGTGGTTTCCGCAATGTCGGCCGCGACGCTCGCATCTTTTGCGGTCGTCCCGGCACCGAATAGCCCGACGCCCGGCACCAGAATGACGCGCGGCATCGGATCGAGCGCGCGCTTTTTCGGAACGGCGCGCGCATTGTGGCGCGCAAAGTAGCGTTGATAGTCGGCCTTATATCGTTCAACGGCCTTTCTGGCAGCAGAGGCAAAGGCGCCGAGCCTGCTCGCATCGGGTGCTGGCAGGATCAAGGGGCGCGGCTTGGTGCGGATGACATGGTCGGGCGTCACCGGACCCTGCCGGCTGTAGCGCGCGAGCTCGCGTCCGTTGACGTAGCCGAGCACCTCGTCGCCCGCGCGATGCGCCAGCACGACGTGCAGCCCGGGTGTGCTGACAAGACCTCGCAGCATCGGCGCGATGTCGGTGGCTGTCGCGAGCAGCTTTGGAAGCTTGACGGTGGATACGCGCCGCTGCCGCATTCCCCGCAACGCCCGCTTCGCCCGGCTCACCAGATCGATCATGCGGTCGTAGGCTTCGCGCGCGCTGCCGCCGAACGTGAAGATCCCGTGCTTGTGCAGAATCAGGCCTTCGCACTGCGGATGGGCATCGAAGATCTCTTTGGCTTTCAACGCGAGCGCGAAACCCGGCATCACGTACGGCACGATGGCCGCGCGCGATCCATAAACTTTCCGGCAGAGCGCCATGCCGTCAGGCCGGTCACACAGCGCGAGAACCGCATTGGCATGCGTATGGTCGACGAATTTGTGCGGGATGAACGCGTGCAACAGGGTCTCGACCGATGGATTGGGCGCGGCACTGTCGAGCAGGTTGCCGCGCTGAATTGCAACCATCTCCTCATCACTGAGGGCCTTGAGACCGGCGAGCTTCAGGAGCGGAGCAAGGCGCACCGCAGGCAAACCCGGCGGCTCGATTGTCGCCATATCCCAGCCCGAGCCTTTCACGCACAGGACTTTTGCCGGCTCCCCGGCAGGATCGCGCATGACTGTTTTGACCGACGTATTGCCGCCGCCATGCTGGACGAGGCGCGGGTCGCCGCCGAGCAGACGCGTCGTATATGTGCGCAGAGCCAGGTCTTCGTTGGCGCCCTGCGCACGATAGGTTTTGACCGCGGCTCGCGCGTCGCGGTCGGACCACAGGTTACGCATGCGCTTTTCTCTCGGCCGTGCGAGCGCCTTCCGGGAAAAGCCGGCGCAATCCTTGCGGCGAGGCCTCGCAGACCCCGCGCTCCGTCACCAGGCCGGTGACAAGATGCGCCGGCGTGACATCGAAAGCGTAGTTGGCCATCGCGCTGCCTTCCGGCGCGATGTCGACTTGCACGATTGTCCCATCAGGAAGACGCCCGCTGATGCGGGACACTTCCGCTGCATCGCGCTGCTCGATCGGAATGCCCGCAACACCGTCATCGATCAGCCAGTCGATCGATGGCGACGGCAGTGCGACATAGAACGGCACCTGGTTGTCTTTGGCCGCAAGCGCTTTGAGATAAGTGCCGATTTTATTGCAGACATCGCCGCGCGCCGTCGTGCGGTCCGTTCCGACAATGACCAGATCGACCATGCCGTGCTGCATCAGATGCCCGCCGGCATTGTCCGCGATAACGGTGTGAGCGACGCCGTGCTGACCGAGCTCCCACGCGGTCAGGCTCATGCCCTGATTCCGTGGCCTCGTTTCATCGACCCAGACGTGTAAGGGCATGCCGCTATCGTGCGCCTTGTAGATTGGCGCCAGCGCCGTGCCCCAATCGACCGTCGCAAGCCAGCCTGCGTTGCAATGGGTGAGCACGTTGAGCGGGTCCTTGCCGGATTTTTTTGCGGCCGCATTACGCAGGATTTCCAGACCGTGATCGCCAATGGCCTCGTTGATTGCCACGTCTTCCTCGCAGATTTCGGCGGCGCGCTGGTAGGCCGCTTTAACGCGCTCCTCCCGTTTGCGATTGCGGAGATGGGAGCGCATGACATCGAGCGCCCAACGCAAATTTACGGCGGTCGGACGGCTCGCCAGCAACGCGTCGTAGGCGCGATCAAGCGATTGATCCGACGCGTCGTCCGCCATCGCCAGGCAAATACCATAGGCAGCCGCAGCGCCGATGAGCGGCGCGCCGCGCACCTGCATGGATTTGATCGCCGTCACGGCGGCAGCCAGATCGCGCAGCTCCACGATCTCGAACCGGTGCGGCAGCAGCGTTTGGTCGATGATCCGGACCGTTCTGCCGTCGTCCGCCAGCCAGATTGTGCGGTAGGGCTTTCCGTTTACACGCATGGGATTGTTATACCTTGTCACCGGGCAAGCATCATCGCCCGTATTCTTTATCGAGGCCCCGGGCAGGCCCGTCTTCGTTGCTCTCTTGCCGCCTGCCCCCAACCGAGGGCGCGCGGGACGCCAGGGGTCCAATTGGACCCGCGGGCCTCAACGCCTCGCGACATCGAGGCTTGTCGAAGTCCTGTGTGCTCGCCGCTCGCTCTGGTTCGAGCGAAAAGGCAAAGCGTGCCGCAAGTCCGCCAAACCCAGGGCGTCCCGCGCGCGGTGTTTTAGGCTTGCTCCGCACCGTCCCCGGTGGTCGGCCGTTCGTCACGCGGTCCCGAAGAACCCAAGACGTGACTCTCCACCGTTGAAACCCGGGCGCTCGGCCGGCGGTCACGCTGACTGGACCACCGGCCTACCGGCCGTCAGGGGTCTCGGCGTGCGGAAGCGGCACGCCGGGATCATGCGCGGCTTGGACCGCCGGGGGAAAGCGCCGCATCTCCGACGCCCTCCGTTTCCCGGCCACCGCTCCCCGCCCCGCGTCTGGAGACGCTGATCAAACGCCCCTCGGTAACGGGGCGGGATCAAATGTGACTACTATCCTATAGGAATAAAGTCAAGAGTCGTCGTCGCGTTCCTGCCCGCAAAAAACAAATGGCCGGAAAAATCCGGCCACCTGCACTCCGGTTGTGCGCGCTATTCGGCGGCTTCCATTCGTGGGGCGGCCGCCTCGACCTTCGCGGCGCAGAATTTGAATTCGGGAATCTTGCCGAACGGATCGAGCGCCGGGTTGGTGAGGATATTCGCCGCTGCTTCGACGAAAGCGAAGGGGATGAATACGACGCCGTCCGGGATTGCGTCATCCTGGCGCGAGTTGAGCTCGACCGTGCCGCGCCGGGTGGTCACGCGCACCATGTCGCCGGGCTTGATGCCGAGTTTGGTGAAGGTGCCCCGCGAAAGCGACGCAACGGCCGCCGGCTCCAGCGCGTCGAGCACGGTTGCGCGCCGCGTCATCGCGCCGGTGTGCCAGTGCTCGAGCTGCCGGCCGGTGGTGAGAATGAACGGATATTCGTGATCCGGCGTTTCGTTCGGGGGCTGCAGCTTGGCCGCAACAAGCTTGCCGAAGCCGCCGGGCCGCGGGAAGCCCTTGTCGAACACAACATCGCGGCCGGGTTTGTCGATCGCGTCGGCCGGATAAGTCACCGCGCTTTCACGTTCGACCCGTTCCCACGGAATGTTATCGAGCGACGGCATCAAGGACGCCATCTCGGTATAGACCTCGCCCGGATGCTTGTAATTCCAGTCAAGGCCCATGCGGCGGGCGATTTCCTGCGTGATCCACCAGTCGAGCTTCGCACCACCCGGCAATGGCAATGCCGCACGGCCCATCTGCACCTGGCGGTTGGTGTTGGTAACCGTCCCGTCTTTTTCCGGCCAGGCCGATGCCGGCAGCACCACGTCGGCATAGACCGCGGTTTCGGTCAAAAAGAGATCCTGCACCACAAGGTGCTCGAGATGGGCGAGTGCCTCGCGCGCGTGGTTGAGATCCGGATCCGACATCGCCGGGTTTTCGCCGAGGATGTACATGCCCTTGATCGTGTCGGCATGGACGGCGTCCATGATTTCAACGACGGTCAGGCCTTTCTTTGGATCGAGCTTGGCTTTCCATAAGTTCTCGACCTTGGCGCGAATCTCGGGATTTTCGACCGACCTGTAGTCGGGGAAGAACATTGGAATGAGACCCGCATCAGACGCGCCCTGCACGTTGTTCTGCCCGCGCAAAGGATGCAGGCCTGTGCCGGGGCGGCCGATCTGGCCGGTGACCAGCGACAGGGCGATCAAGCAACGCGCATTGTCGGTGCCGTGCGTGTGCTGCGACACGCCCATGCCCCAGAAAATGATGGCGCTTTCGGCGCGCGCATAGGTGCGCGCCACCTCGCGCAGCGTGTCGGCGGGAATGCCGCAGATCGGCTCCATTTCCTCGGGCGTGAACTCCTTGATGCTTTCCGAGAACGGTCCGAAGCCTTCGACATAGCTCTGGATGTATTGCTGGTCGTAGAGTTTCTCCGTAACGATGACGTTGAGCATGGCATTGAGCATCGCCACGTCGGCACCGTTCTTGAATTGCATCATGCGCCAGGCGTGGCGCTTGAGCGCCTGCCCGCGCGGATCCATCACGATCAGCTTGGCGCCGCGCTTGGCGGCCTGCTTGAAGAAGGTCGCCGCGACCGGATGGTTCTCGGTCGGGTTGGCGCCGATGACGATGATAACGTCGGAATTCTTGACTTCGTTGAAGGTCGCGGAGACCGCGCCGGACCCGACGCCTTCCAGCAGCGCAGCGACCGATGATGCGTGGCAAAGCCGCGTGCAGTGATCGACGTTGTTGGTGCCGAAGCCGGCGCGCACCAGCTTCTGGAACAGGTAGGCCTCCTCGTTCGAGCACTTTGCTGAGCCGAAACCAGCAAGCGCCTTCGACCCGTCGCGGTCACGGATCTTCTTCAGGCCTGCCGCGGCCTTGTCGAGCGCTTCTTCCCAGTTTGCCTCGCGGAAATGCGTCCACGGATTCGTCGGGTCGATGAACTCGTGCGGCACCTTCGGCACGCCCTCTTTCCGGATCATCGGCTTGGTGAGCCGTTGCGGATTGTGCACGTAGTCGAAGCCGAAGCGGCCCTTCACACACAGGCGATTTTCGTTGGCCGGACCGTCGCGGCCGGTGACGTAGAGCAGCTTGTCGTTCTTGATGTGGTAAGTGAGCTGGCAACCGACGCCGCAATAGGGGCACACGCTGTGCACCGCGCGGTCGGGAAATTCGGTGCGGACGTTCTTGTCGTTGACGAGCGTCGCCGGCATCAGAGCGCCGGTCGGGCAGGCCTGCACGCATTCGCCGCACGCGACGCAAGTCGATTGCCCCATCGGATCGTCGAAATCGAAGACGATCTTCTCGCCGTGACCCCGCCCCGCCATGCCGATAACGTCGTTGACCTGCACTTCGCGGCAGGCGCGGACGCAGAGATTGCACTGGATGCAGGCGTCGAGATTGACCGCCATGGCCGGATGGCTGCGGTCGGGTGCCGGCATTTTTTGCCG
Organism: Pseudomonadota bacterium; assembly: GCA_046734435.1. GTDB lineage: Bacteria > Pseudomonadota > Alphaproteobacteria > Rhizobiales > Xanthobacteraceae > Pseudolabrys. The sequence goes on along the minus strand of JBKPRE010000030.1, from coordinate 5,022 downwards.
CTCGGGAAAGCGGCCAACGTCGACGCCCATCCGGTCGGCCCAGCTCCAGAACTTCGACTGCGGATCGTGCGAGGTCGCACGCTCCGGCTGATCGGTGACCAGGAGCTCGAAGACCATCTGCCGCGCCGTCTTGGCGCGGTCAGAGGTCGCTTTCACCTTCATGCCTTCTGATGGCTTGCGGATGCAGCTGGCTGCAAGCACGCGCTCACCTTCAATCTCGACCATGCAGGCGCGGCAGTTGCCATCGGCGCGATAGCCCGGCTCTGGCGAATAGCACAGATGCGGAATTTCGATGCCCTGCCGCTTGGCCACCTGCCAGATGGTCTCGCCCGGCAACGCCTCGACGTCCTTGCCGTCGAGCGTGAATTTCACCGTTGCAGCTTTGCCGTTCTCTTCAGCCATGATCACCAGCTTCCCAATGGCTTGGTCAATTCATCCGGAAAATATTTAATCACGCACAGCAGCGGATTCGGCGCCGCCTGGCCCAGCCCGCAAATGGACGCATCGCGCATGGCGGTCGACAGCTCTTCGAGCAGCTTCACGTCCCACGGACCCTGGGCCATCAGCTTGGCCGCCTTCTCGGTCCCGACGCGGCAGGGCGTGCACTGGCCGCAACTCTCATCCTCGAAGAACTGCATCAGATTCAACGCCGCGGCCTTTATGTCGTCCTTGTCGGAGAGGATCACAACCGCGTGCGAGCCCACGAAACAGCCGTATTTTTCGAGGGTTCCGAAATCGAGCGGGATATCGGCCATCGACGCCGGCAGGATGCCGCCGGAGGGCCCGCCGGGCAGGTAGCCCTTGAACGTGTGGCCATCCTGCATGCCTCCGCAGAATTCGTCGATCAGCTCGCGCATCGTGATGCCGGCCGGCGCCAGCTTGACGCCCGGATTCTTCACGCGCCCCGAGACCGAGAAACTGCGGAAACCCTTGCGCTCGTGGCGGCCCTGTGATGTCGCCCACTCTGCACCCTTCTCGACGATGTCGCGGATCCAGAACATGGTCTCGACATTCTGTTCGAGCGTCGGACGGCCGAACAGGCCGACCTGCGCAACATATGGCGGGCGATGCCGCGGCAGCCCGCGCTTGCCTTCGATCGATTCGATCATCGCGGATTCTTCGCCGCAGATATACGCGCCGGCGCCGCGTCGCAGATGCAGCTTGGTGTGGGGCGACAACCCCGCGTTTTCGATCCTGGCGATCTCATCGGACAGCATCAGCCGCAGCTCGGGGTATTCATCGCGGATGTAGATGTAGGTCTCGGGTGCTTCGACCACCCAGGCGGCGATCAGCACGCCTTCGATGAAACGGTGCGGATCGCGCTCGAGATAATAGCGATCCTTGAACGTGCCGGGCTCGCCTTCGTCGGCGTTGACCGCAAACATGCGCGGCGCCGGCTCCGCACGCACAAGCGCCCATTTGCGGCCGGTCGGGAAACCCGCGCCGCCGAGCCCGCTCAGTCCCGCATCGCTCACGATCTTGATCAGATCGTCGCGCGTGCGTTTGTCCGTCAGACAGTTTTTGAGAAGCGCATAGCCACCGGATTTTTGATAGGCAGCAAAATCGACGTCGGGCTTCCACGCGTGCGCGTGCGGCTTGTCCTGTACGGCGGCAGTTACAGAGTCGACCGTCGCTTTAAAGGTCTGGACATGACCGACCGCACAAACCGGCGCGCGATCGCAGCCGCCCATGCAGGGGGCATGCACGACGCGAACATTGCGCCCGAGCTTGCTCGACAAATCCTTCATGAGTTTTTCGGCGCCCGCCATTGCGCACGACAATGAGTTGCAAACGCGGACGGTAACCGGCGGCGGCGGCAGTTCGCCTTCCTTCACGACATCGAAGTGCGCGTAGAAGGTCGCGACCTCATAGACTTCGGTCAGCGCCATCTTCATTTCCGAAGCGAGCGCAGCGAGGTGCGCGGCGGAGAGGTGGCCGTATTGATCCTGGATGAGATGCAGGTGTTCGATCAGCAAGTCGCGCCGGCGCGACTTATCGGTCAGAAGGGCCTGGATCTCCTCGAGCGCCTGCGGGTCGATCTGCCGCCCCTTGGGCGTTCGCGGCGGCCGACGGCGGCCGCCTGTTCCGTTGGCGCCTGCCCGCGGCGGATTTTGGATGTTCATTTCCTCACCTCGGACACGATTTGAAGCCGTTCCAACAACTAGACAATCCCTTGGTCGGTATGGGTCGATAGGGAATTTCTATCAAAATTACGCGCGTTACTGCTTATTTCTTTAGCAAACTCGGGCCCCATGCCATATACTAACCTTCTGATTCAAAAGGACTAAAAAGCTTGATCGACAAGCTTGAATTCATATTGGCATTGGCGCGTGAAAAGCATTTCGGGCGCGCCGCCGAAGCCTGCGGAGTGACCCAGCCCACGCTCTCCGCCGGAGTGAAACAACTCGAAGACCAGATGGGTGTCTTGCTGGTCAATCGAGGCTCTCGGTTTCAGGGCTTCACTCCCGAAGGCCAGCGGGTACTCGAATGGGCACGGCGCATCGTCGGCGATAGCCGCACGATGCGAGAGGAGATCAATTCTCTAAAGCTTGGCTTGTCCGGGCGCCTGCGCCTTGCCGCAATTCCAACGGCGCTCGCGATGGTGGCTACGCTCACAACCCCGTACCGGGAAAAGCACCCTAACGTTCAGTTCACCATCTACTCCCGCACATCCATTGAAGTTCTCGATCTGCTCGACAATCTCGAGATCGACGCGGGAATTACGTATGTCGAAAATGAACCGCTTGGGCGCGTCAGTACAGTGCCGCTGTACCGCGAGCACTACCGGTTGCTGACATCCGCCGACGCACCGCTCGGCAATCGTGACACGGTCACGTGGTCGGAGGTGGCTCAAGTTCCTTTATGCTTGCTGACGCCGGACATGCAGAACCGCCGCATCATCGATCGTCTCCTCAAAGGAGCAGGGGGTGAATCGCGACCGACGCTAGAATCCGATTCGATGATCTTGCTGTTCTCGCACGTACGCACAGGCCGTTGGGCAAGCGTCATGCCCGCCAAGATTGCCGATACTTTGGGTTTGACCGACACGATCCGTGCTATTCCGATCACGCAGCCGAAGGCCGTCCAGACGATCGGCCTCGTGGTGCCGCAGCGCGAGCCGATGACGCCGATCACCGCCGCGTTGGTGGCGGAAGCGCGCCGTCTTGCTCCGCAACTCTCAGGCTGACTTTGAGCACGGTCCGCTCGAGTTGACGCATCGCTTCATCCGCTCATTCCCGCGAAAGCGGGAATCCAGCGCCGTTTGCTCTAAGCCTTCAATTTGTTGCCCTGGGTCCCCGCTTTCGCGGGGACGAGCGGTTGATTCAATCTAACGGACAACGCTCTAGACTGGCACGATCGAGGGCGACGGCAGGCTGACGAGGTTGTCATCCACGTCAGGGCTTTTGCCTTTCTGTCCGCGCGATTTTCCTTTGGCACTCGCGACCTTACGCAACTTCATGCGCTTCTCGTAGAACGTGACGATGTTGCGCGCGGTCTGCTGGCTGAGCTTGCGATACCGCTCGAAGGCCACCGTGATGTCGTCGGGCTGAAGATTCCGGTTCGCGGCATACATCACGAGCATCTCGCGGGCCGTGGTCCAAGAGCAGCCGGCAGCCTTGGCCAGCAGCAACAGCATGTCCTCGCCCTCGTCCAGCAAAGCGCGCTCGACCAGGTCGACTGGGAAGACGCCCAGGCGGGCGAGCGCGACCACGGTTTTCTCAAAGTCCTGCGCGTGGGCCGGGCCGTGAACGCTGGCCTCGGTGATCGGGCGAACATTGAACCGGCGCTTGGCTTCGCGAACGGCAACGGCATGCGCGCGGGAACCCTTGCGGACCTCGTGTTGCATCGCAGTCGCGACGTCGTCGACGGTGTCACGAATGGCTGCAACCATTTGCGGATTGGCGGCCTCCAGCTTGGCGCGAACCTTCGCAGAGGCTGCTTCCAGCAACTTGAGGAAATATTGCCGCGGGAGATCGCTGCGCTCGCCGAGCGCCAAAGTCAGCTTGCGGTCGTAGCGGGCCCGAGTGGTAAGCTTGCCATAACCCGCGAGTGAGAAGCGCGCGCCCTTGTTCTTCACGACTTTATGGACAACCCGCTGATCGCCGCGCTCGACCAGGACGTCCGTCACCTTTTCGCTCAGCTTCAGGCGCTGGGCGATGGCATAGAGGTGGTCCTGGCTTTTGGTCGTGGCGTTTTCAACGAGATCGTCGTCGGTCAGGCGCTCGGAGTGGATAAGGACGGGCTCAGCAACCTCGATCGCATCGTCGAACGCGAGCGAACGAATGAGCACCGGTGGGGCATTGTCGATGGCCGCAAGCCGATGCGCGAGCTTGGCGCGCGCCTTGACCTCGATGTCGACCGTCAGACGGCGCAGAACGTCATCGAACAGAGAAATCTGCTCGTCGGAATAGCTGCGCGAGCCGGCGGCAAACAGATCGGCGACCCGATCGACGATCTTGAGCCGGTGCTTGGCGGTCGCGCCGGCGACCGGGCTGACCAGGTCGTCGAGAAGCGAACGGCTTTCGGCAAGCGCTGTAGCTGTGTTGGACGCGGTGTTCATTGCCATGGCAAGTTCTTTGCGACTCAATGAAATTCGGCCAATTGCGCGACCGAAGCGGGTAGGACCCTACCGCAAAGGTGCGAAAACTCGCTGTACAAGCCCGCTCAAAAAAAACGAAAAATTTTAGCGAATTCGTACACAACTGCGGCGCGACCGGGGCCGGCTTTTGCGCAAAAATAGCCCGGTTTCTCACGGTTTAGGTTCGTCATGCCCGCGCTCGTCGCGGGCATCCACGTCTTAAGAATTGAATATCCAAAGACGTGGATGGCCGGAACAAGTCCGGCCATGACAGAAGTTTCCACTCTTTAGAACAAGCCGACGATCTTGCCGTCCTTGACGTCGATCGAGTCAGCCGACGGCACTTTCGGCAGCCCCGGCATCGTGAGGATCTCGCCGCAGATCGCCACCACAAACTCCGCGCCGGCGGACAGCCGCACCTCGCGCACATTGATGCTGTGATC
>JBKPRE010000029.1:0-9378 GCA_046734435.1 Pseudomonadota bacterium | reverse complement strand
GATGTGCTGGTGGTCGATTCAGTCGCTGCTCTCGTACCGCGCTCCGAGCTTGAAGGTGAGATGGGCGACGTGCAGCCGGGTTCGCAGGCCCGGCTGATGAGCCAGGCGCTGCGCAAGCTTACGGCCTCGATCTCGCGGTCGCGCACGATGGTGATTTTCATCAACCAGATCCGCATGAAGATCGGCGTCATGTACGGTTCACCCGAGACGACCTCGGGCGGAAACGCGCTGAAATTCTACGCTTCCGTGCGTCTCGACATCCGTCGCATCGGTGCCATCAAGGAGCGCGACGAGGTGATCGGCAACCAGACTCGCGTGAAGGTGGTCAAGAACAAGTTGGCACCTCCGTTCAAGCAGGTTGAATTCGACATCATGTACGGCGAGGGTGTGTCCAAGACAGGGGAGTTGATTGACCTTGGCGTCAAGGCCAACGTCGTCGAGAAATCCGGCGCCTGGTTTTCCTATGACAGCCAGCGCATCGGTCAGGGTCGCGAAAACGCCAAGCAGTTTCTCAAGGAAAATCCGGACATCGCCAACAAGATCGAAGCCGCCGTACGCCAGAATGCTGGCCTGATTGCCGAAGCGATCATGGCGGGGGAGGCGGGCGATAAGGATAGCGATGACGAGGAGGCTGCTGAGGCTTGAAAGGATGATGGGCCGCCGGACGGCGTTGTAGCGACGCTGCCGTCCGGAGCCGGTCTTCGTGAGAAGGGAGTGACCGTCAAGAACGAAGAGCCGGCGCAGGTGCGGCAAGAACCGTTACAAGAGCCGCTGCCTGCCCCGCCCAAGCCGACCTATCCTGTCGAAACATCAGAAGCAGTTGCGCCGATCGCAGCGCCAGAGGCCGCCAAACCGCGAAAGGCCGGAGCTGCAAAAGGCAAAGTCAGGAGTGCTGGCGCCAAGAGAAAAGAACCCACGGCTGTGGCTGCAAGGGCCAGAGCCTCGAAAGTGAAAAGCTCGAAGCGCAAAGGAAAAACGGGCCGTTCATAGCCCGAAAGTAAGCAGGAGTAGTAAGGCGAGGCGGCGGCGCCTGCGTTATCCGCTGCACCATTCTGGTGACGCGTATCATGTGTGATGCGTCAGGCGTTCGCCCCCGTCGGCACCCGGCTGCGTAGAGCGGCCGCCACCGAGGACGGGGGCGAAGGCGTTTTTGGGCGGGCCCAGCCTGCCGGCGACACGGGTTGCGATTGGGCCGTGCCCCTTCCTAGACTTAACGCAACCCCGCCGCTAAATAGCTGCCTGAAAACATAAGCCGGACGGGGATTTAGCCCCGATCCCAATAAGGAACTGCACGGTCCGACATGAGCGGCGTCAACGACATCCGCAAGAGCTTCCTCGATTTTTTCGCCCGCAACGATCACCAGATCGTCGCGTCGTCGGCGCTGGTCCCGCGCAATGATCCGACGCTGATGTTCACCAATGCCGGCATGGTGCAATTCAAAAACGTGTTTACCGGTCTGGAAAAGCGGCCTTATTCGCGGGCGGTGACCGCGCAGAAATGTGTTCGCGCCGGTGGTAAGCACAACGACCTCGACAACGTCGGATACACGACGCGACACCACACTTTCTTCGAGATGCTCGGCAACTTCTCCTTCGGCGACTACTTCAAGGAGCGGGCGATCGAGCTCGCCTGGACGCTCGTCACGAAGGATTTTGCGCTCCCCAAGGATCGATTGCTGATTACGGTCTATGTCGACGATGACGACGCCTTCAAACTCTGGAAGAAAATCACCGGACTGCCGGACAGCAAGATCCTGCGCATTGCCGGCTCGGACAATTTCTGGGCCATGGGGGATACCGGTCCGTGCGGACCGTGCTCGGAGATCTTCTACGACCACGGCGATAAGATTCCGGGCGGTCCACCCGGTTCACCCGATTCCGAAGGCGACCGCTTTATCGAAATCTGGAACCTCGTGTTCATGCAGTATGAGCAGCTCGAGGGCGGCAAGCGCGTCAATCTCCCACGGCCGTCGATCGACACGGGCATGGGGCTCGAGCGCATCGCGGCCGTTCTGCAGGGCACGCACGACAATTATGCCATCGACCTTTTCCGTGCGCTGATCCAGACCATTGCCGATCTGACCAAGGTGTCACCGAGCGGTCCGCACAAGGCCTCGCATCGCGTGATTGCCGACCACCTGCGGGCGTCGGCATTCTTAATCGCCGATGGCGTACTGCCCTCGAACGAAGGCCGCGGCTATGTTCTGCGCCGCATCATGCGGCGCGCCATGCGCCATGCCGAACTGCTCGGGGCGAAAGAGCCGCTGATGTGGAAGGTCGTCCCCGCTCTCACGCGCGAAATGGGCCAGGCCTATCCGGAGCTCCTGCGTGCGGAAGCCCTAATCTCCGAAACACTCAAGCTGGAGGAGACCCGCTTCCGGCGAACGCTCGAACGTGGCCTTGCGATCCTTGATGAAAAGAGCAAAGGCCTCAAGAAGGGTGCGATGTTCGACGGCGACACTGCCTTTACGCTTTACGACACCTATGGCTTTCCGCTCGATCTCACGCAGGATGCGCTACGCTCGCGTGGGATTTCTGTCGACATCGCCTCTTTCACCGACGCCATGGAGCGCCAGCGCGAGAAGGCGCGGGCATCCTGGGCTGGATCGGGTGAGGCGGCGCAGGAGACCGTTTGGTTCGCCCTGCGCGAGAAAGTCGGCGCCACGGAATTTCTCGGCTACGAGACGGAGACTGCCGAGGGCATTGTTGCGGCGCTCGTGAAGGACGGCAAGGAGGTGCCCGAGCTCAAGAAGGGCGACAACGGTGCCGTGGTAATGAACCAGACGCCCTTCTATGGCGAGAGCGGTGGTCAGGTCGGCGATACGGGAGAAATGCGACGCGAGGGCGTCAGGCTAACCGTGTCCGAAACCCAAAAGAAAGCGGGTGATCTGTTCGCTCACGTCGTGAAGGTGGAGCAGGGATCAGTCAAGGTCGGCGATCCTCTGCTGCTCGAAGTCGATCACACGCGCCGCGGCGCAATTCGTCAGAATCACTCGGCAACGCACCTTCTTCACGAGGCGCTGCGCCAGGTGCTCGGCGATCACGTCGCGCAGAAAGGTTCGCTCGTGGCACCCGACCGGTTGAGGTTCGATTTCTCGCATCCAAAACCGATGTCCGCAGAGGAAATCGAGCGGGTCGAAGACATTGCCAACGATATCGTTCTGCAGAACGCACCGGTGACGACGCGCCTGATGGCGGTCGATGACGCAATCGCATCGGGCGCGCGTGCTCTCTTCGGCGAGAAGTATGGCGATGAAGTCCGGGTGGTCGCAATGGGCGAGGGTAGCGGCAACACCATGGGCTGGTCGGTGGAACTGTGCGGCGGAACACATGTGCGCCGGACCGGCGACATCGGGCTGGTTTCGCTGGTCGGCGAATCCGGGGTGGCTGCCGGTGTGCGCAGAATAGAGGCCCTGACCGGAAAATCAGCCAGAAAGGCCGCTAACAAACAGCTTCAGGTCGTTAAAGCCGCGGCTGCGGAGCTTAAAGTCCCACTTGAAGAAATGCCTGGACGCATCGGAACGCTCTTGGATGAGCGCAAAAGGCTCGAACGCGACCTTTCCGAGGCCAAGAAGAGGCTGGCCATGGGCGCCGGCGGGAAGGCGGACGGCGATGCCGCTGACGTACGACAGGTCAGCGGCGTCAAGCTTCTGGCGAGAGCGGTTTCCGGCATCGAGCTCAAGGATCTGCGCAGTCTCGCCGATGAGGGCAAGCGGCAGGTCGGATCGGGCGTCGTTGCCATTGTAGCTACAGCCGCAGATGGCAAGGCCGGCATAGTGGTTGGCGTCACCGACGATCTGACCAAGCGCTTTAATGCGGTGGAGCTGGTGAAAAAGGGTGCCGAAGCGCTCGGCGGCAAGGGCGGCGGTGGTCGCCCGGACATGGCGCAAGCCGGCGGGCCGGATGGGTCCAAGGCGGAAGACGCGCTTAAGGCAATTGAAGCGGCGCTTGGGGGCTAACACTCGGCAGGGGGGTCGTCGCGGCATGGCACGCATTCGCCTCAGAGGCTTGCGCCGGCGCGTTTATCAAATACTCGAACAAGGGTCCGTGGGTGATCGCGTCAACAAGGCGGTCAATCGGTTCCTCGTCGCCTTGATCGTAATCAACTTGATTGCGGTCTCCCTCGAATCCATCCCGAAATACGAAGAACGATATGCCACCATCTTCGCCGTAATCGAATTCTTATCACTCATCGTATTCACGATCGAATATGGCCTCCGCGTGTGGTGCGCCGTCGAACACGGGCCGCACCAGCATCTGTCTTCACGGCACGCTCGGCTCAAATATGTGCTGAGCCCGGCCGGCGTCATCGATCTTATTGCAGTGCTGCCGTTCTGGTTCGCCATGGTCCTGCCGGGCGAGCTGCGGGTGATCCTGGTTTTCCGAATGGTGCGTTTCTTCAAGTTCGCGCGCTACTCGCCCGCGATGCGGTCGCTGCTTGATGTTCTGTATAAAGAGCGACGCGGGCTGTTCGGCTGCCTCGTTATCGCGCTCGGCATTGCGCTAGTCGCGGCATCGATGATGCACCTTGCCGAAGCAAGTGTGCAGCCTGCAAAGCTCGGCACAATCCCCGAAGCTTTCTGGTGGGCGATCGTGACAATCGGAACGATCGGCTATGGCGATGTAGTGCCGGTGACAGCGCTCGGCAAGTTCATTGCGACCTGCACGATCTTCGCCGGCCTGGTCCTGATGGCGCTGCCGGTCGGCATCATTGCCACCGCATTTGCCGAGCAGATTCAGCGCCGCGACTTCATCGTGACCTGGGGCATGATCTCGCGCGTGCCCCTATTTGCCGAGCTTGATGCGACCGAAATCTCGGATGTCATGGAGCTGCTGAGGGCCCAGGTGGTTGAGCCCGGGGAAATCATCATGCGCGCCGGCGACACCGCACGCTCGATGTATTTCATTGCCGCCGGCGAAGTCGAGATCGAGATCAAAGGAAAGAAAGAACGTGTTCGCCTCGGCGCCGGCCAGTTTTTCGGGGAGGTTGCACTGCTGCGGCGGACGCGTCGCACCGCAACGGTAACAGCGATCACCCGCACCAGCCTGTTGGGACTCGACGCGCACGATCTGCATGCGTTGATGCGGCGTGACACCCGAATTGCGGCGCGCATCAAGGAAGTGGCGGAACATCGCGTCGGGAAGCGACCAGCCGCCCCAAAGCAAGAGCCGGCGGCGGAGACTGAGCCGGAAACGAATTAGCGGATGTTCTGGGGACCGACGGCCGGGATAACAATTATCTCATGGCCTTCTTTAGGTTCTCATCGACCTTGTCGAGAAACGCGGTCGTGGAGAGCCACTTCTGGTCCGCGCCGACCAGCAGCGCCAGGTCCTTGGTCATAAACCCGCTCTCGACGGTATCGACGCAGATCTTTTCGAGCGTCGCTGAGAACTTCGCCAAAGCGTCATTCTTGTCTAGCTTGGCGCGGTGGGCGAGGCCACGTGTCCAGGCGAAGATCGACGCGATCGAGTTGGTCGAGGTCTCTTTGCCCTTCTGATGCTCACGGTAGTGGCGGGTCACCGTGCCGTGCGCGGCCTCCGACTCGACGATCTTGCCGTCAGGAGTCATCAGTACCGAGGTCATCAGGCCAAGCGAACCGAAGCCCTGCGCCACGATATCGGACTGCACGTCACCGTCGTAATTCTTGCACGCCCAGACATAGCCGCCGGACCACTTGAGCGCAGCCGCGACCATGTCGTCGATCAACCGGTGCTCGTAGGTGAGCTTCTTTGCCGCAAACTTGTCCTTGAACTGGGTGTCGAACACTTCCTGGAAGATATCCTTGAAGCGGCCGTCATAGACCTTGAGAATCGTGTTCTTGGTCGAAAGGTAGACAGGATAGCCGCGCGACAGGCCATAGTTGAACGATGCCATGGCGAAATCGCGGATCGAGTCGTCGAGGTTATACATCGCCAGCGCCACGCCCGAGGTCGGAAACTCGAATACTTCGTGCTCGACCTTCTTGCCGTCGGGGGCGACGTAGCTCAGCGTCAGCTTTGCCTTTTCCGGCACACGGATGTCGGTCGCGCGGTACTGGTCGCCGTAGGCGTGACGTCCGATGACGATCGGCTGCGTCCAGCCCGGCACCAGACGCGGCACATTCTTGCAGATGATGGGTTCGCGGAAGATTACGCCGCCGATGATGTTGCGGATCGTGCCATTGGGCGAACGCCACATCTTCTTGAGGTTGAATTCCTTCACGCGGCCTTCGTCCGGCGTGATGGTGGCGCACTTCACGGCAACGCCGACTTCCTTTGTTTTGTTCGCCGCGTCGATGGTGATCTGGTCGTCTGTCTCGTCGCGCTTCTGGACGCTGAGGTCGTAATAGAGAAGGTTGATGTCGAGATAGGGATGGATCAGCTTGTCTTTGATCAGCTGCCAGATAATGCGCGTCATCTCGTCGCCGTCCATTTCGACGACGGGGTTTGCCACCTTGATCTTCGCCATTGCCGGTAAAACCTTTTTGAAAGTCGCACGGACAGGAGGAAAGTCCGGCGCGCGGCCCCTATAGCATCCAAAATCTCGGGACGAAAGCCGCGATTTGGCGGCATTCTTTCCACAACCATGCTGTGAAGGGTATATGCGCCTAGGTGAGGTTCGAATGCCCGGTGCCGGAACTGACAAGACCAAGCGTTGGATCGAAACACCGGCCCCGGTCGTGGTGCTCGTCGAGCCCCAGCTTGGCGAGAACATCGGCGCGGCCGCGCGTGCGATGGCCAACTTCGGGTTGTCACGCCTTCGCCTGGTGAAGCCGCAGCAGAAATGGCCGAACGAGAAGGCGAGGGTGATGGCCGCCGGCGCCGACCGTATCCTCGACGCCGCGACACTCTACGAAAGTCTCAACGATGCGATTGGCGACTGCAGTTTCGTCGTGGCGACGACCGCGCGCAATCACGACCAGGCCAAGCCGGTGATTTCGGCGGAGTTGGCCGCCGGCGAAATGGCGCAACGGGTGGCCGGCGGAGAGAGCGTCGCAATTATATTCGGACGGGAGCGCATCGGCCTCGAAAATCACGAAGTCGCCCTGGCCGATCGTATCGTGACGCTGCCGGTCAACCCGGCGTTTGCGTCGCTCAATCTGGCGCAGGCTGTCGTGATCGTTGCGTACGAGTGGTTCAAGCGCGTCACCGGCGGCGATCTGCCGTTTTCCATGCCGGAAAAATCGCCGCCTGCTCCGAAACAGCAGCTCGACGCTTTCTTTTCAGATCTCGAACGCGAGCTTGAGCGGGTCGAGTTTTTTCGTCCTGAGGAAAAACGCGGCACGATGAGCGTCAATCTGCGCAACATCTTCCAGCGGATGGCGCCGACGCAGCAGGACATTCGCACACTGCACGGCGTGCTCACTGCGATCGCGCAGGGTCGCAAGGGGCCGGCGCGGGGCGGCGTGCTCGATCCCGTGGAGGCTCAGAAACTACGCGACCTTCTGGCAGAGCATGGCGGCGGCCGCGTGCCGGGCGAGCGCGGCCCGGTGCGGGGGCTCGCGCGACTTCTGCGCAGGAATCCGACCGAGGCCGAGCGCGTGTTGTGGCAGGCGCTTGTAAACGATCGTCGCTTTGCCGGCCGCGGGTTCAAACGGCAGGTTCCGATCGGCCCGCACATCACGGATTTCGTGTCGTTTCCCCTAAAGTGCGTGATTGATCTGATGCCGGCCGGGGAAACCGGCGACGCGGCGCACACCAGGGCCGAGAGGCGCGCCTATCTGACGGAACGTGGTTACAAAGTGTGCGAGGTGAAGGCTGCCGAGGTGGAAAAAGACGTGAGCGTGGTGTTGGACCAACTCTCTGACGTCGTTCCGGGCGAGCGAACCAGTGGGTCCGGCCAAGGGCCGGCCCGATAATAAATTCCGTAAGCGAGGTCCGGGACCCATACTCCGCGGCCTACTGAAGGTGCAGGGCGTATGGATCCCCTTTCGCGGAGACGACCGCTCGCTGTACGTCACCCTGTCAGCGTCTTCAATTGCGCAACGGTGGCCGCGCGCAGCGTGGTGTGATCATTGCCGGCCACGACGAACTGGAAGCCGCGCTTTGTCATTTCCACGGCGCCTTCGGCATCCCGGCAATAGATGCCTGGAATCTTTCCGGCGGCTTTCGCGGCGGCGCAGATTTTGTCGATGGCCTGCTCGACCGGCGGGGCCTGGGTGTCCTGCGCTTTCCCGGCGCTGAGTGCCGTCGCAAGATCGTAAGGGCCGACAAACAGCCCGTCGATGCCCGGCGTTGCCGCGATCTTATCGACATTGCCGAGCGCGGTCGCGGTCTCGATCATTGCCAATGTCAGTGTGCCCTCATTCGCTTCGCGCAGGTAGTCCGCAGGCGCGGTGCGCGGCGCCTGCAGTGCCATCGCGCGCAGCGGACCCCAGCTGCGCTCGCCGGAGGGAGGATATTTCGCCGCGGCCGCAAAGCGGCGCGCATCGTCGGCATCGTTGATCATCGGCGCGATGATCGCTTCGGCGCCGAAATCCAGTGCACGCGACACCAATGCGAGATCATTGAGCGGTATGCGGACGACGGGCGTCGCGTCCGCGTGGCTGACGGCGCCGATACCGGTGATGATCGAGGCGGTGTCCCACAACCCGTGCTGCGCATCGAGCACGACAGCGGAGAAACCTTCGCGCGCGATGGTTTCAGCAACGATCGGCGAGCCCATCATGCACCAGGCGGCGTAGACCGTTTCCCCCGCGCGAAGGCGCCGGGCGAGGGCAAAAGCCGGCACGTCAGCCGCTCTTTTTGATCTGCTCGACGGCTTGCGTGAGCAATTCGGTCATTTGCGCTCGAATTTGCTGCTCCGTGACGCCTTTAGGCTGCAGGTCCTTTGTGACCTTGCGCAAGACGTCGTTGTCGCCGGCCTCCTCGAAGTCGGCCAGCACGACTTCCTTTGCATAGGCTTCGGCGTCCGCGCCGCTTTTACCGAGAACGCCGGCCGCCCAGAGCCCGAGCATCTTGTTGCGGCGGGCCATCGCCTTGAAGCGAAGTTCCTCGTCATGCGCGAACTGCTTTTCGAAGCCTTCCTCGCGCTTGTCGAATGTCGTCATGCCGCCCCTCGTACTGCATCGGTACAATTGCATGCGCATGCAATTGAGTTCGGCCTTGCATATCGTCCACAGACCGTCAAGGCAACATCGGGCCGCTCTTTTGCGGCGAAAATACGGAGTGGAAAACGTGGGCGTGCCGTGATTGTGCTGCCCGGACCGATCGGCTAGGTTGCCTCTGTGCCCGGACCGCTGGCCCAGACCAGAATTTGGCCAGTACTTCCAGTCCGGTCCCGCAGCCGCGGATCTTGCAAAGTCGCACAACAAGGAGCCACGGCAATCCGATGGACTTTCACAAACCACGGTACACGCCCATGAGCCGCCGTCGCCGCATTTACGAGGGCAAGGCGAA
>JBKPRE010000028.1:0-34252 GCA_046734435.1 Pseudomonadota bacterium | reverse complement strand
TCAGTGTGCCGCCGGCCGCTTCGACCGTCAGACGCAGGCTGTTGAGAATCCACCACGACTGCGCGGCAATCGGGCCGTCCTTGAGATCGGACGACATTTCGCCGATCTCGCCGGCGATCTTGCGCGCCTCGGATGGGAGGTCGGCGTAACCCTTAATAATACGCATCGTCGCGGGGTCAGCGGCGATAATACCGGAGAAGTAAACGATATCTCCGGCGCGTCGAAACGGCGCATAACGAGAGAGTGGTGCTGCCACAGCCCCTGAAGCGAGATCCTTCATGCAGTCCCCTTTTCCGCCAAGATCTCAATGATAAAGTCGCATGCATTATATGCAAGTAACTTTAATTGTCGACCTCGTTCTAGCTTTTAGAAAACTCTATCTGCTCGCGAGGAGCTTCTGCGGGAGAAGCATCGCGAAAAAAAATATCAAAGCCGGTTATATGCGCAGGATGGTTCACGGACACGGGGTCGTATATTGCGTGACCAATAGGCGGGATTCGGCAATCAAACTCAGAAGGGTCTGACGAATTCATTGCAGCGAGTATCGCCGACATGATAGCCGAAAGCTTTAGTCCTAAATTGTCGGACCGGTTTCCGCCGGGGGTCGTATCCCAAGCGCACGAACGCCTTTCCAAAGTCGGCACTCTCACAAGCTAGAAATATCGGCAAACTGATTGTTACCGATAACCCATCTTATCGGGGGTGATTGTACCTGTGTTGGCTACCGCAAGGGATGGATGCGCCTTGTCAAGAAATTAATAGCAACTTGGTTTTCCGAGACTTTTTCGCTTTTGGCGGCCCGGATGGGGATGCGTCGCAACAAAATCGCAACAATCTTGGCAAGCTTTCAAGCCGTCCGTTCAGTGCCGTGGCGTATCCATTGTAGTTCGCACGTATCTGCCGGAAAGAAAAAGCTAACTGCCGACAGCTGTCGCCGACGCTCCGTAATTTCGTTCCGCCGATGACATTGCTCGCTGAAGGTTATTTTCAAAATCTTTCTCCGCCATTTTCAGCGGGTGCGTGACCATTCGCGCGGTATGCCTCGACGAATGCTCTCATCGTGCAGAAAGTCGTATGATGCCTTCATGTATTGAAAAAATGTTTGTGCCCTGGCCTTCCTACTTCGCACACGCTTGATAATATCCCGCTGAGCATAAATCTGGCCGGTTTTAGTTTTAAGCTCTTCCCATACTTTTTCGTCCGCAATAAATGTGTCCATCATTACGTTCTCTAGATACATCAAATTTGCAATGAAGTGACGCACGATGTAACCGCCGAGCCGGCTTACGACATAGTTTGATT
Organism: Pseudomonadota bacterium; assembly: GCA_046734435.1. Lineage (GTDB taxonomy): Bacteria > Pseudomonadota > Alphaproteobacteria > Rhizobiales > Xanthobacteraceae > Pseudolabrys. The sequence continues at coordinate 32,950 of JBKPRE010000028.1, read as the reverse complement.
CAAACGACGGCGAACTGTGTGATGTCGTATGTATGAAACGCAGCCGGCATAGGTCTTCCAACACCTTCTTTACCATCGCGTCTCCGAACCCGATCTCTCTAACATTCCTAAGTATCTCCTGCCCTTCCAAGTGTCGAAAGGAACGTTCACTGCTAAGACTCACAATTGCTGCCAGGACATAAAGCCGAAGCAATTGCGCCTCAGACTTTGCGAGCCTTGAATCGAAAGGATTGCCAAGGACAGAAAGCTCTTCGTAATAAACTTGTTGCGTTCCAAGCATTATCGCGCGCAAGGCCTCGTGCTGTGGCATCAGATATTTGCCGGTGGCCTGATAAACCCGAAGCGCTTTGCCGGAAGCGGTCCAACCCGAATGAAGAAAATCACGGGTCATTCTCAATGCCAATCGAATATCCGAGGTTGCCAAAACCTCGATAAGATTTCCGAGTTCAGTTCCCAGCACGGATGATTGTACGAGGTCGATCACGATCGACAGGTTAGAAATCGAAACTTCGGCGCCGTTTTCTGCGGTAAATTTTGCTGATTTGCCCAAAAGCAGGTTGCGGGCGACGAAAAAACGTTTCGATAGCACTGCCTGCACGTTGGGCGGATCAACGCTAATGGCGTCAAAATCGAACGCATCGAAAACCGGCGTGCTTTTGTGTTTTACATAAGTTGCTTCGCGCATCGAACAAATGAGATTCAGCTTCAACTTCTGCGCAAGCGCCATTGCATCGCCAAAAATGGACGCCTGCACATCCTCATCTTCGAACTGGTCAACGTTATCGATAACAAGAAAGACAGGCGCCCTCTCAGCGGCGTATTTGAAGACCTTTTCGACATATGGCTGCGTTTGCTCATAATCGGCCATGAGCAAAGCTGATATCCTGCGTTTGCGCTCTCCCTCATCGTTAGCAAGCAAGTGGAGTGGCCCCTTGAACAGCGCATCAATTTCTTTTTTGTATGCATGCTCAACACAACGCTCGTAGTCCGATAAAAACGCGTCTGAATTGATGTGTGCTTTAAGTTCATCACACAAAAAGTTCATTGCTGGCTGTGCTGGCGAATACGTCCGAAAATCCACATAAACCCAATGAGGGTATGGCTTTCCTGTATCCTGTCTAAGTAAGTCCTTTGCTCCAACCTTTTTTGTGTATTCAAGAAACGTTGTTTTTCCTGCACCAACTTGACCCAGAACCAAGACCGCAACGGGCCGAGCACGTGCGGCAGCACCGCTAAGTATTGTGGTGATCGACGATTCGTTTTCGCGCAGCGCTCGAACAGCGGGCCTGTTCGTGACGGTTTCGCGTTTGGCAATGTGAAGTTTGATCCGCTGATCAAAACGAATGCGTTCCGGTGTTTTGACGTAACACTTGGCCAACAGATCAGGATCGGCGTTTACTACGTCCTCGGTGAACGCAGTCATCACGGCATCTTCAATCAACGGAAACAGACTGTGCCGGCTGATCTTGGAAAAGCTTCTCGTAAAATATCGGTTTAGCCGACGGTCTTCTATTTGATTCTCTATTCGACCAAGCAATTCGTTTTCGAGGCTGCCATTTATTACGGCCTGGCGCGATAGAAGGTCGTGAAATTCCGCATAATCATCCTGAAGAGCGGATTTCAGACTACTGAATATGATGGCAGAAGATTCCTGGAAAGATACCTGGTCCACGCGAGTTGCAGGAAAAATTATCCAGCTATTACCGTTTGTCACCGCGGCAAACGGCACAGCCAACTTTCGGGCGTAGTCTCGGGCCTGCGTGATTGTTTCTCCGGTATCGCCCGTTACAAATTTGCCCTTAAGCTGAGCGCGGCGGACATCAGGTATCTCGGAGAAATCTGCACCAACTTTCTTTGCTTCGACGACTAGTGCAGTCATGCCAGTCTTGAGCACATAGTCCGCCCAAGTTGTCTTCCCGTCCTCTGAAACGCGCTGTTCAACTTTGACATCAGCGTGGGTCCAACCAAGCACGCCATACAGCACGTCGTTGATAACTTTCAGGCGGGTTTCGGCCTCGTTCGCTTCGTGCAAGGCCAAATGATCGTATTGCGCTATAATTTCTGCTGGGGTGGGCATAGCTGACTCGCAATTAAGGTAGTCAGATAATACCTTTTTTTGGCGAAAGTTGCCGCCCTCAACGGCATAGAAATAGCTGAGCAACTCTAATACGAAGTTGCAGCTCTGAATCGGCAATCTCTAGTTAGGGCTACCTCGGCTAGTGTGTGCGTTGACAAGCAAACGATACGTGGCAACTCCGAATTCAAGGGCTCGACCGACCCTTAGGCGCACTCAAGATGCTTCCAAGTTTCAATACTTTAGATCTCATCACTTTGTTCAACTGCATCCCATCGCAGCACAGTCGCAACAGTGCGAATCACACGCGAAGATTTTCCAGCACTGACCCATAGCGCGCTGATTGCGCGAATTCATCTCCCATCGCGCCCACCTCGGCTCTTTTTTTGGTCTCATCACATGGGACAGCAATGCGCTTTAAAAGCGGTGCCCTTCCTCCAAGGCGCCGGCTCCCCTACGATGATGCGTACAAGAGCCAACCAACGCGCGAGGAGATCATCTGGTGGAGCGTTTCAATATCTGGCCTCCGGGCATGTACCACCGCAAGATCGGCGGCCAGCATCTGTTTTCCTCAGTCGTCGTCGTCCGAGGCGCTGACCACGCACACATTTATGTGGCGGGAAAAACCTCGATCCAGCCCGACGGGTCGATCGGCTCCGTGAACGACCTGCGCGGGCAGATCGGGCTCGTATGCAAGGGCATCAAGGCCTGCGTCGAATATGTCGGCGCCGCGCTGGATGACGTTGTCCGCACCGTCACTTATGTGCGCGACATAGACGCGTATTACGCCGTCGCCGACGAGCGCTACAAATATTTCTCGGGCGCGCTGCCGACTAACACCCTGCTGGCGGTGAGCCGCCTCGCTCATCCGGACATGCTGGTTGAAATCGAAGCCGAGGCGGTCGTTCCGCCCGAGCGGCTAAAAAACCTGAAGTAACGCCCATGAAAGACACCGCGCCCCCATTCCGCGCCGACCATGTCGGCAGCCTGCTCCGCCCTGCCCCTCTGAAGGAGGCGCGCGCCAAACGGGCCAAAGGCCAGATCACGGCCGACGATCTGACAAAAGTGGAAGACGACGAGATCAAGCGCGCGATCGGCAGGCAGGAGGAGATCGGGCTCAAATCGATCACCGACGGGGAATTCCGCCGCTCGTGGTGGAACCTCGATTTCCTGGCAGGCTTCGACGGCGCCGAATGGACGAAACTTGCGGAAGGAATCCAGTTCAAGGGACTCACCACGCGGCGCGATGCCGTCAAGGTCAGCGGCAAGCTCGGGCTGACAAAGCACCCGATGGTCGAGCATTTCCGGTTCCTGAAAGCGAACACGAAGCAGACGCCGAAGATGACGATCCCGGCGCCGAGCGCGCTCTACACTCGCAGCGGCCGGGAGATGGTGAGCGAGACAGTCTATCCGTCGCTCGACGAGTTCTTCAGTGACCTCGGCAAGGCCTACCAAAAGGTGGTGCACGCCTTCGCCGATGCCGGCTGCCGCTACCTGCAGCTCGACGAAGTCTATATTGCGCTCTGGTGCGACTCCGAGCACCGCGCCATGCTGAAAGCGCGCGGCGACGATCCGGAGAAACTGCTCGCCGCCGACGCCGCCCTGATGAACGAGGCGATCGCCGCGGCGCCGGACGACATGACGATCACGATGCATCTGTGCCGCGGCAACAACCAGTCGAAATTTCTCGGCTCCGGGGGCTACGAGCCGGTGGCCGACGTCCTGTTCAACACAATCGACGTCGACGCCTATTTTATGGAGTACGACACCGATCGCGCCGGCGGCTTCGAGCCGCTGCGCCTCGTGCCGAAGAACAAGAAAGTAGTCCTGGGGCTGGTGACGACAAAGTCCGGGCGGCTCGAGCCGCGCGACGAGATAAAGCGGCGGATCGAAGCGGCGACCAAATTCATCGACATCGGGCAGCTTTGCCTGTCGCCCCAATGCGGCTTCGCCTCAACCGAAGAAGGCAACCTGCTCAGCGAGGAGGAGCAGTGGGCTAAGCTACGCATGGTTGTAGAACTGGCCGACGAAATCTGGGCATGATCCGGCACTCGTATTCGGGAGGACGACGATGGCGTCCGTAACAGGGGTGCGTTGTGTCGACGTGTCGGTCGGAAATATCCAGCACACGTCGAATTTCTACGGCGGAATCTGGGGATTAACGGAGGTCGCGCGCACCAAGGATGCCCTCTTCTACAGAGGCACCGGCCATTACCATCACATCCTCGGGCTGTTCGACCGCGGCCGCCCTGCCCTCCTTCGCATCATTTTCGATGCCGCCAGCCACACCGACGTCGATGTACTGCATCGCCAGGTGACCGCCGCCAGGGTCGGCGCGGTCGAGGATCCACACCCGCTCACCCGGCCGGGCGGCGGCTACGGTTTCGGGTTCAAGGATACGGAGGGACGAAACCTCGCGGTGGTCTGCGACGTCGCTGATCACACGGATTCGACCGTCGTGGCGGACCGGCCGATCAAAATCACGCATGTCAACTTGAACTCGGCTAAAGCCAGCGCGGCCTATCGCTTCTATATCGATGCGCTCGGATTCAAGCTGTCCGACGAGTCGGACATGTTCTATTTCATGCGCTGCAACAGCGATCACCATTCCATTCTGCTCGCAAAGATGTCGGCGCCGTCTCTCAATCACATTTCATTCGAAATGATAGACATCGATTCCGTCATGCGCGGCGCGGGCCGCCTCATGGATCACGGCTACCCGATCGAATGGGGACCGGGGCGGCACGGCGCCGGCTCAAACATGTTCTGCTATTTCGCAGGGCCCGAGGAGCTGCCGATCGAATACACCACCGACGTCGAGCAGGTTGACGACAGCTACACGTTCCACGGGCCCGACTACTGGAAATGGCCGCCGAACCGCACCGACCGCTGGGGCGTGACGCCGCCCCGCTCGCCCCGGCTTAAGCGGATCCAGGAGCTCTATACCTTCACGGAGGACCACCGCATCGAGAGCTAAATCAGCTCGTCCGCGCGCATGTAGCGGCGCATGCTCCGCGCCAGCACCGCGCGGAAAATGCGGTCGACGATCAGGCCGAGGATCCCGAGCGTCAGCAGGCCGACAAAGAGCTGGCTGGTCTGCATCAGCATCTGCGAATTCATAATGAGGAAGCCGATGCCCTCGCGCGCGCCGATCAGCTCGGCGGCCACGATGCCCATGAACGAAAAGCCGAGCGCAATGCGCATCCCTGTGAGAATGTAAGGCACGGCGGAGGGCAGGATCACCTTCCAGAATAACTGCAAGTCCGTGGCGCCGAGACAGCGCGCGGCGTGTATGCGCATCTCGGGCGTGCGCGATACGCCCGCGGCGGTATTGAGCAGAACGACCACGATGGTCGCGTAGATAATGATGAAATATTTCGACGATTCCCCGATGCCGAACCAGAGCATGGCGAGCGGTACCAGCGCCACCGGCGAAATGGGACGGATGAGCTCGATGACCGGATCGACAAAATCCGCGACCAGCCGGTAGCGCCCGATGATCGCGCCAAACAGAATCCCAAGGACACAGCCTGTCACGTAGCCGATGATTACGCGCCGCAGGCTGACGGCGACATGGCCGAACAGCTCGCCCGACTGGATCATGGTCCAGGCCTTGCCGAAGGTCGCCGCCGGCGTGGCAACGAGCGCGGCATTCAGTAGCGTGCCGACCGAAAGCTGCCAAACAACGAGGACGACGGTCAGTGAAACCACCGCACAAGTCAGGCGCCACAGAATACGGCGGGTGACCGGAGTGGCAATGAAGCCCGCCACACGCCGATGGACACCTTGCTCAGTCGGAAGTGGTTGCGCGGGCTGCATTGATTTCCTCCTCGATCAGGCGCTCGAGCATGCGCACGGAGTCCACGAACTCCGCGCTGCCCGTCGAACGCGGTCTCGGCATGCTGACACGAATCTCGTTCTTGATCCTCGCGTTCGGGCCCGCCGTCATCACGCCCACGCGCGTGCCAAGCAGCAGCGCCTCGACGATGTCGTGAGTGACGTAGATGAAGGTCTTTCCTGTCTCGTGCCAGATTCGCGCCAGCTCGATCTGCAGGCCGCGCTTGGTGATTGCATCGAGGGCGGCAAAGGGCTCGTCCATGAGCAGAATCTCAGGCTCCATGATCAGCGCGCGCGCGAGCTGCAGCCGCTGCTTCATGCCGCCGGACAGCTCGAAGGGAAATTTCTGGGCGTGCTGCGCTAGGCCCACCATTTTCAGATAAACCTTCAGCTTCGGAAGATAGCTGTCGGCCTTGCCGGTCAGCCGCGGGCCGAACAGGACGTTTTCCTCGACGTTGAGCCAGGGAAACAACGCCGCGGAGGCGTCCTGAAAAATCATCATCCGATCGGTGCCGGGGTCCTCAATGGGCGCGTGCCAAGTGGCGTTCGGGCCAATGATCTCGACCTCACCGGTTGTCGGCTTTTCCAGCCCGGCAATGAGATTGAGGATGGTGCTCTTGCCGCAACCGCTCGGCCCGAGCAGGCAATAAAAATCGCCACGGCGTACGTCCAGGTCTATCGCCGTAACGGCGTTATGAAGGTCACCCGACAGGCCTTCGAACTGCTTGCCTACCCCTGCAAGCCGCAGTGCCGACCAATCCGTTCCGGCAATTTGCCTCATTCGCGGAGACTAGGCCGCCGTGCCCTCAGGCCTCAACATAAGACGGGCCTAGCTTTGCCAGCGGCCCGGAATCGAAATTCTTCTTCCAGTCGATCGGCACGTTGAAGAACTTCGCCAGGTTGTCCATGTCCGAACGGAACTTCTTCGTATAGGCAATTCGCCAGTCGATGGTCTGCAACATCATCTTGACCGTCGCCAGATCGTCCATGCGCAGGCTCTTTCCAATCAGCTGGGTGGCTTCATCCATGTTCCCGACGATCCACTTCCCGGACTTGTCAAGCGCCTTCAGGAACGCATCGAGCTCGGCGGCGTGGGTCTTGGCATAATCGGGCGCGGTGTTGACCACGAGCCACTCGCGGAAATAGGGCTCGGCGGTTGTCACGATGTGGGCATTGGCATCAGCCTTGGTCGCCATCCAACCGAAGGGCTGAAACACAACGAAGGCATCGATGTCACCGCGCGTGAGACCGGCCACCATCTCCATCGGCCGCAGATTGACGATATCGACATCCTTGAGATCGATCCCGCCAGAGGCAAGCCAGAGCTTGGCGAAATATTCGACGGTGCCGCCAAGCAGCACACCCACTTTCTTGCCTTTCAAATCCGCCGGTTTCGCAATCGATTTTTTTGCAACAACTACGCTCAGGTCACCGTAATTGGCCAGCGGGCAAAGGCCGACGCCGTTCTGCTGCCAGAGCCGCAGCGACGGCAGATCGCCGCACCCGACGATATCGCCGCGCCCGGCGCGAAAGGCATCAACCGCCGTCGCGCCGCTGGCAAAATAAGTGAGCTCGACCGAGAGCCCTTCCTGCTCGAAGAACTTTTTCTGGTCGGCAATCATGATGCCGCCGAACGACGGGTTGGAGCCAATGAAGACTTTCACCGGCCCGAGCTTGCTGCCCTGGCCTGATACAATGGATGGAGCGAAAGCGAGACCGGTGCCAATCAGCGCGCCTTGTATCGCTCCGTGCATGAAGCGACGCCGGGTCAGGTCGCTTTTCGAACGCGTGTTGTATCGCGTCATGTGTCCCTCCCGATAAAGCCGCGCGATTTTTTTGCGCGCATTCTTGCCAGTGGCCGCGCGCGCACTGGCTTGGCCTGACAAACCATAGCGGATTTGGATAAAGAGCACGAGCGTTGGGCCGTGCCCAACGTATTTCTCAGGGGATGAGACGTTGCCGAACGTCAGACTTCATTTCCGGGCGTTCCTGTCCACCCAGGCGGCAAACGCTTCCATGAAGCTCGCCAAAAACGAGCGGGTGTCCTTGTTTGCAACGTTTCCTGCGGCATCGAAAACGGATTCCGCCCCGCCAATGTAGACTTCCGGTTGCGCCATGGTCGGCATGTTGACCGCCATCAGCGACTGCCGAAGATGATTGTTGGAACCAAAAGCGCCGATGGCACCGGGCGAAATGCTTGCGACCGCCGCAGGCTTGCCGTCCCACTTGTTTTGACCGCGTGGGCGCGAGGCAATGTCGATCGCGTTCTTCAATGCCGCCGGCACGGATCGATTGTGCTCCGGCGTGACGAACAGAACCGCGTCCGTCGCCGTGACCAGATCACGAAACGCCAGCCAGGCCTGGGGCGCGCTGGAGCCCTCGAGATCCGGGTTGTACAAGGGCAGCTGGATTATTTCCGCAATCCGCAGGCTCAATGATGGCGGGGCGAGAGAAATCAGGTTGTTTGCCAACTTTCGACTGAAAGCAGCCTGCCGTAGACTGCCGATGATAACGATGACTTGTGGCATGATGGCCGTGCTGGATTCGTGAACACGCTAGACCATGCGTCCAGCAACAAAAAACAGCAAGGCCGCTTGCTAGCCCATGCCGCCCACTCCATCTTTAACAGCTATGCCGTCAGCCGAGGCCCGCGCCGAACTGACGCCTCGCGGCAAACTGCGCGTAGCCTTTCCGGTGGCGAGCGCTCTCTACGTGGTGAAAGATCTGGCAACCGGGAGCCTGGGCGGGGTGTCCATCGAAATCGGCAAAGAGCTCGCAGCACGGTTCGGGGTGCCGTTCGAGACGTGCCCTTATCCCACGGTTCGCGACCTCATCCGCGCCACAGATAAAGATGAATGGGACCTTGCCACCTTGGTCGTGGAGCACGAGCGGGAAGCCATTCTTGACTTCAGCGCACCCTACCTGGAAGCCGATTCCACATTTCTCGTGGCCGCCGATTCACCTGTCCGAAACGTTCCCGATGCGGATGTTGCGGGCTTTCGCATAGGCGTAGCCGAGCGATCCGCCTTCGACCTGTTCCTGACCCGCACGCTGAAATATGCGAGTTTGGTTCGTTATCCTGGCATCACAGCCGCGTTCGAAGGATTCAAGGCGAAGGAAAACGATGCGGTGGCCGCGCCCCGCCCGGTGCTAGCCTCGGCACTTGGCAAAATCGCGTCGGCGCGCATTCTCGACGATCGCTTCGACGTGGCGCGCGCCGGAATCGCGATGAAGAAAGGCCGCAGCGCCGCTGGCCTTGCTTTCGTGAACGCGTTTGTCGCCGAAGTCATAGCCAGCGGCTGGCTCAAGCAGACGATCGAACGCACGGGCATAGCGGGATTAAGGATTGCATAGCCCTGAACGGTCGCAAGCTTCCAGGGCGCAATTATTTGTTGTCCGCCTTCGCGTCCGCCTTTTTGCCAAAGCTTTGGTCGATGTTTTTTTCAAGGTCGACCTTGGCCTTCAGCAGGCCCTTCTTTTCCATATAAGCCATGGTCGCGCTCAGATCCTGCATGTCGGCCGCCGTAAACCCCGCGTTGCCGAAACGGTCTACGTCGTCGAATAACATGATCTGGATGTCCTCTTTCGAAAGGTTGGCGCCGCGGCGCTGGATTTCGTCCAGATAGATCTGCACCGTCTCGTTATGATGCGCGGCGATGTATTTGTCCGCCTTGGCATAACCGTTCATCAGCTTCTGCACGATGTCTGGGTGTTCCTTCTGGTAGGCGGCCGTGCTCGTCACAAGAAACGGATAGGTGATGCCGGCCATACTCTGCAGCTGCCCGGAGGTCAGCATGACCTTGCCCTTGCCGGCCTGCACGATGCGCTGGATCGACGGCTCCCAGCCGAGCACCGCGTCGATATTATCCGCCGACGCCATCGCGGCAGGCATGTCGACGACGCGAAGGTTGGTGATGTTGAAATCGCTTTCCTTGAGTCCGTTTTTCTCGAGCAGCATTAGCAGCACGGTATGCATTCCGGTGCCGACTTGCGTGGCCAGGTGCTTGCCCTTGAGATCGGCGAGCGTCTTTAGTCCTGCGTTTTTATTGGCGACCAGAAGCTTGCCAGTGTAACCGCGCGAGCTGATGCCGACCGAATAGAGTGGAACGCCCTTGGCCACGGCCGCGAAAAAGGTGGCGTTGGCGGTTTCGGCGAACTGCAGCGAGCCGTTGCCCAGGCCTTCAACCGCGACGCTTCCGCGCGGCAAGGCGCGCACGTCAACGTCGAGTCCCTCCTCCTTGAAGAAGCCCTTCGCCTTGGCGACCAAAGCCGGCACTTGGTTGACACCGCCTGCCATGCCCACCGCAATCTTGATGTCCTCCGCAGCGGTAGGCGACGCCCCGTCCCACGCGGTGAGAATTACCATCAAGCTCAGTGCTGTTGCTTGTTTCAACATTTTTGAGCGCCTCCACCCTAAATGCGAGCATGATGATAAATTGATGAGCTCGCAAGGTCACGAAATATACCGGGGAATTCGGCGGCGGCAGGAAACAAAAAAGCCGCCGGTTTGCTTCGCAGACAAGGCCGACTATCGTCGTTACGGGCGTGTAAGGAGAGCAGCATGCGGGCAACCGTCGTGTGTCTGACAGCATGAGCGTTGCGCCGCCCGAACGGCACGCGGCCGCGGACCCAATGGAAGAAGTGCGCTCAGGCGGCGCGCTGATGGTTGCGTCCAATGTTCTGACCACCGTCGTTCCGATCCTCGGCATCATGCTGCTGTGGGAAGTGGCGGTGCGCCTGAGCCACGTGCCGCCGGCCATTCTGCCGCCGCTGAGCAATATCTTTCTTGCCATCTGGACGATGGCCTATGAGGGCACGCTCTGGCGCGACGTGAGTGCCACACTGAGCCGCCTCATCAAAAGCGCGGTACTCGGAATGTTTTTCGGTACCATCATCGGCGTGCTGATGGGCTATTTCAGGTGGTGGGAACGCGCGCTGGTCGCACCGATGAATTTCCTGCTGGCGATCCCCGGCACGGCATTGTTCCCGCTGTCGATGATCTGGTTCGGGCTGACCGATTTGGCGATTATCTCGATCCTCATTTACGAGGTGACGCTCACGGTTATGCTCAACACCTGGACCGGCGTTAAGACGGTCGACCTCTCGCTCATTCGCGCCGGCCGCGCGTTCGGCGTCTCTCGTTTCGGACTCTTCTGGCGTGTACTCATTCCGGCTGCTCTGCCCTCGATCATCGCCGGCTACCGGCAAGGATTTTCGCGCGCCTGGCGCATACTGGTGGTGGCGGAAATGCTGGTGTCGGTCAGCGCCGGGCTCGGCTACCGCATCTATTGGGCGCAGGAATATTTCAACTCGGAGATCGTGTTCGGCTCACTTTTCGTCGTCGGCATCGTCGGTTTGCTGATTGAGCGCGTGTTCCTGCGCACGCTTGAGGTGATGACCATAGAGCGGTGGGGCATCATGCGGGATAGTGGTTGATCCATGGGCGAGCTGCGCGTCGAAAATCTGGTCAAAACCTATCAGCTCAAGGAAGGGTGGAATACAGCTCGCACGTTAAGGGTCTTCGACAAAATCTGTTTCGCCGTGCACGAAGGCGAGTTCGTCTCCATCATCGGCCCATCCGGCTGTGGCAAGTCTACCTTGCTAAATCTGGCAGCGGGTCTCGATGAAGCGAGCGGGGGCGTGGTCTATGTTGATGGCCGAAAGATTTCCGGACCCGGCCTCGACCGCGGCGTGGTCTTCCAGGAATTCGCGCTGATGCCCTGGCTCACCATCGCGGGCAATGTCGAGTTCGGCCTGCGCTCGAAGGGAGTACCAGCGGCCGACCGCCGCTCCCGGGCCCAGCGCCATATTGATCTGGTCGGACTTTCCGGTTTTGAAGCATTTTACCCCTACCGGCTTTCAGGCGGCATGCGCCAGCGTGTGGGTATTGCACGGGCGCTGGCCATTGAGCCATCAGTGCTGCTGATGGACGAACCTTTCGGCTCGCTCGATGCGCAGACGCGAGAGACCATGCAGAAGACGCTCGGTGATATCTGGCAGGCGACGAGAACAACTGTGCTCTTTATTACCCACGATATCCGGGAGGCGATTTATCTGTCCGATCGCGTACTGGTAATGACTGGACGACCCGCCACCATTTCGCTCGAACTCAATATCGATCTATCCCGGCCGCGCAATCGCCATGACGTCAAATTTCAGGAATATGAGGAGCGGCTTGAACGAGCGATTGGACACACAACGTTCTGACTTCCGCTGCGCCGCAGTTCAAAGGCTAGTGCAGCCCTTGCTCAGCCCGCCACTCCGGCGCACCGTATCCAGCTTTTTTGGCCGTCGCAGCGCAGGAAGCCTCCGATAATGACAATTATCGGAAGACATTCGCGGACGAGCCGCCCCTACACCAAAAAATCGGCTTAGACGACGCGCTCATCGCTGATCGCTCGACAATCCATTTCGAAATCGAGATCGACCACCGGAGGACGGCAAAAGTGCCAGGTCAGCCCGCCTTCAGAAGCCTCCCGACGAACGATCTCATCCGCGAGAAATGGGTAAAGGTTGTGCACCGTATAGACTTGGGTCGCGGTCGCGTCCCGCCAGGTTGCGCCGAAGGCGCCGAGGCGGCGTTCCATTTCACCGAGAACGAAGCGAGCCTTCTCCCGAAAGCCTTCCGGGCTCACATCGCCACGCCGCACGCAGCGCTCCTGATAGCTGCCCTGCCCCTCGGGCGCTTCGCCGCTCCCGGCGATGACGAGGCTTGGCGCACTGTTGGAGTCAGATACAACGGTGTACGAGAATGCATAGAACGAAGGTTCCGCCGGCGGATTGATGAGCGGGCAAACATTGCTGCGCGCCACCGGATTGACGGTGCCGTCGAAGATCCTCCATTCCGACAGCGTTTTCACATACACTTCGTTGAAAGCGCGGAAAAACCTTGCTCGGTGAACGGCGCCGGCGAACGCAATTCACAGGCGCAAAATGCAGTGAGCGGCCGACCGCTGTTTTTTATGGCTTCAGCCACCAGCTCAAATCCGCGGACAAGGGGAACGGGCCGGCGAAACCGGACCCGCTCTATCCGATAGCCGCGCAATGCCGCCACTCCGCCCGAGTATTGGAATGGCCCGGGAATAAAGCGATAATCGCCCGCAGCGAACTCGCGTGTGGTGGTCATGAATACTGCTCCTAGAGCTCACCTAGATATGCTTCGCGCACTTTGGGGTCTTTCGACACCATATCGGCCCGTCCCGACAAGGCGACCCGGCCGCGGTCGATAACGAAGGCGCGGCTGGACAATTCCAGGGCGGCAAGGACGTCCTGTTCGACAAGCAGGATCGCCAGTTCTCTTGCGCGTTGAATCCTTACCAGCGCGGCACTGAGCTGCTCGACGGCTTTCGGCGCGAGCCCGAGGGAGAGTTCATCGATCATCAGCAGCTTCGGGCGGCTCATGATGCCGCGGCCGATCGCACACATCTGTTGCTCGCCGCCCGACAAGGTTCCCGCTTCCTGCCGCCGCCGGTCGCGCAGGATCGGAAACAGCTCGTAGATCTGCGCGAGGTCGAGGCGGATATCCGCCTCGTCCGAGCGCATGTGAGCACCCATGCGCAGATTGTCTTCGACACTCATGGCGGAAAACAGCCGGCGCCCTTCGGGCACGTGCGCAACACCCGCGACCAGTACCTGTGCGGGTGTTGCTCCCGTGAAATCTTGCCCGGCTATCGTAACCTTCCCTGCCCTGGCGGCCACAAGGCCGGAAATCGTGCGCAACAAGGTCGTTTTTCCGGCGCCGTTCGAGCCGATGACGCATACGATCTCACCGGCAGCGACGTCGAGATCGACGCCCCACAGCACCTGCACCTCGCCGTAACCAGATTGAAGGCCGCTGACCTGCAGAAGCGAAGCGGTCATGCCGGGACTCCGCGGTTTGCTTCGGCGTAGCGCTTGCCAAGATAGGCCTCGGCGACGCGCGCATCGCGTACCACCTCCTGCGGCACGCCATCGGCGATCAGCTGGCCGTGGTGGAGGACGACCAGCCGGGTCGAGATCGACAGCACGACCTTCATCACATGCTCGATCACCACGATGGTGATGCCGGATTGCGAGATCCTGGCGATCAGCCTGAGCGCGTCGTCGATCTCGGCATGATTGAGCCCGGCATTCACCTCGTCGAGGAACAGAATTTTCGGACTCATGGCAAGGCTCTTGGCAAGCTCCAGGCGCTTACGCCGCGCCAAAGTGAGCGTCTCGGCGGGCTGGTCGAAAAGATCGGCAATCGACACCTGCTCCGCCAATTCCCTCGCCCGCCGGTGCGCTTCCGCGAGCGAGCCGCTGCCGCCGGCAAACAGCGCGCCGGCCGCGATGTTGTCGCCGACGCTCATGCGCGGAAACGGCTGCACCACCTGGAAGGTGCGCGCGATGCCGAGCCTTGCGATGCGGTTCGGTGCCAGCCGCGTGATGTCCTGCCCGTTGAAGCGGACGTGTCCGGCCGTCGCCGGATACCTGCCGGTCACCAGATTGACCAGGGTCGTCTTGCCCGAGCCATTGGGACCGATCAGGCCGACGATCTCGCCGGCGTTGATCTTGAGCGACACGTCGTCGATGGCGCGAAGGCCCTTGAACGATCGCGAGACCCGATCGAGCTCGAGGAGCGCCCTCATGTCCTGCCCGCTCCCAAGCGCCGCCGGCCGATCGACGTGAGTCCGTGCGGCAGAAACAATATCAACGCAACGATCAAGGCCCCGAGCACGGCCGCATGGACGGTGAGGAAGCTGCGCCAGACCGCTTCCTCCAATGCCAGAAATACCGCGGCGCCGATCACGGGTCCGAACAGAGTGCCCAGGCCTCCGACCAGAACCATCACCAACGGCTTGACCGAGAGCAGGATGTCGAACACGTCGCTGGGATCGATGTAATGAACCCAGCTGGCATAGATGCCGCCGGCCACGCCCGGAAATACAGCCGAGAGGGTGAATGCGGCGGCCTTGTAGAGCCGCGCATTGACGCCGAGCATGACGGCGGCGTCCTCGTTCTGCTGGATGCAGCGGAGCGCAAAGCCAAGCCTGCCGCGGTGGACGGCAGCGGTCGACAAAAGCGTGATGACCGCCAGCGCCAGCATCGCCGCCAGGAAATAGACGGCCTGCTGCGTGACGCCTCCCTGCGTGACCGGCAGGTTGAGTCCCATGCCGCCGCCCGTAATCCGGTCGTTGATGTTGACCAGTTCGCGAAGCACCTCGACCAAAGCCAGGCTGGCGATGGCAAAATAGTGTCCTTTGAGGTGGAGGATTGCCAATCCGATGATGGCGGCGAAAACCGCGGCGGTGAGCCCGCCGAGCGGCCAGGCGAGAAGCATCGGCATGCCGGAGCTCTGCAGGATCGCGGATGCATAGGTCCCCAGCCCGAAGAACGCGGCGGTGGCAAACGACGGATAACCAGCCAGGCCGCCGATGATGTTCCACGACAGGGCCAGGGTCGCGTACATAGCGAAAATGGTCGCCAGGCGGAGCGCGTAGTTGCCGCCGAAGATCAGCCCGGCGACAAACGCGGCCACGACGGCAAGGATGACGATCATCCTCATTCGTAGCCTCTCCTGCCGAGCAGGCCGGTGGGCCGGACCGCAAGGAATGCCACCAGCAGCGCGAACGAAATCGGCACCGCATATTCCTGGCCGAACCACAGGGCCGTGAGGCTTTCGATCAGGCCGAGGGCGATGCCGCCGACGATGGCGCCGCCCACGCTGCCAAGCCCGCCGATGACGCAAATGACGAAGGCCTTGCCAAGGAAGGTGATGCTGTTGAGCGGCGAGATCGGATAGATGATGCTGAGCAGACTTCCCGCTGCACCCGCCATGAACGCTCCGATCGCGAATGTCATCGAATTCATCCGCATGACATTGACACCCATCAGCGCCGCAGCCTCGCGGTCCATCCGGATCGCAATAATTGCGCGGCCCAGCTTGCTGTCGAGCAACAACCGGTAAAGACCGTACGTCATCAGGAGTGCAAGGATCATCACCGCGATCCGGTCGAGCGGCAGCACGATCGG
Source organism: Pseudomonadota bacterium (assembly GCA_046734435.1). Taxonomy (GTDB): domain Bacteria; phylum Pseudomonadota; class Alphaproteobacteria; order Rhizobiales; family Xanthobacteraceae; genus Pseudolabrys. Next base: position 17,046 of record JBKPRE010000028.1, on the reverse strand, counting down.
ACCAAGAACAATCGAGCCGAGCGGCGGATCGAGCACCACTTTCCGGTAATCGGCCTTGAAGAGAAGCAACATGGCGTTGTTGAGTAGCAGATCAAGGCCGAAGGTCAGCGTTAAGGTCATCAACACGGGCGCGCGGATGACGCGATTGATGACGGCTCCCTGCAGCGAATAGCCGATCGCAAACAGGAGGAGACCCGCAAGTGGCGCTGACAGAAACGGATGCACGCCATAGAGCGCGTGTGCGAAGAATGCAACATAGGCGCCAAGAATGATGAACGAACCGTGCAGCAGGTTGATGACGTTGAGCACGCCCCAGACCAGCGAGAAGCCGACCGCGATCGCAGCGTACAGTCCGCCCAGCACCAGACCGTTCGCAAGGACTTGAAGATAGATCATGCGGAAAACTTTGACGCGGCGGCTGCCCGTCGCCTCCCCGACCCCGGTGGAAGACAGCTATGTTAAATCGCCCGTTCCGGGGTCTCCTTCAGGTGCGAAGGAGACCCAAGGCGTTGAGAAAATTATTTCACTCCGGTCTTCAGCTCGCCTTGCTTGACATAATCGGGAAAGAGCACGACCGGCTTTCCACCCTGGATCTGGAACACCGGCGGATCCAATGACGTGATCTGCCCGGTGGCACCGAATTTGATGCGTCCATAGAACGTCGTGTCGTCCAGAGCCGCAAGCGCGTCGCGTACCTGTTTCGGATCGATACTATTCGCCTTCTCGATCGCGAGCTGGAAAATTTCGCCGGCCGCAGCGGCAGAGGCCTGCGCATAGTCTGGCGCGTCCTTGTATTTCTGCTCCCACACCTTGTTGAAATTTTCCGTCGAGCCGAAGATGCCTTTGCCGTCATAGCGGACAGCTGGGTGCCACCAGGCGGCGCTCGATACGTTTTCGGCGAGCGGACCGGTTGCATCGATAAACTCCTTGTAAGCCGGGCCGGCGATCATCGTCACGATCGGCGCAGTAACGCCAAGGTCGCTCATCTGCTTACGGATGAGAATGAGATCGTTGATGTAGCCAGTCGCGAAGATCCAGTCCGGCTTGGCCGCGCGCATCTGGGTGATTGCCGAAGCATGATCCATCGTGCCGATCGCGTATTTCTCGAACATCACGACCTCGAGGTTCCGCTTCTTGGCTGATTTCTCCATCTCGTTGCCGATCGCGAGCGGAAAAAGATCGTTCCGCGCCAGTATGGCGACGCGCTTGGTGTTCGGGTCACGCTTGGTGACAATCGTGCTGAGGGGCTCGGTCAAGGTGTCGTTCGGAGTAAAGGTTCCGAAAAGATATTTGTAGCCCTGATCGTAGACCTGCTCCGAGGAGGCGGTCGCAGCGACAGTCGGGATTCCGTATTTTTCCGACACTCCACTTGCCGCCTTCGTTGCTCCCGACCCGAACGGCGAAAACAGGAAATTCACTTTGTCTTCGGTGATAAGGCGTTCGGCTGTCTGGACCGCTCGAGGCGTATTCGAGGCATAATCGACATACACGATTTCGACCTTGTAGCTCTTTCCACCCGCCTTGACGCCGCCCTTGGAATTGGCCACCTCGGCCCAGAGATCGTATCCCTGCTTTTGCTTGATACCTTCGGGCGACAGCGGCCCGGTCAGTGGCAGCGGAGCGCCAATCCGGATGACGTCCTGTGCAACGCTTTGCTGAGGTGCCACGACGGCTATGGTCACCGCCAGCAAGATGAAGTTGAACGAACGAACATACATGTGCCCACACTCCTCTGTATGTAACCGGACCCCTGTCGCGGCCGGCATCATAGAATTTTCAAGCCTACTCCATAAGTAGATCCCGGCCAGCAATTTGCCGCTGTGAGCATGAGCCCGGAAATGCTGCACTTACGGAAAGAAACCGGGTCCGTCCTCCAGCTCGGCACGGTAGTGCGATCGGCATATTCTCGCGATCCGACAAGCACCTTTTCGAGCTCGCAACTTTCGGGATTGTGGTCGGTTAGCTGAGCTCCCAACGTCCGATAAAATCTGCTATCGGAGCTTAGTGCTAGGTGAACCGCTGGACGCTTGAACGCCGTTAGGACCAAAACTGGACATATTTGATTTGATCAGGAAAACGATTTTTAAATTCAGCAGCTGACCTTACCGGCTTGGACTCTTCAGGGCCCTTTATCCCGACGTTCGGGCGTGTCCAAAAAAGCGTACATAACGTGATAGAAGCGGTGGGCGTTGAGTCCGAACGGCGCGATGTGTGCTGAACCGGGCAAAACTGCAAACTGCTTGTCTGGGTTTGGAAGCTTGATGAAAAAACTAGTCAGGTCTTCCATTGTGGCGATGCCGTCGTGTTCCCCACGTATGATCAGAGTGGGCGTATTGATTTTTGTCGGGTCAACGACTGGCAAATTCGCACACATATCAAGATAAGTGCCGGTCGGAATCATCTCGCCATAAGACAACTGTGCCTCGGCAACAGCCTCTGCAATTTTCGGCTCTGAGGTTCCAGGCTTGTCGCGCGTAAATATGCTTCGAATCATATCTTTGTCGATCTTGCGGACGTGACTGGCCCGCCATTCGTCTAGTCGTTCACGCCGTTTGATCAAGGTCGGAGAGCCCTCCCCCGTCCAAACAAACGCGTCGAGGACGAGTCGGCTTATCCGGTGCGGCTCTCTTTGTGCAAACAGCGCCGCACGCAACGAACCAGATGACTGTCCGTAAAAATAGAAGCTGGAATGGCCTGTTTCTTTTTCAACGACTGAGGCCGCTACTTTTAGATCGTCAGCCCCTTCTGCAATGTTTGCCGAGCGTTTGGTCTTGCTAGAGCGACCATAACCCTCGTGATCCATGGTCCAGACGTCGTAACCGTGCGCAGCGCATTGATCCATCATTGAATACTGCGAGCCGCGCCCGGCCATTTGCAAATCATAGCCCGGTAAGGCACTCAGCGAAGACCCGTGAACAAGAAAGAGGACCGGTTTGTTCTGAGGTGACTCTGCATATTTGCGATAAAGATACAGATTCACATCGCCTTTCTTTGCCCAGTACTCCTTGGCTGTAATCCCAGACATCCTCTTGGTTTCCTTTCTGCTCTAACAAGCGCAAATTTTCGGCTGTGGTGCCGGGCTAACAACTTCTACAACCGTTGCTGCCACAGATGAGAGCCCGGCGTCGGCTCCCTTTGGGATACCAATTGCGGCCCACCGGTAGTGACCGATTGGTACACCGACATGTCGCATTGGGCGGGCATCTTGGCTCAGGATCACCGAAGATATGTTCTAGTCAGGCGCGCTATTGGAGACTGAAATCCGATCAACTTCATACAGCAGCTACAGCTGCCTGCTACGCCACCACTTCCTGGCTACGAACTGCCCAGAAAGTCATCCGTCGTTCAATGACGGCGAAAACTTCATACATTACCACGCCCATCACTCCGACGACGACGAGCGCTGCAAAAACAAGCGGAACATCAAACCGCCCGCTTGCAGTCATCATCAGATAGCCAATTCCAGAGTTCGCAGCCACCGTTTCGGCGACTACTGAGCCAATGAATGCCAGAGTAATCGCGACTTTTAGCGACGCAAAGAAATAGGGCATTGCTCGTGGAATTCCGATCTTACTTAGAATCTGCCATTTACGCGCCCCAAGCACACGAAGTACGTCCTGCCACTCCGGCTCTATGGTCGCGAGACCAGTCGCAACGTTGACTACAATGGGAAAAGTCGCAGTCGCAAACGCAGTAATGATCGCTGGTATAGTTCCAATTCCGAACCAAATCACGAGAACTGGTACAATTGCTACCTTAGGGATCGAATTAAAACCGATCATAATCGGATAGAAGGCCTCATAGATTGTCGGCGATGCTCCGATCACAAGACCAAACAGAAGACCGAAACCAACACCGAGGGCGAAACCCGCGACGGTTGTGATCAGGGTTTGTAACGCATTGCTCAGAATCAACGCCGTATGGGTCGTAAAGGAATTCCAAACTTCTAGGGGTGAGGGTAAAATGAATGAATCGATCTTGAGCACTACACAAATGAGCTGCCAGAGAACAAAAAAGCCGATCGTGCATACCCAGGGCAAAGATCGCTTTAGAAGGGCTTGTCTCATCGTCTCTTCCTCAGTCCAATCTGCTCTCGGAGCGAGTGACTCAGCTCGATGAAAGCGGGTGTATAGGTGTCTTCCAATTGTCGAGGGCGCTGGAGTTCGATGTGAGTTTTCGAAATCACCCGGCCCGGCCGATGGCTGATCACATAGACGGTGTCGGCAAGAAAAATGGCTTCTCGCAGATCATGAGTCACGAGAATGACGGTTGGTCGTCGCTCAAGCCACAAGGCCTGCAGCACATCCCAAAGATCTTCCCGAGTGAATGGGTCAAGGGCGCCAAACGGCTCATCGAGTAATAGGAGTTCGGGCGCGTGAATGAGGGCCCGACAGAGTGATGCCCGTTGTTGCATGCCTCCAGATAATTGCCAGGGATACTTTTCCTCAAAGCCGGACAATCCAACGGTTGCCAGAAGGTCACTTGCCGCCTTGCGGTATTCAGTGCGTTTTCGACGGTAGCCACTCGCATGTGAATCGACGATCTCAAGCGGCAAAAGCACGTTGTCGATCGCCGTTCTCCAAGGGAGCAGCATCGCGTTTTGAAACGCCATGCCGCAAATCTTGAGCGGGCCGCTGACGGGCGCCCCTGCCACATAAAGCGATCCGCTCTGAGGCGGGTGGAGACCCGAGATGAGCTTTAGAAGTGACGATTTTCCGCAACCACTCGGGCCTACCACAGCCACAAACTCACCCTTTTGAATCTGCAGGCTCGCTTCGGCCAGTGCGACGACGCCATCGGGACCGCCGTAGGACATCGTCACATTTCGCAATTCAATAATGGATTCCTTTACTGAAGCCATCCTGCGGCATCGCCCTAATTACTTTTTGGGTGCGCATGTGCCTAAAGGGGGCGGCACACGTTCGGACTCGGGCGGCAAGAACTTCGCTGTCCAGACATGATCCAGGGCCGGGCTCCGCGGATATCTCATCGCCTTCACAACTTGATCAATGCTTGACTGCATTCGCTTGGGATCTACAGCGCTCAAATGCTTGCTACCCTCGCCGTAAAGATCGTGCTTTAGCCCCATCAGCAGTCGCTCGCATTCGATATCAACGTTGAGCAATTGGTTATATTTTTTCATCAGCTCGGCGGCAGCGCGAGGATCAGCAATTGCATCCTTAGTGCCCTTGTTGATGGCTTTAACCATCGCGGCAATTGTTTTTGGGTTCTTCTCCAAAAAGTCTCGTCTCACCCAAAGGCCGGTTCCGTAAACGTCGAAGCCGATGTCCGAATATTTCAATATGGAAATCTCATTAAGGGGCACACCCAGATCCACCAGCGTCATCACCGTGGACACGTCAAAGCCCATGACTGCATCCACGTCGCCTTTTATCAACATTGGCTCGCGCAACTGAGGGGCAGTAAATTTGCGGGTTATCTTGATTTCATCTGGCGTGCCTGCCTTTGTGAGCACGTCGACAACGGCGCCCGAGGCACTGCCCGGCTGATCGCCTATCACTTTTCCTTCAAGGTCCTTCAATTTATTGATATTGGCCTTTTTCAGGCTCATTATTGCCAGAGGCGATTCCTGAAAGTGGACGTAAACGAGTGTTAATTCCTTCTCGGGATTCTGGGCATTAAAGCCAATCATGGTGGCGATATCAGCCCACCCAAAATCGTAGACGCCTGAGGCGACATTGGCGGCGGTGTTAGCCGCCCCAGTACCTCGGTCCATTCTCACACTAAGACCGCCTTCCTTGTAGTAGCCCTTTTCCAATGGGATGAAGAAAGGCGCATGGGTGCCAGAGATCGTCCAATCCAGCATAAACGTGACGTCAGGCTTCTCTACAGCCTGACCGAATGCGACGTTGCTCGAAGCGACAACCGCCGTGAGCAGGAACGTGACGCTTGCGCACCATCGTCGCAATTTCATTGCGTGTTGATACATTTGATCCTCCCTCCAACGTTCTCGTTTTTTTAATGCAGTCCCCACCAATGCGGGGTTGCCTTCGCAGAACTATGCCTTCCCAACCAGTCTTTTGTCGATCATTGCATGTACCCCTTTTACATTGTTGACGGTCTGGGTGACATGCAAGTCGACGGCAAAACTGCAGAATGAATAGGCATGATCGCGTGAAATTCCGAGCAAATCCACGAGCCATTCGATCATTGCGCGCAAGGCTTGAGCGGCCGCGTCGTCTAAGTCCACGTCGAGACCCAGGGTGATAAGGTGCGTAGGCGACTCTGCACGCGGCATGCGCCATTTGAGATCCTTGCGCACCTTAAATTCGAACGTTCCTGTGAGAGCGGTTTCGATTGCGGTGCCACACACCTCGCCGTCGCCTTGCACGGCATGCCCGTCACCAGTAGAGAACAATGCCCCTTTGGTCCAGACTGGAAGATAGATCTTGCTGCCGGCAACGAGTTCCTTGCAATCGATATTGCCGCCGAACTCTCGGGGCTCCTTGCTATTTTGTCGGCCGTACTCGGGGCGCGGCGCAACCGCAAGTTGGCCGAAAAACGGCCGGATGGGAATTTTCAAGCCCCACGGCATTGTTGCCGTCATCTGCTTACGATCGATTGGAATGTGGAGAATCCTATAATACGGATAGTCCTCTGGAATGGTGCCGACCAAACCCCGGAAAATGTTCCATCCCCAATCCTGACGAAGCTCAATCTCGAGAATACTCACTTCGAGGACGTCACCCGGCTCGGCTTCTTCGACGTAAATAGGGCCAGTGAACAGATGATTTCCTGAGCCCTTCGCGACTTTCTGGTGAATTTCTCGTTGCTCAGGAAGAACGGCCATTCCCAGTTCGGAAGGTGGCATCATTTCAGGATTTCCGGAAACCGTATCGATGGTCACACGCTCTCCCGACTTGATCGTTAGAACTGGCTTCAGTTTTGGATCCAAGAAACCCCAATGTATTGTCTCAGGAACAGAGCGAAGACGATGGGTTTGAATATTGCTCTTCACCGCTTGAACCGTTGCCACGACACTCTCCCTATTCAGCAATCCAACTGATGTAATCAAACGGCTGCGGGTCAACTGCCAAGCACAGTGCCTGCCGGCAATTTGAAGCAATAGTTCGCGATCTCACCCGCCCGGGTAAACCAAACACGGTCTTTGTGCTTGTGTTCGACGCAGTGTTTCAAGGCTTGACGAAGCGGTCTCAACCGGAATGGCTGTCCGACAATGAAACCGTGCAGCGATGCGCAAAATACGAGAGGCTGTTCCGCGGACTGTTCGAGCAGCTCCTCGAATTGATCAACCAACATATCGGCGAACTCACGGCCACTATGGTCGCGCGCGATCAACGTTCCTGCATCGTTGAGTTCAAGGGGATAAGGTATCGAAAGGATGGGCTTATGTCGGGTCCGCATCCACATGGGCTGATCGTCCGCTGGCCAGTCGAGAAGATGCGTGTAGCCACCCTCACTGAGCAAATCGGGGGTGACTTTCGATTCTACTGCGCCAGGCCCCATCCAACCGGTCGGCCGAACGCCGATATATTTTTCGAGGGTCTCAGTGCAGTCCGCGATCATCCGAGCTTCGTCGACCTCCCATTGCGGCATGCCCAGCGTCTCGGCATTGGTGCGGCCGTGGCCAAGCACATCATCACCCCGCTGCTTAATTTTCTCGACTATGTCGGGATAGAGGCGCGCAACCTCACTATTCAGCAAAATTGATGCGGGGAGTTTCAAGTCATCGAGAATGCGGAACAACCGCCAAATACCAATCCTATTTCCATAATCGCGCCATGCGAAATTACGCGTAGTCGCCGGGCCACCGCGATTGGTGGGATCCATGCCTCGACCGGTGAGAAATGCGAAGTGCTCTACATTGAGGGCCACGTAAAATGCGAGCCTTTTTCCGTCCGGCCAGCTGTAGTCCTTGCGAGTTACAATTGACGAGTAATCGTACCTATTGTGGCCCGGTAACATTAAATTCCCCCTCGACCGACGCTACACGTTTCCAACTAGCCTACTATTCTTTCTGCCCTTGATTGTGTGTCAAGTCATTTGATTGATCTAGGCGATTAGCCGCACACTGCAAGCACGGGACTCAATCGTGGACTTGCCCTTCGACTTTGCAAGTCAGGAGGATTGTTGTATTCAAAAAAGAGCTCGACGATTGTGGATCGCTCGCCACGATATCAGTAGAACACCAAAAATAATCATTACTCAAATCAACAATAGCTGGGCTTAGCTGCGGGGCTGAAATGGCAATTGCAAAGGTTCGCTCGGCGTCGCGACGACGGGCTCGCAAAGTTCAAAATGCACGAAAGGCAATCGCACCGCGCTCGAAAGGTGCGTCTAAAATTCCTGCTACCGCATTCAACGGCAGAGCCAATGAAGTTAGATTCGGCATACGGCTAAAGCATGCGCGGCTTGCGAAAGGCTACACACTCAAGCAGCTCGCCGACGTCGCCGAATGTTCTGAGAGCATGATTTCCAAAGTCGAAAACGATAAATTGCGTCCCTCAATTTCAATGTTGCATCGCTTTGCTCAAGCTTTGGAAACCAACATCGCGTCACTCATTGCAGAACCTGATCCCTCTTTGGGACACGTGAGTATTGTGCGCAGCAATCTGCGCACTCGAATTCACGTAGATCCGGAACTACAGGGTGCAGACGTCTGGCTTGAGCGAGTCATAACCCCGTCAAACGGTGGGCTGCTTCAGGCACACGTCCTCAATCTGGCTCCTGGTAGCCGCAGCGATGGCTTGATTGACCACGTGGGAGAGGAACTTAGTTTCGTTATTTCGGGCGAAGTTGATCTGGAGGTTGACGGAAAACTTTATCGATTGCAGGCTGGCGATTCCGCTTTTTTTCCATCATCTCTGCCGCATGGCTATTACAACAAGAGCAAGCAGATTACGCGGATCTTGTGGGTGAATACGCCGCCTAGCTTCTAAACGATACAACGCTTATTCGGTCCTGCTACGAAACGATTATGCAATCCGTTCAGTACGAATATCCGCCACACATAACTGCTCTCCCGATTCACGGCTCAAGCACGCTGCTGCCGGTTCGGCGGATATATTGTGTGGGTCGCAATTATATCGACCATATAAGGGAAATGAAGGAGGCCGATGAGCGAGAACCTCCGTTTTTCTTCCAAAAGCCCACCGACTCAATCGTTCAGGACGGGGCGCGTGTTCCGTATCCGCCAGACACGCGCGACTTCCAATTTGAAGTCGAATTGGTTGTAGCGATTTCAAGTCGCGGGCGCGACATCGATCCGATCCAAGCTTCCGACCATATTTTGGGCTACGCGGTTAGCATCGAGCTCACTCGGCGCGATCGCCAACGCGAGATGCGTGAGAAAATGCTGCCATGGGAGCGCGGAAAGTCTTTCGACTATTCGTCTCCTTGTGGAGCGCTGCGCCGCGCCCGTAATATCGGCCATCCGTCATTTGGCGCCATCACTCTCGCAGTCAATGGAGTGATAAAGCAGAATGGAGACATTTCGCACATGATCTGGAAAGTGCCTGAGATCATCGCGAACCTTTCGGCTTCCTACAAACTCGAGCCAGGAGACCTGATCTTTACCGGCACACCGGCAGGTGTTGGGACAATAAATATCGGCGATCGGCTCGAAGCCCATATGACAAATGTTGGGTCGGTGGCCGTAACGATCGGACCACCCGAGATCTAGACGTCCTGTTGAATTCTCAAATCATCGGATTGAGCGCTTTCTTACGTAGCGCGACTTGGTCGATTCCAAACCGATCGGCGAGCCAGTCCATCATGAGTTCCTGACCTATTGTGGCATTATCGTGCTGACAGTGCTCGGCGCCGGTCTCATCTTCGCTAACAAATCGGAGCGTGACGTCGACCCCTCTCGCCTTTGCATAGTCGTGGACTCGGCTGGCCTGGCTGACGCCCAAAACGTCAAAACCCCCATGCACAATCAAGTAAGGGCATTTCATGTTTTCGAGATGGCCGTCGAGCGTAAAGGGCTTCGCCTTCTCCAGCGCCTCTTTGACGCTCTCGGCTGCAAAGACCCATTTAATGTGATCGGCGAGCCCATGCTCCTCGGTTGCGGTGGCCCACAAATCCGGGATTGACCAGATAGCTCCGTGTGAAATCGCAGCAGCTAATCGGTGCTCATAGCAGCCAGCGCGAGCCGCATAGTACCCGCCGAGCGAAGAACCACAGACCGCAATTCGCGAATGATCGACATCTTTGCGGGTTTCAAGGTAGTCGATACAGCGTCCGATCGGCACCTCGTAGTCCGGCCGAGTTGGAATTTTGTGACGACGCAAGGTACCGCCCTGACCCGGGCCATCGATCATGAGAACCGAGATGCCCCGTTGCACGGCGCCGTGCGCCTGCATAAACCACATTTCATCTTTGATAGAATCAAGGCCGCCCATGCAGATCAGGCATGGTTGCGGGTTGGTATCAAAAGGTGCACGTACAAAATATGCATAGAGCGTTTTGCTATTTTCGTACGGAATCTCGAGGACTTCGCCTTTTGGATTGAGCTCAGCTAGAAATTTGTGACTGCAGGTCTCCATGTCCGTAAAAGCAGCCAGTCGCCGCGGATCATCGGGCAACAGCCAGAACTCGGCTTGCCGGTAATATTCGCTGGCTCTCAGCCAACAGTTCATAGCTGTTCGCACATGACCCTTGGTCCGCTCATCATTACCGCGTTGCAGGTTACGGTCCGCGATGCGCTTCCATTCGCGATACCAGCTCTCTTTGTCGCCAGGAATCATCCGACTTGCTGCCAAAAAACATTCGGAAACGGCCCCGCCCCCTTCTTGGGTTTCGCCGAGCGCGCGGCGGAACTGATAGCTCATCCACGGATACTGCGGCCAATGATGCCACCCAAATAGCTCATAATGTGCATCAGTACGCGTCGATGCTTTATCGATGAGTAGTTCCTCAGCCACAGCGTCCTCTGATCATATTGTTGCAAATTTCATTGTTATAAGAAGAGATCATGCTAAACCAATTTCCGCAAAAGGGCGTTAGCTTCATTGCCTACGCATCGAGGAAGCAACGCGGGCCTTTTGACCTATTAAAACCGTAACCACGACCGCCGCTGCAAAAGCAATTGTCTCAAGCGTGATTGGTTCACTATTGACCAACCATGCGAGGGCGACGATCACAAATGGCTGCAGCAGCATAACCTGTCCCGCGCGGGCTATACCGCCAATGGCCATTGCTGCATTAAAGACGACAAACGCCGCATACTGGCTGAAAAATCCAACGTAGCCGAGACCGGCTAACGCCATTGGTGAGATAACACTGTCGCCCGAGGGCCAGAGAAAGAAGGTCAACAGGCCTGCAACTGGAAGCAAAATGACAACTTGCCAAGATATAACTTCCCATCCTGGCATCCTTGTCGCCAACCGCCCTGAAAAAGTATATCCAAGCGCTCCAGCCACAACCGTTCCGATGAGAAAAATGTCACCTGCCGAAACCGCTCCGTCCCCGTTTCGACGAAGCACGAAAGCAAGAACGACAGCAGCGCCAACCAAACTGGCTAGCCAGAACCCCGGACTCGGCCGCTCATGGGCAAAGATTGCGGCCGCCGCAGCAGTCGCGAGCGGCAAAATACCTTGAACGACTCCCCCGTGCCCTGCCGGGACTGTCTTCATTGCAAACGCGGCCAATAATGGAAATGCGAGCACAGAACACAGTGCGCCCGCCATGAGATCAATCCAATCTGAACGCGCCGGGAAGGGTTTGCGAGTGAGCACCAGGACGACGAGCCCGGTTACACCAGCGAGCGCGCCCCGGGCGGCGGTCAAAAACACAGGTTCAAATCCGGATAAAGCGACGCGCGTCGCCGGCAGCGTGCCAGCAAAAAGACACATGCCGACGAATCCAAGTAGTAGGCCGAATTCTTTGCGCGAATTGTTCATTCGGATGTATGGGTACACATTTCATGCAGGCTCGCTACGGCATACGGCGCCATTCAGCTATGTGAAAACAGGAACCTTGATGGTGCCAAAACATGCGACTGGACTTGTCGTTAGTGTGAGCCTCAGCCCAGGCCACCACTTTACGAAGCAAGTGCGGAAAAAAATCCGCCTGCTAACCGGCTTAGGCGTTGAAGGTGATGCCCATTTGGGCGTGACGGTGAAGCACCGATCGCGTGTGGCAAAAGATCCCGCCCAGCCGAATTTGCGGCAGGTCCATCTCCTCCATCAGGAATTGCTCGATGAACTCAATGCTGCAGGATTCCAACTTACGCCAGGATCGATCGGAGAGAACATATTGACAAAAGGCATGGATCTTCTCCGATTGCCACGAGGAACTCGACTTCACGTTGGCAAGACGGCCGTCGTCGAAGTCACTGGGCTTCGCGATCCATGCAAACAGCTAAATCTATATCGGCCTGGTCTGATGACCGCAGTTCTTGATCGAGATGAAAATGGAAACCTTATTCGAAAGGCTGGCATCATGGGCACCGTTTATTGTGCCGGTGAGGTTTCTGCTGGCGATTCAATCGTGGCCGAATTACCCGCCCTGCCGCACGAAGCATTGGAGCGGGTATGAACATCTGTAAAAAGCAGATGACAAAAAAGTATATGCGGCTCTTTCGGCACGTCGATGTCTGGCATGGCTATTTGGGGGCTAGGTCTCCTACCAGCGCGACCCTCGAGTCGCGACGCCTGTCGCACCCCCGACCTAATAGTCGAAATCGAGGCGCTCGTCAGTTGAAAGGCTTTTCGGCATCTAGCCGCTTTTTGGCTTCCTGTGCGACCGAAAGATCGAACAGTTGCTCACGCGTCGCTTTCTTTTCGACGTAGGTGAAGTAGTCCGCCCAATAGTCCTGCATCGCCATGATGGAATCGATCGGCGGAATACCGTCCTCGCTCGTATAAGACCAATACGGCGCGATGGCCTTGATCAGCTCGGGTTTGTTGAGAAACGTATTCCGCGCAAGAATCTCCAGAATTTCTTGGTTGGAGTCCGGTGCAGTGGCCGCCGCGTCAAACTCTTTGACGCCCTGCAGGTAGGCCATTGCAAACCGCACAAGAACGTCGCGCTTTTCCTTCACGAAGTTCTTGTTGGCGGCATAGACACCGATCGAACTATTAGGCTCGATCTGATCGCCGTTCGCAACGATCGGTCCCCATTTGTTGTTCTGCGCAAAAAACCCGAACTGATAGGCAAGGTCGGTCAGGTCGACCTGCTTCTGGCCCAGCATCTTCATGAGGTCGGGTTGCGACACGCCCACAATCCAGTTCACGTCCTTTCTGGGGTCAAGGCCGGCCTTCTGAAGTGCACGCGCCGTGTCATACTGATTGATGCTGCCAACCGCGCCGACTCCCATCTTCTTGCCTTTCAGCTTGGCGAAATCGGCAAGCGAGCGGACACCCTGGTCATACAGTTCCTGCGTCACGTTCACAGCAAGATAGCCGTAGCCCGGCTTGTTGTGGCCGCGATCGAGAACGATAACCAGCGGCGCGCCTTTGGCGACGCTGTTAAAGAAGCTCGCATTTGCCGTCATCAGGGTGATGTCCAGCTCGCCGGCGAGAATGGCCGGTACCGCGAGCGCGCCGTCGTTGAACTTCTTGACCTGAATATCCAGGTCCATTTTCTTGAAATAGCCGCGCTCATTGGCCACATAGAATCCGCCGCCGGTGATGAAGGGGCCCTCCCCGACCCGGACCACATCCGCGGCGGCCGCGGGTTGCACAACCGCGGCAAGCCAGCCGACCAATCCGACGAGGGCTGCCACTCGTAATGAAGTCCTCCACATATTCGCCTCCCTGCGTGATCTCAGTGTCCGTCTCTATAAGCCGTCCAGGGCGCTACCTTCCGGTCGATCCATTGCTGCAGCTTTATGATCAGCGCGCCGACGATTGCGAGCACGACGAGGCTCGCAAAGACCTTTTCCGTTTCCATCACCTGCCCGGACTGGATGAGCAGAAAGCCCATCCCGCTCTGGCTGGAGCTGCCGATCATTTCGGCAGCCACGATAAGAATAACAGTAACCCCCATGCCAAGGTGAAGCCCAGCGAAAATGCTTGGGATTGCGGCTGGGATAACCACCTTCAGTTGAATTTGGCGTCGGCTAGCCCCCAGATCCTCTGCCGCCTTGATCAATCCGCGATCGGTCTGCCGGATGCCGGCATAGGTGCTGATCACGATCGGAAAGAAAGCGGTCACCGCGCTGATCACGATCTTGTAGAGCTCGCCAGTGCCGAGCCAAATCACCAGCAAAGGAATGAGCGCGATCTTGGGCAAAGGATAAAGTGCCGCAATCCAGGGATCCACGACACGAGCGATTAACCGCGACATACCCATCAGCACGCCAAGCGTGACGCCGGCTAACGCGGCGATCGCAAAGCCAGCGAAGATGCGGAGCAGGGTCACGCCGAGATTGTACTCGATCGAACCGTTTCCGATCATGCGAAATAGGTAGATAAGGATCGTGCTTGGCGGCGGGAGATAGATCGGAGCAATCCCGCGCCATCGCACGAACAGCTCCCATGCAAGCAGCACAGCAAGAATAACCGCCGTCGGCGTCGCGGCTTCAGCCATTCGCATCAGTCTGCTTTTTCGTTTTTTCATCGCGAGCCATCCAGCGCCATGGCCTGCTGCGCCATCGATTTCATCACTTCTTCCCGGATCAGGTGGAACGCGCGGTCGAACAAAGTGCCGAAAGCCTTCGAGTTGACCATTTCGAGCGAGCGCGGGCGCGGCAGATCGACCTGAAGCACTTCCTTGATGCGGCCTGGCCGGGCCGTCATGACGATAATTTCGTCGGCGAGAAGGATTGCCTCCTCGATTGCATGCGTGACAAAGATGATCGTCTTTTGCGTCTGGTCGAAGACGCGCAGAAGCTCCTCCTGCATCACAATCTTTGTTTGCGCATCGAGGGCGCCAAATGGCTCGTCCATTAGCATGATCGGACGCTCCATGATCAAAGCACGGGCGAGCGCGACGCGTTGGCGCATCCCACCCGACAACTGCCCGGGAAGATGCTGCTCAAATCCGGCAAGCCCTACCGAAGTAACCAGTGAGTTCGCGCGCCCATACCGCTGCTTTTTCGGTACCCCCTGCATCTCGAGGCCGAAGGCGACATTGTCGATGACATTGCGCCATGGAAAGAGATTGAGCGTTTGCCAGACCATCACCGAGTCGGCGCCGAGCGGGCGCACCACGTCGGGGCGCGTGGGATCAACAATTCGCACATTGCCTTCCGTGGCCGCTTCAAGTCCGCCGATGATCTGGACCAGAGTGCTCTTGCCACAGCCGCTCGGCCCCAGCAGGCATGAGAACCGGCGTGATGCGAACCGATGCGAAAAATTTTCAAGCGCGACGACCGGCTCGTCCCCGCGTCCGGGCCAAGCCTGCGTCACGTTCTCGACCGACACATCCATCGCGCGGGATACCGGAATTTATCGCTTATTGTCGCCACGCCGGCTCCAGCCGACCGCCCAATCCTGCCGCATCCAGGGCTTTCTTGCCGATCTTTTCTGCGTCTCTGATGACGCGCGCGCCGTCCTTGAAACGGGGGAAAGCGCCGTCGCGATAGACAATCTGGCCATCGACCATCACTAGGCGCGCATCGCTGCCTTTGCCGGCGCAGACGAAGGTCGAAATCGGCCGGTGGAGCACGCCGACGTAGGGCTTAGCCATATCGAAGACCGCGATATCCGCGCGTTTGCCGGGCTCAAGCGAGCCGATCTCATGATCGAGCCCGAGCGCCTTGGCGGCATTGATCGTGGCCATTTCGATCGAGCGCTCGACCGGCATGCGGGTCGGGTCGAGATGGCGAACGTGCTGCATGAGCATGCACGCCTTGATCTGTTCGACCATGTCGACGCTGTAATCGACCATCGGCCCATCGGTGCCGAGCGCGACATTGATGCCCGCTCGCCATGCATTGGCAAAGGGGCCGATACCGCCACCACGAATGGATTCGCTGGTGGGAGTATAGACAAAGCTACAGCCGACGCGCGCCATGTGCTCGATATCGAGCTCCGTCACATGAATGCCGTGAATCAAGACCCAATGCGGGTCCAGGAGACCGAGCTGCATCAGATAGCGGACGTCGGTGCGGCCGGTTTCGCGAAGGTAACGAAGAAACCCCTTCTCGATCGAGAACGTGCCGCCGGCGATGTGGGTGGAGATCTTCGTTTTGAGTTTTCGTGCAAGCTCATAACCACGGCCGATGAGCTCCTCAGTCGTCATGCCAGCCGCCACCCAATGCGCGTTTGATTCAATGACCATCGCCATCCGGACGAGACCATCGGCTTTCCCATCCCAGCGTTTGAATTCCTCCTCGAATGCAGCGAGCGATTCATCAAGCGTGAATAGATGCTGAGGGTTGCCTTTGGTGCGGCAGCGGAGCTCCTTTGCGAAGACCTGTCGAATCCCGAGCTCCGTCTGCGGTTCGATGGTCGCGCGCACGGTTTCAGGCGTTGTGGTCATCACTGAGTGATTAAGCGAGCATGTGGTGCCAGTCGCTAGCATTTCCATCGCGGCAACGTAGCTCGAGCATCGCATCTCTTCTTCGGATAGATGGCGGGTGAGTGGGAGTAAAAAGCCGCTCACCCAGTCCTCGAGAAGATAGCCGTCGGCCAGGCCCTTGAAGAGCGTGTACCAGTGA
This sequence comes from Pseudomonadota bacterium, assembly GCA_046734435.1. Lineage (GTDB taxonomy): Bacteria > Pseudomonadota > Alphaproteobacteria > Rhizobiales > Xanthobacteraceae > Pseudolabrys. The sequence goes on along the minus strand of JBKPRE010000028.1, from coordinate 455 downwards.
TGCTGGTGGCAATTGATGAGGCCCGGCAGAACGATGCAACCGGATACGTCGATGACCTCGTCGAAGTCTTTTGTGTCGGGCACTTTTGCGGACGGCCCAACGCCAGTGATTTTTGCATCATCGGTCGCAACAAAGCCGCCCGGATGAACCGCGCGGCTTCCGTCAACAGTGACGACAAATCCATTTTTTAAGAGAGTACTCGACATCGCAACCTCCAACTTTAAGCCTTTATCCAAACTATTTTTCTGTCAAGTTATAGCCTGATGGCTGGATGAACGACCGCCTCGAGCGACTTGATCTACAAATTGGGAGATCCTGAAATGATTGCGGTCATCTTTGAAGTGTGGCCGAAGGCCGAGCGCAAGCAAGACTATTTAAATGTCGCCGCTGAGCTGAAACCTCTGCTCGAAAAAGTTGATGGATTTATTTCAGTCGAGCGTTTCGAAAGCCTTTAT
>JBKPRE010000027.1:0-72747 GCA_046734435.1 Pseudomonadota bacterium | reverse complement strand
CTCGCTGCGGGTGTCGAAGGTTAAAACGCCGATTCTTATCCTCTCCGGCCTGGCCGGCATCGAGGACAAGGTCAAAGGTCTCGGCTTCGGAGCCGACGACTACATGACTAAGCCGTTCCACAAGGACGAGCTGATCGCACGTATCCACGCGATCGTTCGCCGCTCGAAGGGCCACGCCCAGTCGGTCATCAACACCGGCGATCTTGTCGTCAATCTCGACACCAAAACGGTGGAGGTCGGCGGCCAGCGTGTGCATCTGACCGGCAAGGAATATCAGATGCTGGAGTTGCTCTCCTTGCGCAAAGGCACGACACTCACCAAGGAGATGTTCCTCAATCATCTTTACGGCGGCATGGACGAGCCGGAGCTCAAGATCATCGACGTGTTCATCTGCAAGCTTCGCAAAAAGCTCGCCAATGCATCGAGCGGCAAGAACTACATCGAGACGGTCTGGGGGCGCGGTTACGTGCTGCGCGAGCCGACCGACGCGGACGAGAGAATTCCGGCGTAGTTCGACATCCCCCGCGTTGCGTTTGCGTGGTTTGAGCCTTCTGGCTCTCTCCCATCCAAACTTCAACCCCGGCCACTGGCCGGGGTTTTTTGCGTAATGGGGCACCCTTTCCCGCTTAACGGTCGGGTTTGAGCTGAACGATCTTCCAGCCGAGCTTCTTGATCTCGGTGTCTGCCAGCGGTGTGATCGTGCCGGTTGCCGCAAGCACCGGCGTCGAGCCTGGGCGGATTTGACGAATTTGCGCGGTCGCCGCTGCAAATGTCTTTTGCTGAATGTCGGTCCAGACAATGTCGTCGAACGTAAAAGCCGCGACGATTGTCCCGTTTCGCGAAACATTGACCGGTTGACCGCCCACGGAGACGAATGACACAAGGCCGCCGAGTTCGTTGCTGCGCGCCGCAAGGATCTGTGCACGGCGGCGATGATAAAAAGCTACATTGCGCGATCCGGCACCGGCGGCCTTGTCGACAAATATTGCAGTATTCTCAGCGCCAAGCCGCTTGAGCGCGCGCGCCATGATGAGCAGATCCGCGGGCGTGTAGTTCCGATTTTCGACCAGGCGATCAATAGTCTCTGGCGGTATTCCGAGCGACGCCAGGGTCGATTTGGCTTCGGCTATGACCTGCGCAGCGCTCTTGTTGCGCAAGCTGTCCTTCGCAGTGTCCACGCTCGCGACCGAGGAGACGGCGATTCCGACCCCGCCGGGAACGAGTGCAAGCCCGGCACGGACGGGCAGACCGCCGCCCGCCATCGCGCCGGCCATCTGCTTGAGCCTTTCCGCCAACGGCGGAAAATCTGTGTAAGGGTCGACATCGAGATCGACCGCAAGCTGGCGCTGCGTATCACTAACACCAAGTAAGCTGTCCATCACGTTGTCACGATCCGCGCGCGTGTTCGAAAGCCCGGCCCCGACACGATCGAGCATGTTGCCGATGCCGCTAAGCGATCGTTCGACAGTATCGGCCGGCTTCGTAAGAAGATCTGCGCCGAACTTGATCGGGCCGAGCGCGGCACGGCCGAACGCCTGCCCGAAAGCCTCCGACTGCGACATCTTTTCGATAGCAGCAGCAGCCTCCAGCTCGTGCAACCGCAGTTTCGTAAATTCGACGCCGTCAAAAGTGAATTTTCCATACGAGGTATCGACTTCGAAGATGCGCATCACGCCGTCGCTGCGCACGGTCGGCTTGACCGTATAGTTTGGCCCACTCACCTTCGCGCCAAGATACTTCTGCGCGGTTTGGGGCTTTGGCGCCTCGATCACGGCGGCCGCCGCCAGCCCTGCAAGGGGCGCGATGATGATCAGCGGAAAAAAGAACCGGCTTGCGATCCTTTGCGCCCAATCCCCACGCCGACGTGGCCGCCACATCGAGCGCGCCATCCGATTTTTTTGCAGCATTTATTCCCCCGGGGAACGCAACCTTTTTCAGTTTCCAACATAGCATCTGGCACAAGTGGGGGGAAAGCGATCAGAGCGGACGGCGCCCGCACGCAATAATTGGTGGATAGAAAGCGCCGGAACCCGCTCAGCCCTGCGGCGGCCGCATGAGCTGCGTGATCACGTCCTTCAATGTCGTCAAATTGAACGGCTTGGTCATGAAAAAATTCGCGCCGGCGGCGATAGCCGCCTCGGCGTGCTGCGCTTCGGAACTAGCCGACATAATGACGATCGGAACGTTGCGGATTTTCGGGTCGCCGCGGATCTCACGCACGAGCTCCAGCCCGTTCATCCCGGGCATTTCACGATCCGTCATCATGAACAGAAATGGCTTCTCGCGTAGCTTTTGAAGTGCGGTCGGCCCGTCATGGCACTGCTCGACATTGGTAAAGCCGCACTTGCGCAGCATGCCATCCACGATGCGCGTCATCGTGTTCAGGTCGTCAACGACCAACACCGGATCGACATAGTCGACCACGATCAACCATCCCCTTCAGGCCGCACTGCCGCAGTCGCAAGCAGCAACCCCCACGCGCGCCAAAAAGAGAGGCGCGCCGGCCCGGCGCCTGTAATCTACATGATTCGTTCGGAGATCAAGTCGCCGGCGCTGGTCGGCTGGCAAATTTAATCTATTCTGCGCCGGATTAACGGGTGTCCTAAGCTTTTACTGCAGCAAGGCGGATGACATTATCGGCACCGTGCGCCGGCTGCTTTGTCCCGCTGGTCGGGACGTAAAGCCCACGCTTGTCGGCGAGTGGCTTGAACGCATTGGTGAGCCCGATGACGGTCTCGGCTGCACCAAGAACGAGGTACCCGTCGTCGGACATCTGCCGCGCGATCCGGTCAAGCACGGCGGTCTTGGTATCCTGGTCAAAGTAGATCAGGACGTTCCTGCAGAACACGACGTCAAATGTGCCCAGCGCCGAAAAGTCGTTGAGCAGATTAATGGGACGGAATTGCACCATGCTCCTCAACTCCGGAGCAAGCTGCCAAGATTCGCCGATTTGATCGAAATATTTGACAAGCAGTTGGACTGCGAGCCCACGCTGAACCTCAAACTGCGTATAGATTCCGTTTTTCGCCTTTTCCAGAATTTCCGATGACAAGTCTGTCGCCAATATGTCGATCCGATACCCGGAAATTGCCGCCCCCATTCCTTTGATCAACATTGCAAGCGAATACGGCTCCTGGCCGGTGGAAGCCGCGGTGCACCAGATCCGGATGCGCTTCTCGCGCGATCGAGCGGCAATCAACGCGGGCATGACCGTGTCGCGAAAATGATCGAATGGCAGCTTGTCACGGAAGAAGAACGTCTCGTTCGTGGTCATCGCTTCCACCACTTGCGTGGCGAGCGAAACCGGCGCCTTGCTTTTCATGCAATCAATCAGTTCATCGATCGTGGTCATGCCGTTGCGGCGTGCGACCGGCAGCAGCCGACTCTCGGCGAGATACTGCTTCTCCGCAGCGAGCACCAGGCCTGAGCGCTCGCGCAGAAGCTTGCGCAGATAGTCGAAGCCCTGCGGGGTCACTGACGCTCCCCTGTAAAGAGGCGGGTGATCCTGCCGCCGATCTCCGGCAACGGAAGCACGGCCGAACACAGACCGGCGTTGGTCACCTGGCCGGGCATGCCCCAAACCACACTCGTCTCTTCGTCCTGCGCAATGACGTGCCCACCGGCTGCAACGATCTCTTTCGCCCCAGCGAGTCCATCCGAGCCCATTCCCGTCAACACCAAAGCGAGAACCTTGTTTCCCCAAACCTGGGCAGCGGACGCGAACAGAGGATCAACCGCAGGCTTGCAGAAATTCACCATCGGACCGTCGTCGATTGCGATGACCGCCGTGCCATCGCGGCGCTCAACTTTCATGTGCTTGCCGCCGGGAGCCAGATAAATGGCCCCGGCGTTCACTTCTTCACCGTCGCTTGCTTCCCGCACAGGAAATTTGGAAACGCGCGCAAGATGCTCCGCGAGCACCGCAGTGAAGGTCGGCGGCATGTGCTGTGTAATCAGGACGGGCGCGCGCTGAATCACGGTATCGATTTGAACGACAAGGCGGTTGAGCGCCTGTGGCCCTCCGGTCGAAGCGCCGATGACTAGGACCCGTGGAGGTGTCAGCGGCATTTGCCGTAAACGAAGCGGTGTAATCTCTTCGGTGGCCGGAACAATCGACGGAGCGGATTTAACGGGACGCGAAGCGCGAGCCTTGATGCCATGGCGCAATCGTTTGGCGCGTAGCCCGAGCTGCCGGATTTTTTCAATAAGGTCGCGGCGGAAGGCGGTCGACGCACTGACCTCGCGATTGCTGCCTGGTTTCGGGATGTAATCTGCGGCGCCGAGTGACAGTGCTCGCAAGCTGATTTCGGCATTTCGCCGCGTCAGCGTGGAGGCCATGATCACGACGAGATCGCGCTTCTTCTCTAGCAACAGCGGAAGCGCAGCGATGCCATCGAGTTCCGGCATGTCAACATCGAGCACGACCACATCGGGGTCGACACGCTCGAGCTGATTGACGGCATCACGCCCCGTCCTCAGGGTGGCGACCACCTCAAGATCGGGCTCGGCTTCGACCCAGCGTGCAAATAGCCCGCGAACGACAACGGCATCGTCGACGAGCATGACGCGGATGCGTCGGCTTATACCGGCAGCAGCAGAGGGCGTAACAACAACGTTCATTTCACTGACTTCACTGATCACTACTGACGCAGATGGAAGAAGACGTAGCGATCAGATCAGCCCAACTTCCTGGAATTTTGCCTCGACGATTTCCTTGTCGAACGGTTTCATGATGTATTCGTTTGCACCGGCATGGAGTGCGCGCGCGATATGTGCAACGTCGTTTTCCGTCGTGCAGAAGACGACCTTCGGCCCATCGCCACCGGGCAACCGGCGCAATGACCGCAAGAACTCGTAGCCATCCATCTTCGGCATGTTCCAGTCGAGCAGGATCGCCGCCGGCAGCTGCTTTCGGCATTCCTCTAGCGCCTGCTCACCGTCCTCGGCTTCCACAATCTGGAAATCAAGGCCCTCCAAGATTCGCCGCGCCACCTTTCGGATGACGCTGGAGTCGTCAACAACCAAACAGGTTTTCATCGTACTGCCTCTTGTGTTCACGCCTAATTCCCATTCCAATCCGGCCGCATCACGCTGCGACCGCCTTCACCGTGATGTCGAGCACACGGTCGACGTCGAGAACCATAAGTAATTGGCTATCGAGCCGATAAATACCGGTTGATACGCTTGCCAGGCGCGCATCGAGGTTGCTCGGATTTGGTTCCCACGACTCATTGTCCAGCTTGAGCACCTCGCCGACGCTGTCGATGAGCAAGCCGTAGGATTCGCCGCGCGATTCGACTCCGATCGCCATCGACTGCTGGCCATCTTCACGGCTGCCGAGTCCGAGGCGGCATCGCATATCTATCAATGTCACGATGCGGCCGCGCAGGTTGAGGACGCCCGCCACCTCCGGCGGCGAAAGCGGCACGGCGGTGAGGCGCTCCGGCGCAAAGACGTCCTGCACCCGCAGGATCGGCAAGCCGAACAGCTGGCCACCGATAACGGCGGTCACATACTCGTTGAAACTATGGTCGGCTTTCTGGTTCATGCTATGTCTTTGTCACGCGGCCTGGACGACGCCGGTCTGCTCCTTGAGCGCTGCAATTAGGCCCTGGCGGTCAAATTTCGCGACGTAGTCGTGGAAACCGACACGACGCCCGCGTTCAATCGTTTCCGGCGAAACCACGGAGGACAGCGCGATAATCGGCAAATTGCCGATCCGCGGGTCGCCGCGCACGGCTTCGGCGAACTGGAACCCGTCCATGTCCGGCATCTCGATGTCGGTGATGGCCACATCAAATGCCTGCCCTTCACTCAGGACCGCCAGTGCATCCCGCGCTGAAGCGGCCGTGGTCACGACATATCCGGCCGCCTGCAGCACAGGCGTGAGCATGTTGAGGAAGAAAGGAGAGTCGTCCACGAGAAGCACGCTGCAAGGGCGATGCTGGACCTGATGCTCCTTGCGGCGGAACCAGTCCTCGAACGCGAGTGGCAGAAAATGCCCGACATCGATAATTTCAGTGGCGTGCCCGCGCACGATGGCAGAGCCAAGCACCCCGGGATTTTCGCTCGCAACCTGAATGTTAAGTGTGTCGTCGACGATATCGACGATTTCATCGACGATGAGCGCCATCGATCGGCTGCCGTCCGAAAACACAAGGAGTGGCTGCGCACCCTCTCCTTTTACACGCACGTTCTCGCTCATGCTGATGAGCGGCATCAGATGGCCGCGGTATTGGACCATGTGCCGGCCGTTCGACAACTCGATTTTCTGCGCGTCGATTTCTTCAAGCCGCGTAACGAGCGAGAGCGGCACTGCCTTTGGCTGCACCGATCCGGCGCGGAAGACGAGCAGCGACGTGCTTGATGCGGCCGATGGCGCTGGCTTGGTCTCGGAGGCCTCCGCTGCCGCCAATTGCGACGCCACATTCGTACCGAACGCCTGTGCGACGCCGTTCGGGTCGATAATCATGATCACGGAGCCGTCGCCGAGAATGGTGTTCCCGGAGAACATCGAGATGTGGCGTAGCTTGCTCGACATCGGCTTCACGACGATTTCTTCGGTGTGGAACACGCCGTCGACGACAATACCGAAAGTTTGGCTGCCGACTTGGGTGACGACAATGAACCCGCCATTTATCTCGCCCGCGTTCGTGTCGAGGCCGAATAATTGACGAAGGCTGATGAGAGGGAGGAGCTTGTCTCGCAACCGTAGCACTCTCGTGTTTTTGATGCTCTCGATGCGGTGCTCACTGCCGCTGCGTGCGCGCACGAGCTCGACAACGGATAGCTGGGGGATAGCGAACCGGTGCCCGCCCGCTTCGACGATCAGCGCCGCCACGATTGCCAGCGTGAGGGGTATCTTGATGGTGAAGCTTAATCCTGCGCCGGCGACCGACTTCACGTCGATCGTTCCGCCGATCTGATCGATGTTGTTGCGGACAACGTCCATGCCGACGCCACGGCCGGATACGTTGGTGACTTTCGCCGCTGTGGAAAAACCCGGCGCGAATATGAACTTATGAATCTGGGCTTCCGGCAATTTTTCCGCGTCAGCCTCGGAAACCAGGCCCTGCGCGATCGCCTTTGCCTTGATCCGCTCGGTGTCGAGCCCCCGCCCATCATCCGCGATGCGGATGATGATGTAACCGCCCTCGTGATATGCGGAGAGACGAACCAATCCGTGCTCGGGCTTGCCGACGGCACGCCGCTCCTCTGGCGTTTCAAGGCCGTGATCCGCCGAATTGCGCACCATGTGGGTGAGCGGATCCTTGATCAGATCCAGAACCTGGCGGTCAAGCTCGGTATCGGCGCCCTGCATCTCGAGATCGATCTTCTTGCCGAGCTCGTTGGAAAGATCGCGCACGATGCGCGGTAGCTTTTGCCAGGCATTACCGATCGGCTGCATGCGCGTCTTCATCACGCCTTCTTGCAGTTCGGCGGTGACGTTCGACAGCCGTTGGAGCGGCGTTTTGAATTCCGATTCCTCGTGACGGCGCACGATTTCAAGCAACTGGTTGCGGGTAAGCACCAGCTCGGAAACCATGGTCATCAACTGTTCGAGCGTGTCGACCGTTACGCGAATCGATTGATTGGCTGACTTGCCCGTCTCATCTTCCTTGACGGCCGCATCGACAGCGGTCGCCGCGAGCCTAGGTGACTTTGCGGGCTCTACTTCGATCGCGGTGTTGCGGAACGCACGCTCAAGGTCATCGAGCGTATCTTCGCCTTCACGCAAAGGACGCTCGAGAACCTGGTGAACCAGGGTTCCAACAGAATGCTCGCTTTCCGGCTTGGCACCCCCGACGCTGATGCGATCGACCATGCCCTCCAAGCTGATGATGAGATCGTTATCAGCGCCTTCGGGCTCGCGCTGGTCGCTTTCAAGCGACTCGAGAATGATCTTGATGCGGTCAATGGTGGCGAGAATTAGCGTGACAGCCTCACTCGAAGCCGGCGCGCCGTCGCGAAACTTGCCCATCAGCGTTTCAGCCGCATGTGCGAGCGCTTCTAGGCGCGGCAGCCCGAGGAACCCGCAAGTGCCTTTGATGGTATGGACCAGCCGGAAGATGTTATCGAGAATCTTCGCGTTGTTCGGATCCTGCTCAAAACGCACAAGCTCGACGTCGACTACGTCGAGACTCTCGTTCGTCTCGGTGACAAATTCCCGCAGCAGGTCGTCCATAAAAAACGCCTTCATCGACGGGCCTGGCCCGTCCGCCGCTTTCCGTCGGAAGCGCGGCCAGTGTGTCGGTGAAGCGTTTAATTTTGGTTGCGGGACCGCGACATCCGGCCGATCGTTAACCGCTCGTTAACTGCCAGAAACGGCTCACGGCGACGCTCATTGTGCGGTGATGACGACCTTTTCGCCATCCATCGCAATCGCCGCTTTGACACCGCAAGCCCGGGCCAGAAGGCCCGCATAGAAAGGTTGAATGCGGTGGGCGTCGAGACCCTCGGTGGTTTCCCCACCGAGCAGCGAAGGCACAGCCGGCGGAACTTTCGCGTTGATGCCCGCAGCAGTGACTTTGAACCCCATTGTTTCACCGGATCCGATGGGATCGACAGTCAGCGAGCCACCACGCGGGATCGCCTGTCCCGCGATGGCGAGCATGTTGAGCAGAAGCTTGACCCGGTTCTTCTGTAGCAGCGCCCGCGGCAGGTTCCAGGCAAGCTTTGTCTTTTCGTCCTCCAGGAAGCCACGTGAGATCGCCTCTGCATCGCCGAGATCGATCTGGGCACCCGCCGAACCAGCGGCGCCGAAAGCAATGCGACAGAACTGCAATTTCTTTGACGCAGTGCCGGCGCTACTTTTGATCAAGTCGAGCGCAAATTCCTTGGTCGCCTCATCCTTCTCTTCTTCAAGCACTTCCAGCCCGTTCACAATGGCTCCTACGGGGGAGATCAGGTCATGGCAAACGCGTGAACAAAGCAACGCAGCGAGATCAAGCGCTTCGATGGGCGATTCCGACATGGACTAATCTCCGCTGGGCATGCACGCTGCGCCGGCCGGCGAATCAGTGGTCACGCCGAGTTGCTGGCGTGATACACCGCACCCGCATAACCGCCAAGGACTGCCGCACGGCCAAAGGACGCGGTATTTGAATCCAGAATCCGACATTTCGCCCGCGCAGGCTCGGCAGCTCATGGATGACCTGACGGCGCTTGTCGCTCGTGCGTGCGCCGAGATCGCGGCCACATCACCTGACACGGTGGGCCGGCGTCTGAAGCCCGACCAGTCGCCGGTGACCGCGGCCGATGAGGTATCCGAAGCGATGATCCTGCAAGGTCTCGCCCGGATTCTGCCGAAGATACCAGTTGTGGCTGAAGAGTCGGCCGATGCAGCGGCGTCTGCCAACCTCAAGGACAGCTTCGTCATCGTCGATCCTCTGGACGGAACGCGCGAGTTCCTTGCCGGCCGTGATGAATTCACCGTCAATCTCGCCATTGTCTCGCGCGGCTTACCGGTTGCTGGCATTATCGCTGCACCCAAACAGCGGCAACTCTGGCGCGGCGTCATCGGCCATGGAGCGGAGCGTCTTCGCCTATCGGGCAGCGGCGCCGGTCGCGCGGAAGCAATCAGCACGCGGTCCTGGCCAGTTGCTCCCGTTGCAGAGGTGAGCCGCTCCCATATGGATGCCGCCACCGACAAATTCCTCAGCGCGCTCGGCCCAATTACGCGCGTGCCCTGCGGCTCGGCCATCAAATTCTGTCACATTGCAGAAGGGAGCGCCGACCTCTACCCGCGCCTCGCCACGACCTGCGAGTGGGATGTGGCAGCCGGCCATGCATTGGTTGTCGCCGCTGGCGGACTTGTGACAACCCCGCTTGGCATCCCTTTGACCTACGGGCGCGCTGCCGAGAATTTTCGTGTGCCAGCCTTTATCGCTTGGGCAGATCCCGGCAAGGCCGCTGCGCTCAAAATCCAATCCTGACCGTCATTCACCGAGAGCGCGGGAAACGTCCGGCCATTTGCGCTCGGCCGTAGCAATGATCCGGCCGGGATCGGCGAGGAAAGCCAGACGAGTTTTCTCGCTATAGAAAAAGTAGAGCCTCTGACCGACGACGGCCCAGAACAGCGGGTGGCCGCGGACCGAACGGTCACGGCCGATCGCCACAGGATCATAGCCGCCGAACCGCGGCGCGTAGATTTCTGGATGTTGTTCAAAGGCCCCGCGATTGCCCTCGTTGCTGAACCGCCAGACTGCCCCATCCTTGTTCAATTCAAATTCCGGCCGCCCGAACAGCGCCTTGCCATCCGTGAAATAGGACACCGGATCGAAGCCACTGATAGCGAGGCCGGTGTCAGGATTGACCGTTAACTGGCCGTCGGTCGCCGCGTTTATCGCCCGGGGTGCAAAAATACCCGGTCCGAGGGCGATAGAAAGCACCAAGCCAATCAAGAATGGCCGCTTCCGTTGCTGCCGCGCTGCAGTCATAGTTATCAGTGACGGTTGGGTGATTCGGGAACAACCTTTCGCCGCCACATTATTACCGCGATCAAAATGAGCATCCGGTTAAACAGGGCCGTCGAGCCCAAGCATCCGAGGAGCGTTTGATGCGTGCAAATTTGCGCCTCGCCATCCTGGCGCTTTGCCTTGCCACTCTTGCTCCTCAACTCGCCGCTGCGCAAAACCAGCCGCCCCCGGCTCAACGGCAAAGCGGCACGTTCACGCCCGGGGAGATCGTTGGCGAAGGCCACAAGTTCTTCGGAACGGTATCGCGCGGTCTTGCCCAGGTCGTGGAAGCGGCCTTCAGCCGCTGGGGCCAACCCAATGGTTACATTCTCGGCCAGGAAGGCAGCGGCGCCTTCATCGTCGGCCTGCGCTACGGCGATGGCAAGCTTTACACCAAGAATGCAGGCGACCGCCGTGTGTTCTGGGAAGGCCCGTCGGTCGGCTTCGACTACGGCGGCGAAGGCGCGCGCACGATGATGCTCGTCTATAACCTGCCTGCCACCGGAGCGATCTATCAGCGTTTCGCCGGCATCGACGGCTCCGCCTATTTCATTGGTGGTTTTGGCATGACCGCGCTCGCCTCAGGCAATATCATCGTCGTGCCGATCAGGTCCGGCGTCGGGCTGCGCCTTGGTGCCAACATCGGTTATCTCAAGTTTACGCCGCAGGCGACGTGGAATCCCTTCTGACTCCGCCACATTTACTAATTTCGCTGCGGCACACGCCGAAAACCGCGACGTGGCGTTCGCTTTAGGCTAATGTTGAAAACAGCCGGAAGTCCGGTCCCGGTTGCAATGCGTGCGCGTGAGTTGGAGGCGTAAGTTCCATGATTGAACCGATCATGTATTTCGGGATCGGATTTCTCGTTGCGGCGCTCATTGGGCTCGTTGTCGTTCCACTCGTGCATAACCGCGCGGTACGGCTGACGATGCGGCGGCTTGAAGCCGCAACGCCATTGTCCATGGCTGAGATTCAAGCCGACAAGGATCAGCTCCGCGCAGAGTTCGCAATGTCGACGCGCCGTCTCGAGATGAGCGTCGAGCAGCTCAAGGCAAAGAGCACAAGCCAGCTTGCCGAGCTCGGCAAAAAAGGCGACGCGATCAATCGTCTCAAGGTTGAACTTGGAGAGAAGACCGCCGCGATTTTTGCGCTGGAGGCGCGCGACAAAGCACTACGCGATCAATTGCGGGCCACGGAGGAGGAATTCGCGGTCAAGACCACAACCATGCATGAAGCTCAGCGGGCGCTTTCTGACAAGGAAGCAGATCTCGCCAAGTTGATGGGCGACCTTGACGAGCGGTCGACGCTTGCCGACTCGCAGAAAGTTGAAATCGTCGCTCTCAGGACGCAGGTCGAGGCTCTGAAAGAACGTCTTGAGGGGGCCAGTAACGAATTGCGGGCGGTCGAGGATCGCCGTGATGCCGAGCGGGTAGAGCTCAAGGCGGCCACCCAGGAATTGCAGGATGAACGCGGTAGGGTTGAAAACCTTGGGCGGCGCGTCGCCGAACTCGAGCAGCACCTCGCCGCGCAGAGCAAGGAAGCCGAAATCCTCGGGCGGCGCGCCCAGGACCTTGAAACACGCCTTGGCGAACAGTCACGTCTGCTCAATCAGAGCGAATTCGAGCTCAAGCACGTACGACAGGAGATGGATGCGGCTCGCCAGCTCGAAAGCGAACTTCGCACCACGATCATCGAGCTGGAGGGCCGCGCCAATTCGGCCTCGCAAAATCTGAGGACCGAAAATACGCAGCTTCAGGCGACGATTGCGCACATTAAAGAAGAGCGGGACCGCTTCGCTCGCGAAATCGCCACGATGAAGCGCGAAACGGAGGAGGCTTGGGCATCGGAGCGAGTGGAGAACGCCTTGCTGCGCGAGCGGATCAATGATGTTGCCGCCGAGGTTGCTCGTCTCGCCTCGGCGCTTGAAGGCCCGAACTCACCGATTGAATCCCTGCTGGCAGCCGAAACATCGCATGAGCAGATCACCAGTCTTCCCATGAGCGGCGAACAGCCCGATCTTGCCGCCTCGCCGAACAACGGCAACCTTGCCGACCGCATTCGTGCACTGCAGACCCACGCTTCCCGACTGGCCCAGGCAACCGATGACAAGACCCGCAACTGACGCCGTGGCGGGCCTCGCTTGACACTGCTTGGAGCCACTCCTTATATCGCGCGTCCGCGATGGCCGGGCGCTTAGCTCAGCGGGAGAGCGTTCCCTTCACACGGGAGAGGTCGTAGGTTCAATCCCTACAGCGCCCACCATTTAGTGCACGCTGGTCCGGTTTCCGCATATCTGACACAAACCCGCGACACCAAGGGACTACCGTCCGGCATTGTTCGGACGGCGGGGTTCATGTCATCCTCCATTTGATAGTGTCACGCGGTCTAGGGGAGCGAACGCAATATGAGTGCTTTTCTTCGGCGTCAGCTTACGGACTACGTTGAATACCATCGCGATCCCACGAATTGCGCCCTGCACGTGGTCGGCATCGTGACCTTGTTTCTAGGCGCGATTCTTCCACTCAGTCTGTGGCCTATCACGGTGTTCGGCCTTCAGGTCAATCTGGGAGTTATCCTGGCCCTCCCGGTGCTGATTTATTGGATCCTGCTTGACATTCCGATCGGGCTGGCGATCGCCGGCGCGGCAGCGCTCCTGCTTTTTGCTGGCGCGACAATCGCAAGCCATGCAAGCGGCACGATTGTCTGGACGATTTCAATTGTGTTGATCTTGTTTGGCATAACGATGCAGATTGTCGGGCATCAAGTGTTCGAGCGCCGTGCGCCGGCGCTGATAGACAATCCCCCTCACCTTCTCCTAGGTCCAGTGTTCGTGATGGCAAAATTATTCATCTCGTTCGGGTTTAGGGACGATCTCGCCGAGATAATTCAAAAAGGCTCGGTTTATCCGCAGCAAAGCCAGGGCGGCGTGCAGCAAGATCGATGACCTGCGTTCTTGTCACGGGCGGTAGCGGTTTCATTGGCCAGCACTTGGTGGCAACGCTCGTCGCGAGCGGCCGACAAACGCGCGTTCTCGATCTACGCCCTCCGGGCCGTGCCGTGACAAATGCGCAGTACGTCAAAGGTTCGGTACTCGACCGTGAATTGGTGGACCAGGCGCTCGATGGGGTCGACGAGGTGTACCACCTCGCCGGCCTGCCTGGCATGTGGGTGGCGCACAAAGACGACTTTCATGCCGTCAATTGCCGCGGCACCGAGGTCGTTATTTCAGCTGCACGCGAGCGTGGCGTTACGCGGTTCCTCCATTGCTCAACTGAATCCATCCTGTTTCGTTCGTCGCCCGCAGGGGGCGATGTGGAAGACACCTTGCTGACCGCCGACGATATGCCGGGCCCGTACACACGCTCGAAATTGCTCGCCGAGAGACTGGCGATGGAAGCCGCCGCGTCTGGTTTTCCGGTGGTCATCGGCAGCCCAACAATGCCGATCGGACCTCACGACCATAACCTTACACCGCCGACGGCGATGCTCCGGCATTTTCTCGGCAAGCGCTTTCAGTTTTATCTCGATTTCGTCCTGAACCTCGTCGACGTGCGCGACGTTGCGGCGGGCCTGATCCTGGTCATGGAACGCGGAAAGGTCGGCAGTCGCTACATTCTCGGCGGCGAAAGCATTCCACTCAAAAAGCTTCTCGAATATGTCGCCGCAATCAGCGGCCGCGAAAGCCTGCGCATCCCCGTCCCAGGGAGGCTCGCCGAGGTGACTGCTGCTATACTGGAATTCATGGCCGATCACGTAACGCGCACGCCCCCTTCCGCCACGGCAGAGGCAGTCCGGATTGCATTGCGATCCACGGCCCTCTCGACGGAAAGAGCGCAGCGGGAGCTCGGCTACGCGCCGCGGCCCATTGAATCCGCCCTACGGGAAACCATAACCTATTTGGCCGACACACATGCTGCTTAGTCTCCACCAAATTTTGGCATCGCTCTGGAGCGGGTGGCTTGCCACTTGGCCCACCCAGCTGATTGCTATCATCTGGATTGGTTGGCTTATCAGTTGGACGCTGGGATCATTCTGGGCGGCTCGAACGGTCAAGCGGCCAGTGACCTGGCGTGCACGGGCTCACCGGCTTCCCATCATTATTGGAGGATTACTACTCACCCCGTGGACTGCGAATATCCTGGGGGAACGCCCGCTCTGGAACGCCGGCAATGGCGTTACATACGCACTTGCAATTGTCGTCCTGGCGGGAGTCCTGTTCACGTGGTGGGCGCGAATTCATCTCGGACGTTTTTGGTCGAACGAGATTACGCGGAAAGAAGGTCATCGGGTTGTCGACACGGGCCCATACGGGCTTGTACGCCATCCGATCTACACCGGCCTCATCGCCGGCATACTGGCGACGGGCCTGGCCGTCGGAACGGCTACCGCCATTCTCGGTGCGGCACTGATTTCCTTTGGCTTGTCCGTGAAAGCGCGCGAGGAAGAAAACTTTCTTACCGCAGAGCTCGACCCGAGCGCATACGAGTCCTACCGCGGCCGGGTTCCGATGCTTATACCCTTCCTCCCTCACCGCTAGCTGCGGCATGGGCTTCAGGTCAGCAATCTAAAGCGAGGAGAGGATCGCGCTTATGACTTTCTGCTGTATGATTTCGTTCTTGTCGATCGTTACGTGACCCACGCCGCCAGGTAAGTTCTCGACGTCGACATTCGACAGTTGCCCCTGCAAGTTTTTGCCCCGAGCGACGCGTGTGCCCGCGCCATTGCCGATATAGAAATTGATATAGCGACCCACCTTGCCCGAGAGTGTCGTCTGAAACACGGAATCCAGGCCGATGGCCAACTTGACCGGGGCGCCGAGCCTGGTCAGGCGATCGACCATATCCGGCAGAACCGTCGCGCCAGAAGAATGTCCGACCAGAATGATCGTGCGCACTTTTCCGCTTCTGTATGCAGCCGCGGCGTCATCCGCGACCGACGACCAGAAGAGATAGTTCGTAACGGTTGTCGGAATACCTCGCTGCTCCAACCTGGCTGCGATCTGGTCCATTCCCAAGGAAAAAACGTTGAGCACGCCCCTCATCAGGTAAACGTGAGCCGTCGATTTGGACGTCGATGGTCCCTGCGCGAGAGCGCCGCTTGGGGTGGCCAGCAACAGGAATACAACCGCCAGCGCAAACAGCGGACGCAGCCATTGCCGATGCACAAACATGTCGGCAAATCGAAAGCACCCACCATTCGGCCTCATATTATTCCCCCTCTTCAATGCTTTATTCCCCCTCTTCAATGCTGTGCGGCCAATGCTTCGCGGCCAAGCCAATTTTAGCCGCATCAGCATGGATTCCAAGCATATTACAAGGGTACTTCAGCGCGTTAAAATCTGCTTACTCAACTGACATGGATTACCCCGCGTAAAGTGCCGATCGAGCAACACCTCCTCGTCTATTAGAATACGTCCAACTGGCCCGGAGTGTTGCCATGAGCAATATGCAGATTTCCACCGGCACAATGATGCGGATCAGCGAAGCGGCGCGCGACAATATTGCGGCCGGCATCTGGTTCGCCGTGCTCGCCGGCGCGCTATTTCTGACTGCCCAGGGTCAGTCTATTTTGATGACGGCGGGACTCATGCTCGAGTTGACCGCGGCCTATTCGACCTTCGTATTGTGCGGGAAGGCGGCTCGAAGCCCCTTCGTTCACGCAGCACCTTATGCATTCGCGCTTGCGGGTGCAGTCTTCCTCTGTCTCGCTCCGGATTTCCAGAATGCTATCCAGGCCAGCCTGGTTTTTCTGGGGGTTACGGCATTGATGCACGTATCCGTCGTCTACAACGCGCCAAAAAACTCGGCCGAGACGGAAGACCCGGCCTACGCCAGCGCGACCTGAAGTGTCTCACCTTGAAATCCCCTGAAAGAACAGCGCAGCCTCTAGTTGCGGCGCGCCGGCGGATCTCGCGTCATGTTCTTGGCAGCAAGTTCGTCGAGGTAGTCCTGCCAGTGCGACGTATAATTGCGCCCAAGGTCGTGCAGGTAGTCCCAGCCGAAAATGCCAGTCGAATGCAGGTCGTCGAAGACCAATCGTACGGCGTAATTACCGACCGGCAAAACCTCAAGAATCTCGACGTTCCGCTTACCGGGAACGGTCTTTCGCTCTTCTTCTGAATGGCCTTGCACCTCTGCGCTCGGGCTCTTTATCCGCAGGTATTCAGCCGGCAATTCGAAGCGTTCTCCGCTGTCAAAGGTAACGGTCAAGGCCTTGCGGTCTTTACGCAACCGCAATTCAGTCGGCCATACTTGCGCATCGGTCATCAGTTTACGAACCGTACACTGCCTGCCGCGCTGAGGTCGTAGCCGCCAAGTTCGCGTCCACGCGTGGCAAAGTCCGGCGAATGAAAAAATTTTAACAGCGACTGCAACGGAGGTCGAAAATAGTCACGCTGGCGCATCACCACGTCGAAGGGCTCCCAAACAATCGGGACGAAATCGAGCCCGGTCGCGTTTGCGACACCACGCGTGGCAATTCCGATATCAGCACGGTTGGCGCGAATTGCCTGCGCGATGTCAGGACCGGTCGGGCAGACAGGCGCAACGGAGGCAAGCTGGTCCAGCGCAATGTCGGCGCGGTGCAACAATGCCAGGAGCAACAGCTGTGCACCGGCGCCCTTCGGCCGCATGGCGATGCGTGCGCGTTTCTTGCGGATATCCTCGATCGAGCCGAGCCTGAGCGGGTTCCCCGCCGCGACCAGGAATCCCTGTTCGCGACGGCAAAACGCAATCATCACGGCATCTTGCAGGTCATTGCGACTTCGCAGGGCATCGATGTTGGCATCGGCATCGAGATCGTCCAGCCCGTGGAAATGAATCGTGGCGGCAATCGTTTCGCCGGCGGCGAAACGGGAAAAACCCGCCTCGCTGCCGAGCGCCAGCGTCGCCAGGCCTGAGCCGCTTTCGCGCAAGACCCACTCGAAGAGCGGGTCATGGCTGCCACTGACGATGGGTGCCGGGTCGGGCCGCACCGTACCCGCAGGTCGTGAGATGCTGGAGACGAGCCAGTGGTCGAGTTCGGCCTTCGGAAACAACCAGCGGCCGGTGACCTTCGTGCAGGGCACGGTCCCCTCCGCCACCATTTCGTAGATTTTGCGCTCCTTGAGCCGGAGATAGGCGGCAGCCTCGGCCGTGGTGAAAAGTTGCATGACTCCAACCTGCACCGATATGCAGCTATTTTAGGATGCCCAAAAGTACAAAAATAACAAGGGCGTGCGCAAAGAGGCCGCGCCTGCAGACTCCTGATTAATGAAATCTTTCCCGACTGGCCGCCGACTGGGCAATCAATTTAGGGGTTTAGCCAATTTTACCGATTATTTGAATGCAATTCACGGGAGATGTAGCTGTGGTTGAACGCCGTAAATCCGGGCGCTCGCGCGTGTTGAAGAGCGCAAAACTTGTTCTGGGTCGCTCCGCTATCATCGATTGTGTCGTGCGCAATCTGACCAACAAAGGCGCGCGCCTCCAGATCGCGAATACGGTCGACCTGCCGAAAGACTTCGAGATGACATTCGATGGCGGTTACTCCATTCGGCCGTGCCGGCTCGTCTGGCGGACGGTAACTGAGACGGGCGTGGAATTCGTCTAGACGTGGCGCTCCCTAGGGGACTCGAACCCCTGTTTTCGCCGTGAGAGGGCGACGTCCTGGGCCGCTAGACGAAGGGAGCTAGGACCCTCGAAATAGCCTCGATCCGGGAAGTCCGCAAGCGTTGAACCGGTTCTTGCAGCCGGCGATGTGCCGTTCCACCCTGCACCATCTGCAGGGGTTTCGCATGCTCGACAGGATAGCCGACCTGGTGAACGGCGATGCCAGACTTGTCCACCGCGGCCGTTTCGTCGACACGACCTTTATGATCGTGATCGATGACACGTACACTCTGCTGCGTGTGCAGGAAGGCCGCGTGACTAGTGTAGTGTCGGGTCCTTTCATCACGCCCAACTACAGTTTTTGCCTGCGGGCCACGCAGAGCGTCTGGGAGCAATTCTGGCAGCCGCTGCCCCCGCGCGGCTACACCGATATTTTCGCTCTGGTGAAACAGAAGCTGATGCAGGTCGAAGGCGACCTGCATCCATTCATGGCCAACTTGCTCTATTTCAAGGACGTTATCGCCGCCCCACACCGGGAGGGCAAACGATGAGCCCACAGTACGAAGCAATTGCCGGCCGCTATCTGCGCTGCAACCTGCTGGGAGAAGCGCACCGCCTGTATATCGAGGAAGCCGGACAGGGCATTCCTCTGCTTTGCATGCACACGGCAGGGGCCGACACCCGCCAGTATCGCGGCTTGCTCAACGACAGCCGCATCACAAAAAACTTCCGTGTAATCACCTTCGACATGCCCTGGCACGGCAAGACCTCACCACCGCCCGGCTGGCAGGACCGCGAATATCAACTGACCGCGCCTGACTATGTGCGTCTGATCCTTGACGTCATTAACGCACTCGAGCTTGAGAGGCCCATTGTCATGGGCTGCTCGATCCGTGGTCGCATTGTGCTGCATCTCGCGCATCAGCACCCAGACCGGTTTCGCGCGCTGATAGGGCTCGAGTCGGCGCCCTACGCAGAGCCTTACTATGATCTATCCTGGCTCAACCGGCCCGACGTGCACGGCGGAATGGTGTGCGCCGGCGTGATCTCCGGCCTGATCGCGCCAACGGTGGCCGCAACCGAACGCTGGGAAACACTATGGCACTATATGCAGAGCGGCCCTGGGGTGTTCAAAGGCGACCTTTATTTCTACACAACTCCCGATGGCGACATCCGCGACAAGCTCGATCAGATTGATGTCAAGCGCTGCCCGCTGTTCCTCCTGACAGGCGAATATGACTATTCCTGCACAGCCGAGGCAGCACTCGACATCGCCAACCGCACAGGCGCGCCCGCCACGATCATGAAAGGGTTGGGCCATTTCCCGATGAGCGAAGACTCTGAAAAATTTGTCTCGTACCTGCTTCCCGTCTTGGAGAAAATCCATGCGCCGTAATCCGCAATTCACTGTGCCAGCCGAACACGCCCAAGTGGCTTGAGAGTGTTCAAATCGAAACTGAGCAGCTCGATCGCGCCGTTGAACTCGACGGTAAGGACCACACGCCCCTCTCCGATCGCGCTCGATAGCACCTTGGTGCCGGCGGGCAACGTGGCAGAGACGGACTGCACAGCCCGAACCCTTTCCTCGCCCTTTAAAACACGGTAGCCGATAACCGCGATGACTGCGGCAACGGCGATGAAGGTGGTTATGGTTGCAATCATCATGAGCCGGCGCACTTTGGCGACAACGCGCGCGGCCTCCGGATCGAAAGGTTTTTCAGTTTCGCCGGACATTGCTTGAGCCATGAGAGATGATGCAACCGAAACTGTCACGATCGGCGCCGGCGAGGCCGGCCTGAGGGTCGATCGCGTGCTTGCCGCTCATCTTGCACACCTGTCGCGCTCGCGGCTGAAGACACTGATCCTCGCCGGGCAGGTCACGATCGCCGGACGCACGATCCGCGATCCGGCGGCCACCGTCAAATCGGGGGATTTGGTGAAGGTCACGCTGCCCCCACCTGAACCTGCAGCACCGCAGGGCGAGAATATTCCGCTCAATATCGTTTACGAGGACGACGCGATCATCGTGATTGACAAGCCGAAAGATCTCGTCGTCCACCCGGCCGCCGGCCACGCCAGCGGCACGCTGGTCAACGCGTTGATTGCCCATTGCGGCGACAGCCTGTCGGGGATCGGCGGGGTTAGGCGGCCCGGAATTGTTCACCGCCTGGACAAGGACACGACCGGTCTCATGGTTGTGGCGAAGACCGACACGGCACACCGCGCACTGGCAGAGCAATTCCTCGAAAAGGGCAAAGGCCCGCTCCGGCGCGGTTATCTCGCCATCGTCTGGGGTGCGCCCGGAAAGCCAAAAGGCACGATCGACGCGCCCCTCGGCCGTCACCCTCAATCGCGCGACAAGCAGGCGGTCCGCGGCAACGGGCGTATGGCCGTCACCCACTGGCAGGTGCTCGAGCGCTTCACCCCGCCTGGTACTAAGAGGCCAGTCGCCAGCCTGCTCGCCTGCACCCTGGAGACCGGACGCACCCACCAGATCCGCGTGCATCTGGCGCATTTAGGGCATCCAATTCTGGGGGACGCCACCTACGGCACCGGATTCAGAACCAAGGCCAGCCTTCTCGCCCCAAAGGCCCGCGACGCCGTATTAGCCCTTGGCAGACAGGCTTTGCATGCCTATCTCTTGGCCATCGAACACCCCGAAACCGGCAAAGTCCTGGAGTTCCAATCGGAACTACCGGGCGATTTGCGTCGTTTACGAGATGCCCTGCGCGCGGAATAACCTGTGAAGCAGGGTCACGAGCCGCGCAAATAGACCAGCCGCATCAAAGGCTTGGCAGTTCACTGCGACGCCGTCTGGCGTCACGGTGACGTGACGGGCGCAAGCCTATCTTTCGCCCGGTCGAGCCGGTATGCTGCAGTTGCGATTGAGGGATTTCGCGGTCGCAACATCAAATGTGCGTCGTCGGCTCGGGGAGCGGCGGCGACAACCCGCCTGCCGATAAAACGGGGGCACGTAAGGAGGGCGCTATCATGGCCCGCACCGCCGCATTGCCGGCACTCAAGGCCGAATCCGGCCTTTCACACTATCTCGATGAAATTCGTCGGTTCCCTATGCTGGAACCGCAGGAAGAATACATGCTGGCGCGCAGCTGGCGTGAGCACGGCGATCGCGAAGCCGCGCACAAGCTCGTCACCAGCCATCTTC
Source organism: Pseudomonadota bacterium (assembly GCA_046734435.1). Taxonomy (GTDB): domain Bacteria; phylum Pseudomonadota; class Alphaproteobacteria; order Rhizobiales; family Xanthobacteraceae; genus Pseudolabrys. The sequence continues at coordinate 51,535 of JBKPRE010000027.1, read as the reverse complement.
GGCTCGTCGCCAAGATCGCCATGGGCTATCGCGGCTACGGCCTGCCGATTTCCGAGGTCATCTCGGAAGGCAATGTCGGCCTGATGCAGGCGGTCAAGCGCTTCGAGCCCGAAAAGGGGTTCCGTCTCGCCACTTATGCGATGTGGTGGATCAAGGCGGCGATCCAGGAATACATCCTGCGCTCGTGGTCACTGGTAAAAATGGGCACGACCGCAAACCAGAAGAAGCTCTTCTTCAACTTGCGCAAAGCGAAGAGCAAGATTTCCGCGCTTGAGGAAGGCGATATGCGGCCTGACCAGGTCCAGCTCATCGCAAAGCGGCTCGGGGTCACCGAGCAGGACGTCGTCGACATGAACCGCCGTCTTAGCGGCGATGCATCGCTCAACGCGCCGATCCGTGACGACGGCGAGAGCGGCGAATGGCAGGACTGGCTGGTCGACGATGCGCCAAGTCAGGAGCGCACTCTTGCCGAGAGCGAGGAGAGCGATAACCGTCATAAGGCCCTCGTGTCCGCACTCGATGTGCTCAATGAGCGCGAGCGGCGCATTTTCGAAGCGCGGCGGCTTGCCGACGATCCGATCACGCTTGAGGAACTCGCCGCCGAGTTCAATGTCTCGCGCGAACGCGTCCGCCAGATCGAGGTCCGCGCTTTTGAGAAAGTACAAAAGGCAGTGAAGAGCCGGATGGCCGCAATGGAGAAGCCGGCGGAAGCGCCGGCTGTCACGGCGCACTAAGCGTCTTCACCGGATGTGGACGAATGGCCGGGCCCTGCCCGGCCATTCTGTTGCTTTAGCTGCCACGGTCGAACGGTCTATTGCCCCCACGCACGGAAGGCTTCCTCGAAGGCCCGAGTGCCCGGCGTCCCCTTCTCCATTGCGAGGATCGCGCGCTTGCCACTGGTGTAAACGAGCGGGATGTCGAACCAGTCCCGCTCCTTTAGCAGCTGTATATTGCGTTGCACGTCGACATCGACCGCCGAGAGGCCAATCAGGAAATAGCCGTTGGTGACCTTGACCGCGAGACCGGCGAGCGGGACGCCGCGCGCTTGTTCGTTCTGTTTCATCAAGACGCCGGGTACGTTGTTGATGCCACCTTCCGGAAAATCAGCCGGCAGCGTGAACATGATCTCGATCGTATGGCTCGCGGGCAGCGCCTTGTCGGTGTTACGCCGGAGCGACCATGTCATGCGCAGCTTGCGCTCCGGTATCTCGATATCGGCGCGAATAGCCAGTTCCGGGGACAGACCCGGCCCCGGCGATATGGTCTCGGTACGCCACAGGGCCGAGCCGACGTAGCGCTTGCCCTGCGGATCGCTCGGATCCTCGTCATACAGCACCACTTTCTGCGCGACCGCTGCGGCGGGTGCGTTCGCCGTGTTGGGCGACGTGGTGCCCGACTGGCCGATACGATCGGAAATTTTCGGCCGAACCGCCGGCTGGGCTGCATCTTTCGGTTTCTGCGCAGGTTGTGAACGGAGTTGCGCCACCATCGTCCCGATGGTGTGGCGCTGCCAGTAGATGGCGCCGGCAATGCCCGCCACCACCAGCAAAATCACGGCGACCTTGATTAACCCGACATAAGATCGTGCGGGACGCGTGTAGATATCGTCATCGTCGTAAGGAGAACGTGATGACGGCGCTGCGTGAGGGGTGGCCGGCTGCGCCTCATCGGTAAGCGCAGGCTCGCTAACCGGCGTAGGCTCGGTCGAAATGTGTGGCTCGATGCGCGGGAGCGCAACGGGCAGGGCCTCATATGTTGCGTGCGCGGCCCGTTTGGCCTCCGCTGATGCACTACCGAGGCCCTCCGCCTCGGCGACAGTCTCGCGGAAATCACGCAAGCCGCGGTCGCGCAGCGAAGGCTCTTCCGGCTCCGGGGTGTCAGCGCGCACGCGCTTCGCCGTTTCGGCTTCAACCTTGCGGATCGCTTCTTCAAGCGCCAGCCGCTCGCGGGTGATGTCAGATTCCTCAAGCGCCGGCTGAACGCCGCGCAACTGGCCGACGAGCGCCACGCGTGCGCGATCGTACAGGGCGCGCCGGTTCTCGCCTGTATTCTTATCCAGGCCGCTGACGGCCCGGGAAATTAGAGGGTAATAGTCAGCCATTGCGCCTTATTCGCTGGTGCATGATGGCGGCCGAATCGCTGCGTCTCCTTAGAATAGTCATGCTTGGTCCTAGTTCGTGTCTTTTTTCGGCAATCATAGCTCAAACGGATTTTTCATCAGGATGGTGTCTTCGCGTTCCGGGCTCGTCGACAGGAGCGCGACCGGGCACCCGACCAGTTCCTCGATGCGCCGCACATATTTTATGGCCTGCGCAGGCAGCTGCGCCCAGGAACGGGCACGCGCCGTCGGTTCCTTCCAGCCGTCAATCGTTTCGTAGACCGGCTCTGCCCGCGCCTGCGCCTGTTCGCCGGCGGGAAGATAGTCGATTTCACGGCCATCGAGCCGATAGCGCACGCAAACCTTGATCTGGTCGAAGCCATCCAGGATATCGAGCTTGGTGAGAGCGAGGCCGTCAATTCCGCAGGTCAGCACAGCCTGCCGGACAAGCACGGCATCGAACCAGCCGCAGCGGCGGGCGCGCCCGGTCACGGTGCCGAACTCGCGGCCCCGCTCACCCAGCGTTTTGCCGACCGCGTTGTCCATCTGGTCGGTGGGAAACGGACCGAGGCCAACGCGTGTCGTGTAGGCCTTGCATATGCCGAGCACATAGTCGATCGCATTCGGCCCAAGCCCAGAGCCGGTCGCCGCCTGTGCCGCAACCGTGTTCGACGATGTCACGTAGGGATATGTGCCGTGATCGATATCGAGCAGCGCGCCCTGCGCACCCTCGAACAAGATGCGCTTGCCTTCGCGCCGCTTGGCATCAAGCAGCGACCAGACCGAGTCCATAAACGGCAAAACCTTCGGCGCGATTCCGGCGAGATGGCCATATACCGTTTCCGTCGCAATCTCCGAGAGGTCATGCCCGCGTCGCAACGCATTGTGGTGCGCGAGCAGCCGATCGATCTTGCCGCGCAACGCCGGAAGATCGGCGAGATCCATGAAGCGGATTGCACGGCGACCCACTTTGTCCTCATAGGCAGGACCGATTCCCCGTTTGGTCGTCCCGATACGGGTCGCGGCATCGTCGGCCTCGCGCAGGGCCTCGAGTTCCCGATGCAGCGGCAGGATCAGGATCGCGTTTTCGGCAATGCGCAAACTTTCGGGGGTCACCACGATGCCTTGCTTCTTGAGTTGGGCAATCTCGTCGATCAGAGCCTGAGGATCGATCACCACGCCGTTGCCGATGACCGAAAGCTTGCCCCCTCGAACGACTCCGGACGGCAGCAACGAAAGTTTGTAAGTCGAGCCGTCAATGACCAGAGTGTGGCCGGCATTATGGCCACCCTGAAAACGGACAACGATATCGGCCTGTTCCGACAGCCAGTCGACGATCTTGCCCTTGCCTTCGTCGCCCCACTGGGATCCGACAACCACGACATTCGCCATCAGGACCCTTCCCTGCGTCAGCGCCCGGACACTTGAAGCCGGGTGCCACCGGCCAGGTCCACCCTCGGATAAAGGAAGCCTCTGTGGGAGGCAAGCCAAAGTCCGCAGCTAGCATGGCACGCGCCGGACGCAACAACGGCTTGATCTTACGCCTGATTTTCAGAAATGAAGCGGCTTGGCCTGCTGCACCTGCGGCAGCGCGCGCACCTTGGCAAGCACTGCCTCCGGAAGGTCGCCGTCGATCTCGATCAGCGCCACCGCGTTGCCGCCCGGCGCGTCACGCCCGACATGGAACGTGGCGATGTTGATTCCGGCCTCTCCGAGGGTCGAGGAAAACTTGCCGATGAATCCAGGCTTGTCGAGATTGGTAATGTAGATCATCGAAGGCCCGAACTCGGCATCCATCCGGATTCCCTTGATGTTTACGATACGCGGGCGACCGTCGGCAAAGACGGTGCCCGAGACATGCCGGGTCTGCCGCTCGGTCGTCACAGTGACGGTGATAAGGCTCTCATAGTCCTCCGGCATTTCACGTGTCACTTCTTCGACTACGATGCCGCGTTCCTTGGCCACCACCGGCGCGGACACGACGTTGACGTCGCCGAGCATCGGCCGCAGCAGGCCGGCAAGGGCGGCCGACGTGAGCGCCTTGGTGTTCATCTGCGCGACCGCCCCTTCATAGGCGAGTTGCACCTTGCTGATGCCGGTTTCGGTAAGCTGCCCGGCGAAAGAGCCGAGTTTCTCGGCCAACGCAATAAACGGTTTGAGCCTCGGTGCTTCCTCTGCGCTGATCGACGGAAAGTTGATGGCATTGGTGATGGCACCACGCAAAAGATAGTCAGACATCTGCTCGGCGATCTGCAGCGCGACATTCTCCTGCGCTTCGCTCGTCGACGCCCCAAGATGCGGCGTGCACACGACGTTAGGCAGGTGGAAAAGCGGGTTTTCGGTCGCAGGCTCGGTGACAAAAACGTCAAACGCCGCACCGGCGACCTGCCCGCTCTTAAGCGCTTCATAGAGCGCGGCCTCATCCACGAGCCCGCCCCGCGCGCAATTGATGATACGCACGCCCTTCTTCATATTTTTAATCGCGCCGGCATTGATGATGTTGCGCGTCTTGTCGGTCAAGGGCGTGTGCAGCGTGATGAAGTCCGCGCGCCTGAACAGCTCGTCGATGTCGACCTTTTCGACGCCCAAATTGTCGGCGCGCTCCTGAGACAGGAATGGATCAAAGGCGATAACCTTCATCCTGAGGCCGATTGCGCGGTCAGCGACGATCGAGCCAATATTGCCGCAGCCGACTACGCCGAGAGTCTTCCCGAAGATCTCGACGCCCATGAACTTGTTTTTTTCCCATTTTCCAGCACGCGTGGACGCATCCGCTTCCGGGATCTGCCGCGCCAGCGCCAGCATGAGCGATATGGCATGTTCGGCAGTAGTGATGGAATTGCCGAACGGCGTGTTCATGACGATGATGCCCCGCGCGGTCGCTGCCGGAATATCGACGTTGTCGACGCCAATGCCAGCGCGGCCGATGACTTTCAGATCCTTCGCCCAATCCAGGATCTTTCCGGTCACCTTGGTAGCGGAACGAATGGCGAGGCCGTCGTAATTGCCGATAACCGAAGCGAGCTTTTCCTTGTCCTTGCCGAGCGCCGGCTGAAAATCCACCTCGATGCCGCGATCCTTGAAAATTTGCACGGCAGCAGGCGACAGCGCATCCGAAATGAGAACCTTTGGCATGACTGGCCTCACGCGGCTTTCGGCAGCGCGGCCTTGGCCTCGGCAAAGGCCCATTCAAGCCACGGGGTGAGCGCCTCGACATCCCGGCGTTCGACCGTCGCCCCGCACCAGATGCGTAACCCCGGCGGGGCGTCCCGGTAGTAAGCAATGTCGTAGGCGACGCCTTCTTTTTCGAGAAGGCCGGCCAGCGTCTTTGCAAAGGCGGCCTGATCATCGGCCGGTAGGCGCGTGATCGCCGCATCGACGACTTTGAGGCAAACCGACGTGTTCGAGCGAAAGGCTGCATCTTTAGCAAGGTGCTCGATCCAGGGCGTCGTTTCGACCCAATCGGACAGGAACTTCGCGTTGGCGTCCGATCGAGCGATGGTCGCGGACAGGCCTCCGACCGATTTCGCCCACTGCAGAGTGTCCAGATAGTCCTCAACGCACAGCATCGATGGCGTGTTGATGGTCTCGCCAGCGAAGATCCCTTCGTTCAGCTTACCGCCCTTGGTGAGCCGGAAGATTTTCGGCAAGGGCCATGCCGGTTTGTAGCTCTCCAGTCGCTCAACCGCGCGCGGCGACAAGATGAGCATGCCGTGCGCACCCTCACCACCGAGGGCCTTTTGCCAAGAGAATGTTGCGACATCGAGTTTAAACCAGTCGAGACGCTGCGCGAATGCAGCAGACGTCGCATCACAAATCGTGAGGCCTTTGCGGTCACCGGCAATCCAGTCACCGTTCGGCACGCGTACGCCAGAGGTCGTACCGTTCCAGGTGAAGACGACGTCGGTTGCGAAATCGATTTTGCCAAGGTCGGGCAGATCGCCGTAAGGCGCCCTGACGACTGTGACGTCCTTTAACTTGAGTTGCTTTTCGACGTCGGTGATCCAGCCTTCCCCGAACGATTCCCAGGCAAGCATTGTCACCGGCCGTGCGCCCAAGAGCGACCACAATGCCAGTTCGACGGCGCCAGTGTCGGACGCGGGCACGATGCCTATGCGGTAGTCAGCCGGCACCTCGAGCACTTCACGCGTGAGATCGATGGCGCGTTTGAGCTTTGCCTTGCCGATCTTGGACCGGTGCGAACGCCCTAGAACTGCGTCGGTGAGATTTTGGAGGCTCCAGCCGGGGCGCTTGGCGCATGGGCCGGACGAGAAGTGCGGGGTTGCCGGCCGCACGCCGGGCTTGCTCGCCGTCATTTATCTATCCTTCCAGATAGGCGCCCCTCGGTGGGGAGGGGTGTCCCACTGGCGGAGATAGGCGAGTTGCACGCCGCGGTCAACTCACGTCGTTTTTGGTTGAGACCGGGCCCGAACCTACGCCGGTTGGAGCGCTAGAAGCGCGCGCCGACGCCGACTTTTCCGGTATTGATGTTGGAACGGCTTCCGTTCACCGGCGCGAACGCGACGTACTCCCACTCGGCGCGCAAATACATTCCGGGGGTGACCGCCCAGTCCACGCCGAGGCCGGCCGCGACACCGCCGACAATGGCGTTGGTTTTGCCGCTGCTGGCCGTTTCGTCGAGAACGAAAGCTGTGCCTGGCGGGGGTGGATTTGGTGTGCCGGTCGAGTGCACCGTCACAGTTGTTCCGTAGTTAAAGCGCCCCGCCGCAATTCCGACCACTGCATAAGGCAGAAAATTACCCCAGGCATAGCCGGCGCGCGCGCGCAACGTCGCATAGTCAACCAGCTTGAATGTCGCCCGGGCATCGATGCTGACGGTGTTGGTGAAATTGTCCGACGTCACGAACTGCCGTGCGATTGAATCGGAGGCGCCGGTCGCAAGATTTGCGTATTTGTAACCGAGATCGACTCCGACGACGAGTTGATCCCATTGCATGTTGTAACCGATATAGCCGCCGAACACGGGTCCATTCGTCGTGTTTGCCGGCAGTGTCGTCCAGGTCGACGGCGCGAATTCGGCTTCCTGTGTTGTATTGCGCAAGATGAAGGCGACGAGCGGGCTGGTGCTGTTGCCGAAATCGTTTCTCAAAGTTCCCCAACCGGCTTCGACGCCGAATTGCCACCCATCCCACCGGACATATGTTGGCTGAGGTGCCAGCGAGCCGCGCAATGGCCAATCGGCTGCTCGCGCACGCTCGCCCGGCCATATCGCGAGCACCGCGCACATTGCGAGGCCGATACTCAGAGATCGTGTGTGAATCTGCTTGGCCGAAGGCAGGCCGCTGCAATCAAACAGGCTCAACCGACTCATGACAAACGTCCCATCAGGTTCGACATCGATTACGCAGGCCTTACGGCGCGCTGCCGACCGGCGGCGCCCCGTTGTCACTAGCCTTTGCTACGCAGCGGCGGAGGCGGCGGCGCATAGTCGGGAGCGCCAAGCATGAACCGCGCACCCAGCCTGACGTCGTGCGAGGTCAGGTGATTGAATTCCATCGGGTTGTAGAAAAGATTCGTGCCGTCGAATCGGACGAGATCCCCACTGCGCGCGTCGCCAAGATCAACATAGCGGTAGGAGAGCTCGATCGTCGCGTTGCGCCAGATCTGGTAGGCAAGGCCGGCGTGCAGCGCCCAGGCAAAATTCCACTTGCTCGCAGTGCCAGCATAAGCGTCGCTACCGCCAGCCCCCGCACATCCTAGGCTATTCAAGCAAATCGAGACGTCGCCGAAATTACTGATCGTGTTGCGGCTCATCCCGACGCCAGCGCCGATGAAGGGCGTGATATTCCACCAGGTGCCGAGGTCGACGTAGCCGTTTAACAGCAACAGCCATTCGGACTTGCTTGCGAAATAGCGATCATCGGCAAAACCACCGCCGGGAAGCGCGCCGACATCGAGGCCGTGGAAATTTGCCTTGCCGCGATATTCACCGGTCACATCGACGCGCAGCCAATTGTTGATCGTGTAGCCGATACCAAGGCCGAACAGTGGGGCCGCGTCGAATCCCTTATCGATATTGCTGACCGACAGAAAGTCGGCATAGTTGACGTTGAAAAGGCTGCCGACCCTCTGGTTGGTGAAGCCGATGTCGCCGCGAAGGTACCAGCCCGAAAAATCCGGCGGCGGTGGCGCCAACGGCATGTCCGCTGACCGTGCTCCGCCCATGGCGGCAAAGGAAGCAACGACCGCCAGTGCTAGTGTTCGAATACGCGCGATAATCATTGATCGTCCCTCGCAACTGACGCAGCCGCCCCGGCTACCGTTCGAAGAGACGATGGCATCAAATCCTTAATCGCCGCTTAACCTTAATTCTTAACCACGGCTGTTAACACAGGACTTCCTGCCACGCGCTGAGCGCGGCTAAGAGGCGAAAACCGCAATTAGGAAATTGTTTACGCCGGACGTTGGTCAACGATTGCGGCGGTCCGCCGGCGATCAGGCCGCCGCCTGACTCAGTGCTTCGACGACGTCATCGACCACTGATTCGACCAATGTCCTGTCGTCGCCCTCGCCCATCACACGGATGACGGACTCGGTGCCTGATGGCCGCACGATCAGGCGGCCGCCTCCGCCAAGCTTGCGTTCCGCGCTCGCGATCGCCGAGCGCACCTTTGCATTCTCGAGCGGTTTGCCTGTTTGATACCGCACGTTCTTCAGCACTTGCGGCAATGGCTCGAAGCGATGACACACCTCCGACACCGGCTTGTCGCCCCGCTTGATCACTGAGAGCACCTGCAGGGCGGCTATGAATCCATCACCCGTCGTCGTGTAGTCGGAGAGAATAATGTGTCCGGACGGCTCGCCGCCAATGTTGAAGCCGTTCGCCCGCATGTGTTCGAGCACGTAACGGTCGCCGACAGGAGTGCGTACCAGTTCGATACCAAGACCGCCGAGATAACGCTCCAGGCCGAGATTGGACATCACGGTCGCGACGACACCCGGACGCTGCAGCCGGTTGTCTTGCTTCCAGCTTTCCGCGATGACCGCGAGCAGCTGGTCGCCGTCAACCACATGTCCGCGCTCATCCACGATCAGGACGCGGTCTGCGTCGCCATCGAGCGCAATACCGATGTCGGCGCGCATCTCGCGGACCTTCGCGCAAAGCGCGCGCAGGTCGGTCGACCCGCAGTCCTTATTGATGTTGAAGCCGTCCGGATCGACGCCGATCGGGATGACGTCCGCACCCATTTCCCACAGCGCGCCAGGGGCAACGCGATAGGCGGCCCCATTGGCACAGTCGATGACTACACGCAGGCCCTCGAAAGACACGGCCCTGGGCAACGTCAGCTTGGCGAACTCTATGTAGCGATCCTGGACGCCGTCGATGCGACGGGCACGGCCGAGGTCGCCGCTCTTAGCGAGCTGCTTGCCGAGATCGGACTCAATCAGCTGCTCTATCTTCTCTTCTGTCTCATCGCTGAGCTTGTAGCCATCCGGCCCAAACAGCTTGATTCCGTTATCGTCAAAGGGGTTATGAGAGGCCGAGATCATGACACCGAGATCGGCCCGCATCGAGCGTGCCAGCATGCCGACTGCCGGCGTCGGGATGGGGCCGGTCAGCAGCACGTCCATGCCGACCGAGGTGAACCCGGCCACGAGTGCGGTCTCGATCATGTAGCCGGAGAGTCGGGTGTCCTTGCCAATCAAAACACGGTGCCGGTGGTCGCCGTTCTTAAAAATAAGACCGGCGGCCTGTCCCACCTTGAGCGCGAGCTCAGGGGTAATCACGCGATTGGCCCGTCCACGAATTCCGTCGGTGCCAAAATAGCGGCGACTCATACTACTTACCTCAGACGCCCGAGCTTTGGTTTGATTGCCCCTGACGAGCCGGATCGATGCGCGGCAAACTTCTCCAGCGCCCGCATATTAATGTCAACGCTGTGAATTTGCTTCAAAAATTGTGAGAGATCATTACCGCGCGCGGTTAACCGTTTTTGCCGCGGCAACCCTTGAAAACCGGCTATTTCGCGCGGGGGCACTGCTGTGCTACCGATTATTATAGCTGGCAAAACCCCCAAAGAACGACTCGCATGAAGAATATCGCCTGCATTGAGGATCTCCGTGCGCTTGCACGGCGCAAAGTTCCAAAAGCTTTTTTCGAATATGCCGATAGCGGCTCCTACAACGAAGAAACGCTGCGGGCGAACCGAGCCGAGCTTGAGCCCATCAAATTACGCCAGCGCGTGATGGTCGATGTCTCGGAACGCAGCCTTGCCACCACCATCATTGGCCAGAAAGTCAGCGCGCCATTCGCGCTCGCCCCGATCGGCCTGTGCGGTATGCAGTATGGCGACGGCGAGATCTTGTCTGCGCAGGCGGCCGAAGAGGCGGAGGTTCCTTTCATACTGTCCACGATGTCGATCAATTCGATCGAGCAGGTGGCCGAGGCGACGACGAAGCCATTCTGGTTTCAGCTCTACGTCATTCGCGATCGCGGTTTTTCCAAGGACATCTTGTCGCGCGCCGCCAAGGCCGGCTGCAATGCCCTGGTTCTGACCGTGGACCTGCAGGTTCTCGGCCAGCGACACCGCGACATCCGCAACGGCATGACAGTGCCGCCGCAAATCCGTCTCAAGAACATCATCGACATGGCGACCAAGCCGGAGTGGGTGTTCAGCATCCTGAAGGGCAAGAGCAAGACCTTCGGCAATCTTGCCGGTCACGTAAAGGGCATGGACGACGTCACCTCGCTCGCACAGTGGACCAACAGCCAGTTCGATCCTGCGCTGAACTGGAAAGATGTCGACTGGATCAAGAAGATCTGGCCAGGAAAGCTCATCATCAAAGGCATCCTCGATGTCGAGGATGCCAAAACTGCGGTGAAGCTCGGCGCCGATGCTATCGTCGTGTCCAACCACGGCGGCCGTCAGCTTGACGGCGCACCGTCATCGATCTCTGCACTTCCGGCGATTGCGCAGGCGGTCGGATCGAACACCGAGGTGCTGTTCGACGGCGGTATCCGCACCGGATCCGACATGCTGCGCGCTCTGGCGCTTGGTGCACGCGCCTGTCTGATCGGCCGCGCTTACATCTACGGGCTCGGAGCCGGCGGCAAGGTCGGGGTCGCAAAGGCGATCGACATCCTGAAAAAGGAACTTAGCGTCGCCATGGCGCTGACCGGCACGACACGGGTCGACGACATCGGACCGCAGGTGCTTGTCGGCGGCGAGGCGAAGAAGTCGACACGCAAGCGAAAAACTTGAGGCTCACTCCTCCTTTAGCCCATAAGCCAGCTCATTCCCGCTGGCACCATAATATTTGAACGGCAGGAATTTTCCGGACATGCCGATCTGCACGCGGTCACCCTTTGGATCGGCCTTACGCGTAATGTCCATATCGAAGTCGATCGCCGACATGATGCCGTCGCCAAATTCCTCCTCAATCAGCACCTTGAGTGCTGGGCCGTTCACCAGAATAAGCTCGTAGAAACGATAAAGCAGCGGATCGGTCGGTGGCATCGACGTTCCAGTCCCGCGCGTTGGCACCTCGTTGATCAGCATCTGCTCGTTCTTAGACAGGCCGAACAGCTTGGCTGCGGCCGCGGCCTGTGGCTTGGTCAGCTTATGCTGCCCGAGGATGGCCCCCGTCACAAGAATCGGCGACATGCCGCCGATTTCCTTGCAGATATATTTCCAGGTCCAGCCTTTCTCGCGTTTGATGTCGAGAAGCTTTTCGGTGAGTTCGGCTCGAGTCATAATTGCCTCCATATGCTGCACCCGCTGACGCCCCAATTCTGATGTTCAACTCAAGCAATTTTTGCACCAATCCTCCAGCTGTCTTGCCAAAACCGTACTCGCATGCAACCGAATTGGATAATGAGGGCAGATGTCACCATCGGGGACAGCGGAAAGCTCACTTCGCACCCTCTTCGCGCAGCCATTCTCGGCGAAGTGCACGCTCGCCCGTTCACGCCGATCGAGACGCCACGCCGTATCCTGCATTTCGCCTTTGACACCACCGGCGACGCCGCCAAACGCGACCGTGCTGCCCTTGCCGATTTCTGTGCTCGCCGCAATCTCGAGGCGTTGAACCCTTCAGCCAAGCAGCATCGCGTGGCTTTTGGTGGCGTTTTGCTGCGCTGGGAGCAGCATTCGGAATTCACCACTTATACTTGGGAGTTGCCGTCGCCGGGAGCGACTCCGTTTCATCCTGACGCAGCATCGCTGGCGGCGCCCATGGCAGGTCTGCCGCAGCCAGGACCGGTGCTGGTGGCATTGGACCTGCACCTCCTGGCTGAGAAAAAGAAAAAACTGCCGATCGCAAAGCTGTTTGATCGCGCCAGCCTGGCGGTCGCCGAAAATTCCGATGGCCTTGCCTTGTTCGCGACCGATTTCCGGGCCGATGCGGCCGGCTTTGTGCGCATCCTTGTGCTCGACCGCGGCCTAGGTAGCGAACGTGCCGGCGCCGTGGTCCAGCGCATCATTGAGCTGGAGACCTACAGAACGCTGGCCCTGCTTGGCCTGCCGGAGGCACAACGCCTACTGCCCTCGATCAACCGGATCGAAAAACGACTCGGTGAAGTGACCGAGGAAATGCGCAGCACCGACAAGCTTATCGATAACCATCGTCTGCTCGACGAGTTGACTGCGCTCGCCTCCGAACTCGAGGCTGGCGCGACCGCCAGCCTGTTCCGGTTCGGTGCAAGCCGCGCATATAACGAGATCGTCCACCTGCGCCTGCAAACTATAGGCGAGCGCAAGGTCGAGGGCTTGCCGACGTGGTCTTCGTTCCTGGCGCGGCGCATGGCACCGGCCATACGCACATGCATCACTACCGAGGAACGCCAAACGAATTTATCCGAGAAGCTTGCGCGTGCCGCCAATCTGCTGCGCACCCGGGTCGACGTGGAACTGGAGCGTCAGAATCGCGATCTGTTGCGCTCCATGAATGAGCGGACGCGCCTGCAGCTAAGATTGCAAGCGACAGTCGAAGGTCTCTCGGTCGCGGCAATCAGTTATTACGTGGTCGGGCTGTTCGTCTATCTCATCAAAGGCGCACACGACGAAGGCGTGCCGGTCAACGTTTCGTTCGCCACCGCATTGTTCGTGCCAGCCGCCGTTCTCGCCATTTGGTGGGTCGTACGACGCGTCAGGCGGAGACATATCGCAGAGACAGATTAGGGCTGAATCGGATGCCTTGGTCTTTCATTTGACCTGGCCAGGATATATTTTCGGCTCATGTCGGATGCCGCACACGCATTGACGCAACAGTTTCTCGCCTGGGTGGCGGAAGCGCCGCGCAGTTATGCCGAAGCCGATGCCTGGCGCCGGAGTTGCCCGCATCTGTCGATCTGGGAAGACGCCATCTCCGACGGATTGGTCCAGTTCGAGAACGGCAGCAGCATGAAGGAATCGCGCATCGTGCTGACCACGCGCGGACGCAAGCATCTCGGCAGCGCTGAATGACTTCTAGGCGTGGGGTTTGTTGACCCCCGGAACACCCTCTCCCTTGCGGCTTGACCTCCTCTGATCGTTGGAGGACACTAGAACAAATCAAGAACAAAAAGCCCGACGGACTAGCTCACTGGTCCGAATGTATCTGCGTCTTCAGAGGCTTAGGGATGATCGATCAGCTCCGCCAACGTCTACAGGTTTTGCAAAAAGCGGGGATCGAGGGCCGCCCCGGCACCCTGCCCTTCGGCGTCCCCGCCATCGATACGATACTTGGCGGCGGCTTCGTCCTCGGCGCGCTCCACGAAATCGCGGCAACTGGCGAGGCGCATCTCCCGGCGGCGATCGGGTTTGCCCTGACGGCGGCGAAGCGTGCCGCCCCATCGCTTCGCTTGATCTGGATCTCTGAGGACATGGCGCTTGCCGAAAGCGGGGCGCCGCACGGCAGCGGACTCGATGCCTTCGGCCTCGCTCCGGAGCAGCTGGTGACGGTATCCGTCGCGCATCGCCGCGACTTGTTGTGGGCAATGGAAGAAGCGTTGCGCTGCGGCGCGACCACTGCGGTAATCGGCGAAATGCGCGCCGGGACAATCGACGGCGTTGCAATACGGCGGCTCTCACTTGCGGCAGCGGAGAGCGGCACGCTGGCTTTTTTGCTGCGGACAGAACCTCCGGGCGATGCTTCGACCGCTGCCACGCGTTGGCTCGTCGGCGCTGTGCCTTCGATCGTTACCGGCGCGTCGCGCCTTGCTGCGCAGCTTGTCCGCAACCGCCGCGGCCCAACCGGAGCGTGGATTCTCGAATGGAGTGACAGCGATGGACAATTCATCATCGCAACGCATGCTCAGCCTTTGGCTGCGCCGACTCTCGACCGACCGCATCGTCAGGTCGCGTAAACACGAAACGTCCGTGCCGCTGGTTGTCACCGGCAAGCGCGGCAATGTCGAAGTTCTTACGGCCACGGATGACGCGGCAAGACAGCTCGGCCTTACGTCCGGTCTCGCTCTGGCGCAGGCGCGCGCCATGCATCCCGGCATCGTCGTCATCGTCGAAAACGTCGCCGCCGATGCAGCCCTGCTCGATTCCATCGCCGACTGGTGTTTGCGCTACACGCCGCTGGTTGCCTGCGACCGGCCCGATGGCCTGTTGCTCGATGTCAGCGGCTGCGCGCATCTTTACGGCGGCGAGCGCGAACTGATCGCCGATCTCAGTGGCCGCCTGGAAAAATCCGGCTTCGCCTATTCGCTCGCCATTGCCGGCACCATCGGCGCCGCCTGGGCTGTCGCACGGTATGGCGAACCGGCAAGCTATGCCTGCGGCGAGGAACGCAACATTCTCGCGCCATTGCCGCTCTCCGCGCTGCGTCTCCTACCCGCGACAGTCGCGAGCCTTGCCCGCGTCGGTTTGAAACGCATCGGCGATATCATCGATCTGCCGCGTGCGCCGTTGACCGCGCGCTTCGGACCTGACGTGCTGCGGCAGCTCGAGCGCGCCCTTGGCCACGAGCATGAGCCGCTTACGCCACGCCTGCCGGTCGCACCCTATGTCGCCGAGCAGCGTTTTCCCGAACCATTTGGCCGCGAGGAGGATGTGCTCGCGATCACCGCGCGGCTGGCACGCCGGCTGCAATCCGCGCTGGAGCGCCGCGGCGACGGCATACGCCGCATCGAATTGAGCCTGTTCCGCACCGACGGCGTGGTGCGCCGCATCGCCGCCGGCACGTCGCGGCCGGTGCGCGATCCGGAGGAAATCCGGGCACTCTTCGTCGAGCGGCTCGCCGCGCTGGCCGACACGCTCGACCCCGGTTTCGGCTTCGATATGGCGCGACTGTCGGTCCTCGTCGCCGAGCCCTGTCCGCCCGAACAGATCGGCATCGCCGACGGGGAAGATGCAGCCGAACTCCGCCGGTTGATCGACCGGCTGAGTGCGCGGCTTGGTCCGCGCCGCGTGCGCCGTTTGGTCGTGCAGGACAGCCATATCCCGGAGCTGGCCGAGACTGCTTTGCCGGCACAGGCCGTCAACGGCGATACCGGCTGGAATGCGTTCCGCCGTTACCGCAACGAGATTGACCTGCCGCCGCGCCCCCTGCGGCTGCTGGCACGGCCGGAGCCGATCGAAGCGGTGGCGGAGGTGCCGGATGGCCCGCCGTTGCGCTTCCGGTGGCGGCGTGCGCTGCACGAGGTGGTTGCCGCCGAAGGGCCGGAACGCATCGAAGGCGCCTGGTGGAGCGAGCACGGCGGTCCTGCGCGCGATTACTTCCGCGTCGAGGACAAAAGCGGGCTTCGATTCTGGTTGTTTCGCGCCGGACTCTACCGCGACCTCGCGAACGGCACCGGTACACCGGCGTGGTTCCTGCACGGGACGTTTGCCTGAGGCCATGAAGCGTAATGCGTTATCTAGAATTTGCCACCGCCTCGAACTTCTCCTTCCTGCGTGGAGCCTCGCATCCGGAAGAATTGATGGTGCAGGCCGCCAGTATCGGCCTTGCCGGGCTTGGCCTGTGCGACCGTAATTCGGTCGCCGGCGTGGTGCGCGCACACCTGGCCAAACGCGAGCAAAATTTGACGCTGCGTTATCACCCGGGCGCGCGGCTCGTGTTTGCCGACGATACGCCCGACATCCTGGTCTATCCGCGCAATCGTGCCGGATGGGGAAGACTCACCCGCCTGCTGACGCTTGGAAACCTTCGCACTGAAAAGGGCGAATGTATTCTGCGTCTCGACGACCTGCTTTCGCATGCCTTCGGGCTGGAATTGATCGCCATGGGCGGTCACGCACGGTTCCTGATACACCTGCGCGAAGCTGCACCACATCATGTCCGCCTCGCCGCTTCCATGCTCTATCGCGGGCGTGACCGCGCCAGGCTGGCGCGTGCAAAAAACATCGCGCGCGATGCGCAGGTGCCGCTGATCGCCATCAACGACGTGCTCTATCACCATCCCGACCGGCGGCCGCTTGCCGACGTGCTCACCTGCATCCGCGAAAAAACTACAATCGACCGCGCCGGACGAAAGCTCTCCATCAATGCCGAGCGATATCTGAAACCGTCGCATGAAATGTCACGGTTGTTCCGCGACGCACCGGAGGCGATCGAGGAAACAATGACGTTCAGCGACGCGCTTTCCTTCTCGCTCGACGAATTGCGCTATGAGTATCCGGATGAGGAGGTCAAAGGCTTCGACAATGCCCAGGACGCGCTGACGCATCTCACTTACGAAGGCGCTGCTCGCCGCTATCCGGCAGGCATCCCCGGCAAGGTGCGCGATAACCTCGAACACGAGCTCAAGCTGATCGCGCAATTGCAATACGCGCCTTATTTTCTCACCGTCCATGACATCGTGCGCTTTGCGCGCTCACAAGGTATCCTCTGCCAGGGACGCGGCTCCGCTGCCAATTCCGCAGTCTGTTTCTGCCTCGGCGTCACGGAAGTCGACCCCGACCGCGCCGATTTGCTGTTCGAGCGGTTCATCTCGCCCGAGCGGCGCGAACCGCCGGATATCGACGTCGATTTCGAGCACGAGCGGCGCGAAGAGGTCATCCAGTACATCTACGGGAAATACGGACGCGACCGCGCCGGCATCGCGGCCACCGTGATTTCGTATCGCGGGCGCTCGGCGATCCGCGAGGTCGGCAAGGCCTTCGGCCTCTCCGAGGATGCCATCGGCGCACTGTCGTCGTCGATCTGGGGTGGTGGTGGCGGCGCGGTGTCGAAGGACGCCGTCACGCGCATCGGCCTCGATCCGCACACCCGTCGCATGCGCCAGGTCCTGGCGTTGGCACGCGAAATCAACGGCTTTCCACGTCATCTTTCCCAGCATGTCGGCGGCTTCGTCATCACGCGCAGCCGGCTCGACGAGGTGATGCCGATCGGCAATGCGGCAATGGACGACCGCACCTTCGTCGAATGGGACAAGGACGATCTCGACGCACTGGGCATTCTCAAGATCGACGTGCTCGGACTCGGCATGCTGTCGTGCCTGCGCAAAGCGCTCGATCTGGTCGACGGGTATTACGGCGAGCGATGGACACTTGCCTCCATCCCTTCCGAAGATCCTGCCGTCTATAACATGCTCGGCCGTGCGGATTCGCTCGGCGTGTTCCAGGTGGAAAGCCGTGCGCAGATGACCATGCTGCCGCGCCTGAAACCGAAGAATTTCTACGATCTGGTGATCGAGGTAGCGATCGTGCGGCCAGGACCTATCCAGGGCGACATGGTGCATCCCTATCTACGCCGGCGCCGCGGACAAGAACAGGTCACCTATCCGTCGAAAGAACTTGAAGCTGTGCTGTCGAAAACCCTGGGCGTGCCGCTGTTCCAGGAACAGGCAATGAAGATCGCAATCGTCGCCGCCGGCTTCACGCCTTCCGAAGCCGACAAGCTTCGCCGCGCCATGGCGACCTTCAAGCGGGTCGGTAGCATCGGCACATTTCAACGCAAGATGATCGACGGCATGCTGGCCAATGGTTACGAGCGCGATTTTGCCGAGCGCTGTTTCCAGCAGATCGAGGGCTTCGGTGAATATGGCTTTCCCGAAAGCCACGCGGCGAGCTTCGCGCTACTGGTCTATGCCTCGGCCTGGCTGAAATGCCGCTACCCGGATGCCTTTGGCGCAGCACTTCTGAACGCGCAGCCGATG
This sequence comes from Pseudomonadota bacterium, assembly GCA_046734435.1. Taxonomy (GTDB): domain Bacteria; phylum Pseudomonadota; class Alphaproteobacteria; order Rhizobiales; family Xanthobacteraceae; genus Pseudolabrys. The sequence goes on along the minus strand of JBKPRE010000027.1, from coordinate 33,389 downwards.
GGTTTCTACGCGCCAGCCCAGATCGTGCGTGACATGCGCGAGCACGGCGTTGAGGTGCGCCCGCCCGATATCAATCATTCGCATTGGGATTCAACACTCGAACCGGGCCCCCACGCAGCCGAGCACATGCATGACCTCCATCGTGAGATGCGGAACGATGTCCGGACAGCGCACGCCGTGCGTCTCGGCCTGCGCGAGATCAAGGGGCTACGTGAGGAAGATGCCAGGCTGATTATGGAAAGGCGGGGCGACGCCTACGATTCCATGCGCGACGTCTGGCTGCGTACCGGGCTTTCGCCGCGCGTGCTGGAAAGATTGGCCGATGCCGATTCCTTCGGCTCGCTCGGTCTCATTCGCCGCGAAGCATTATGGACGGCCAAGGCGCTCGGACGCGTCGGCGACCGCGATGACGATCTGCCGCTGTTTGCAACTGGCGGTGCCCCGCAGATGCGCATTGTCTCACAGGAACCCGACGTGCGTCTGCCGCCGATGCCGGTCGGCGAGGAAGTCATCAACGACTATCGCTTCCTGCATCTCTCGCTGCGCGCGCATCCGTCGCAATTCCTGCGCGCTGATCTCGATGCGCGCGGCATCAAGAAAAACGAGATGCTGCGCCAGACGGCCTCAGGCATGCGCACGCGCATCTCCGGTTTGGTCACCTGCCGCCAACGGCCGGGTTCGGCAAATGGCGTGGTGTTCATGACCATCGAGGATGAAAGCGCGGTCGCCAATGTAATCGTATGGCCGAAAGTGTTCGAGCGCCTGCGGCCAATCGTTTTAGGCGCGCGCTATGTGGCCGTGATTGGCCGCGTGCAGGAAGAATCGGGCGTCATTCACGTTGTTGCCGAGCAATTGGAAGATCTCACTTATTTGCTTGCGCAACTTGCCGAACATGGCGCCAAGATCGACGGTCTCGCTCGTTGCGACGAGGTGCGCCGGCCGGTCGAGGAGCAACGCGAGGCACGCAATGCCGGCAGCCGGCGCAACCGCCTCGTCAGCCTGATGCGCGAAATGCCCGAGCTTGCGGGCGATATGGATGTTTCCGCCCGCGGCTCGGCGCACGCACCGACAAAAAGGGCCGTCTAGCTGGTCACATCGCTGGCGTCACGCTGCGGCCAACATATAATGTCTTAGCCAGCACCGATCCGTCCGGTTGCTTGTCCCAACCGAAAATGATGATCTGGGTTCCCGCCTTGATTTCTTCTTTCTTGGCCGGCGCCGCGGCTGCAATGACGGTCTGCGGCGTGACAACAACCTTCTTTTCTCCGTCCTTGTATTTGACCGTCAGGATCTCGCCGTCCTTCTCCTTCACCATGCTTGTCACATAAGCATTAGTCATCGTGCTGTTCGGCCGCGCGTCCCAGGCACCATGCCGGTCGGGCACGACGCCGCGCTGCGCCGGCAGAAAGATATGAATCGAAAATGCCTCGATGCTGTCGTCCGGCTTGGGCATGCCGGCTATGCCAATGAAAGTGTCAGTCTTGATGTCGGCAAGCGATGCCTTTTCAAGCGCCGATACCCGCGCATCGTCGGCGAGCTTCACATTAAGCGTTGTGCCGTCGCGTGCCTTGAGCACGTAAGTCGCACCGTCGACTTTCTCGACCTGCCCACGGATACGCCCCGGCTGTTGCGCTTGGGCGGTGGTCGCAAAAAGCAGCGCAATTGCTACCGTGCCGATTGTCCGGCGCATCATATTCCATATGTGCATTTTGATTCCTCCCGATCCGATGCCGGCCTGCAGCCAGCCTCAATCAGGCGAATAACCCCGTTCTTGTCATCCTTATTCCGCGCCCGGAATGCTCACTTCTTCTTGAGCAAATCAGCTTCGACCAGAGCACGCAGTTCGGGCGTCACCTCGGGGCGCACGCCGAACCAGAGCTGAAATCCTCGGACCGCCTGATGCAGCAGCATGCCGAGGCCATCGGCCGTTCGCAGGCCGCGCGCACGCGCCGAAGCCAGCAACCCCGTTTCCAGCGGCGCATAAACAAGATCGGCCACGACAAGTGACGCCGGGCAGCGCAGATTGATCTCCAGCGGCGGCTGCCCGACCATGCCCAATGTGGTCGTATTGACCAGTATTCCGGCACCGCCGAGCAGACCGGTGGTTTCATTCCAGCCCGCGAGATGCACGCGCGCGCCAAATTTTTTCTTCAGCGCTTGCGCCCGATCGCGCGTGCGGTTGATGACATAGACGCGGCCGACCTCGCGCTGAAGCAACGCAAACACCACCGCGCGCGCGCCGCCGCCGGCGCCGAGCACGACGGCAGTTTCAAGGCCGCGGTCCCATCCCGGCGCCGCCACGTCGAGATTGGCAAGAAAACCTTCGACATCGGTATTGGTCGATCGCAACGTGTCATCGTCGTACCAAAGCGTGTTGGCCGCACCGACTGCACGCGCGCGATCGTCAGGCTCAGACAATGCCAGCGCGGCCTCCTTGTGTGGCACCGTGATATTCGCGCCAATATAGCCGTTGCCCCGCAGATTCTTGACAAACGCCGCAAACTTGTCGGGTGGCACCGCTTCACGCCGGTACTCAGCGTCGAGCTTGTGCTGTTTGATCCAATAGTTGTGAATTAGCGGCGAACGCGAGTGACCGGCGGGCCAGGCGATGACACAGACTGCTTTGTGTTCTTTACTCATTACTTCGCTACATTATGTTGCATCGGCGATCGGTGCATGTAATCCGCACCGCGCGACCCGTCAACGCTTGCAAGCTTCATTCTTTCCCAGGTTGCATCGAAAAATACCGCGCGGAATGAGACGCTCATGAAATCGATTTTCATCGACTGCAATGACCAGCTTTCTCCCGTTTGGGAACGCGTCATACGGGCAGACGACCCCCCGATCGATGTCAATCGCAAGGCTTTCGCACGCGATGACTTACCGCGTGTCCTCGAGGGCTACGACGTCGCGCTCGATGATCATTCGTACATGCCGACCGAACTCGTGGCTAGGTGCCCGCAACTCAAGCACATTGTTTTCCTGGGTACGGGCGCGGCTAGCTACATGAATGTCGCCGAACTGAACGCGCGCGGTGTGAGAGTCCACACAATCAAGGGCTACGGCGATACCGCGGTCGCCGAACACACCGTCGCCCTGATCTTCACCGCGGCCCGCGATGTCGCGCGCATGGATCGCGAGGTGCGCTCCGGCGTCTGGACTCCGCAGGAAGGCGTGCAGCTGCTGGGCAAGACGCTTGGCGTGGTTGGACTTGGCGGCATTGGCGCGGAAGTTGCCCGGATCGGCAAAGGGCTTGGCATGGAAGTTGTCGCCTATAACCGCACGCCGCGGCCGGATGCCGGTGTGCCGCAGGTCAATATCGACACGTTGTTGGCGAAATCGGATGTCGTCTCGCTCAACCTCGTGCTCAACGATGAAACGCGCGGCTTCCTGAGCAAAGAGCGCATCGCGCGCATGAAACCGGGCGCGATCCTGGTCAATACGGCCCGCGGAGCGCTTGCCGATGAAGCGGCGCTGATCGCGGCATTGCAAAGCGGGCATATTCGCCACGCGGGACTCGACGTTTTTCATGCCGAGCCGCTGAAGGCCGACCATCCGCTGGCGAAACTGCCCAACGTCACGCTGACCTCGCACGCCGCGTTCCGGACGCTGGAAGCGTCGATGACGCTGCTGCGCCGTGCGATCGATATTGTGAAGGCCATTTCCTAGACGTATCAGGCCGCATTGACCTGCCCGCGTTACCGGTCAGAATAAGAAAAAATGGGGAGGAGACGTGAAGCCAGCGCCATTTGCATACACAAAGGCGAAAACGCTCAAGGAGGCGGTCACGCTCCTCGCCAAGTACAAGGACGATGCACGCCTGCTTGCCGGCGGGCAGAGCCTGATTGCCACGCTCAACATGCGCCTGTCGGCGCCCGATCTGCTGATCGACATCAACGGCATCAAGAACCTCAATGACATCGCTAAAAAGGGAAAGCTCGTCGAGATCGGCGCGCTGGCGCGCCATGCTCAGGTTGAGCGTTCAGATGTCATCGCAAAACACGCGCCACTGATTGCGCTTGCGATGCCGCATATCGGCCATCCGGCAATCCGCAACCGCGGCACTTTCGGCGGCTCCATCGCTTTTGCGGATCCGGCGGCCGAGTTGCCTGCCTGCCTGTTGGCGCTCGGAGGCGAGATCGACATTGCGGGTCCACGCGGAAAGCGCAAAGTAAAAGCCGACGCTTTCTTCAAGGGCCTGTTCGAAACTGCTCTGCGCCCCCAGGAAATGATTACCGCCGTACGCGTCCCTGCCGCCGACAAGACCATGCGCGTAGGCTTTGCCGAGCTCGCGCGCCGTCACGGCGACTACGCCATCGTCGGCCTGGCGGCGAGTGCGCGGGCCGACGGCAAGGGTCTGACCGATGTGCGCCTTGCCTATTTCGGCGTTGGCGATACGCCGGTCCGTCCGAAGAAAGCCGAGGCAGCGCTCGCCAACGGCGATATCGACGCGGCGGTCAAAGCGCTCGACCTTGATCCACATGACGACGTGCAGGCGACGGCAAAGACAAAGAAGCACCTGGCCGGTGTCCTGCTCCGCCGCGTTGCAAAGCAATTGATGGAGCCGCGGGGATGAGCAAGCACGCCGTCGATATTTCCCTGACGGTCAACGGTGAACGCGTGCAAGGTCGCGTCGACGCGCGCAAGACGTTGGTCGACTACCTGCGCGACGACCTGTCTCTCACCGGGAGCCATGTCGGCTGCGAGCATGGTGTGTGCGGCGCCTGCACCGTGCGCGTCGACGGCGAGATCGTGCGCGGCTGCCTGATGCTCGCCGCCCAGTGCGACGGCGCCAAGGTGGAAACCATCGAAGGTCTCTCCGACTCCGGCGAGGTGGCCGACCTGCAAGCGGCCTTTGAACAACGCAACGCGCTGCAGTGCGGCTTCTGCACCCCCGGCATGCTGGCCGTGGCCCAGGACCTGCTGAAACGCGCAAAAAAGGTGCCGAGCCGAGACGAAATCCGCGAGCATCTATCGGGCAACTACTGCCGCTGTACCGGCTATCACGCGATCATCGATGCCGTTGAAGCAGTGGCCCAGGGGCGGCGAAAGGAAGCTAAGCCATGAACGAGCATGCCCATCCGCTGTCGATGTCGGAACGTGCCGACGAAGTCGAAGAAGAGAAAATGCACGAGATGGAACGCATCATCACCAAGTCGACCATCGCCCATCTGATGGATGGCGAGGTGAAGATGGATACCGGCCCTGAAATGAAGGTAAAGCATCCGGGCAAGTTTTTTCTGATGGGCAACGACCCCCGGCTGCCGCCGATGCCGGAGAAACCGACGCTGGTGGACTATTTCCGTCACCGCTTCGCGTCCACCGCACATCTGCTGCAGAGCGCCACGCATGCGCTGAAGGGAGGACAACCCGAAAAAGTGGTGCTGGCCTGTCTGCTGCACGACATTGCCATCGTCAGTTTCATTCGCTGCGACCATGGCTATTGGGGCGCCCAGATGATCGAGCCCTATGTCGATGAAGAGGTTGCCTGGGCGGTGAAGACACACCAGGCGCTGCGTTTCTTCCCCGACGAGTCGGTCGGCTATGGCTATCCCGATCTCTACAAGGAGCTGTTCGGGCCCGACTACAATCCGGAGCCTTACATCGTCGAGGAATACAAGCGTGCGCGGGCGCACAAGTGGTACATGACCTCGCGCCTGATTTGTGTGAACGACATTTATTCATTCGACCCGAACGCCAAGGTCAACCTCGACGACTTCGTGGACATCATCGGGCGCAATTTCAAGCAGCCGAAAGAAGGCCTTGGCCTGGACAACAGTCCGTCCGCGCACATGTGGCGCACGATCCTGTGGCCGACCCGGTTCCTGTGAGGCTGCGCATCCATGAAGATTGTCGATGACTCCCCGCCCGTCCTGAGCGCCCTTGACCGGCCGAATTCCTACATCGGCAGGTCAGTACCGCGCCCGAACCTGCAGCGGCTGACGCAAGGTCGCGGTCAATATGTCAGCGACGTCGTGTTGCCGCGCATGGCGCACGTGGCCTATGTCCGCTCGCCGCATGCTCATGCACGTATCGTGAAGATCGCGACCGATGCCGCAAAGAAATTGCCGGGCGTCATTGCGGTTGTCACCGGCACCGAGCTTGCAAAAGTTATGACGCCATGGGTGGGAGTGCTAACCCACCTCAAGGGGCTGAAATCCGCACCTCAGGCGCCGATCGCCGTCGAGCGCGCCTGCTGGCAGGGTGAAGCTGTCTGCGCCGTGGTCGCAAACACCCGCGCCGAAGCTGAGGACGCCTGCGAGCTGGTCGAAGTAAAGTACGAAGAGCTTCCCCCTGTCACCGACCCGGAGGTCGCGCTCGATCGCAAGACACCGGTGATTCATTCCTCGCTCGGCGACAATCTCTGCTTCGAGCGCAAGCTCGATGTCGGCGAAGTCGACAAGGCCTTCGCGGATTCCGATGCCGTAGTCGAGACCACGTTCCGGTTCGGCCGCCACACCGGCGTCACCAACGAGCCGCGTTCGATCGTCGCCGACTGGAACGAAGGCGAGCAGCGGATGACCGTCTATCAGGGCACGCAGGCTCCGCACATGATGCAGAATCTGTTCGCCAAGCATTTAGGCATCGCCGAGCATCAGGTGCGTGTTCTGACCAAGGATGTGGGTGGCTCGTTCGGCATCAAGGTGCACACTTATGCCGACGAAATGGCGACGGTCGCGCTCTCGAAGCTGCTTAAGCGCCCGGTGAAATTCGTCGCCGACAGAATTGAAAGCTTCGTCACCGACATCCATGCGCGCGATCACCGTATCAAGGCCAAGATCGGCGTCAGCAAGGACGGCACTATCAATGCCTTCGAAATCGACGACCTGACCGGGATCGGCCCCTACTCCGTCTACCCGCGCACCAGCGGCATCGAGGCCAACCAAATCGTCAACCTGGTCGGCGGACCCTACAAATGTCCGAACTACCGTGCGCAGGCGCACGTTGTGTTCCAGAACAAGAACGTGATGTGTCAGTACCGCGCGGTCGGTCACCCAATTGCCGTCGCGGTTACCGAAGGCCTAGTCGAGCTCGCCGCCGCAAAAATCGGCATGGATCCGCTTGAGCTGCGCCGCCGCAATCTTATTGCAGACGACGCCTATCCGACACAGTCAGCCTCAGGCCTGAAATTCGAGTTGCTGTCGCATCACGAAGCGCTCGCTCATCTCGATTCGATGATGAACTATGCAGGCCTGCGCGCGGAGCAGAAGAAGCTGCGTGAAAAAGGTATCTATCGCGGCATCGGCTTCGCAAGTTTCATCGAGGTGACAAACCCGTCAGCTGCATTCTACGGCGTCGGCGGCGCGCGCATCACCTCGATGGATGGCGCGACGGTCAAGCTCGACGCACAGGGCGCGATCATTGTGCACACGGGCGTCACCGAGCAGGGCCAGGGCGCCGAAGCCGTCGTTGCGCAATGCGTGGCATCGTCATTCGGCGTGCCGATTGAAAAGGTGCGCGTCGTTACCGGCGATACCGACAACACTCCCTATGGCGGTGGCACCTGGGCCTCGCGCGCCGCTGGTATCGGAGGTGAAGCCGCATGGCAGGCTGGCAAGGCGCTGCGGGCCAACGTTGTCGCGGTGGCCGCAGCCATGCTGCAGGCAAAGCCGGAAGATCTCGACATCCGCAATGGCGTCGTCGTGGACAAGGACAAAGGGACCGAGCGCCTACCGCTCGACGAGCTGGCGCGCGTCGCCTACTTCCGTCCGGACACGCTGCCGCCGGGTTTCCAGGCCGAGCTGATGGCGACGCGTCACTACGTGCCGCGCGCCTGGCCCTTTGCTTTCACGAACGGCATTCAGGGAAGTTATCTCGAAGTTGACGTCGACACCGGCTTCGTGAATCTGCTGAAGCATTGGTGCGTGGAAGACTGCGGCACCATCATCAACCCGCAGCTCGTGGACGAGCAGATCCGCGGGGGCGTCGTGCAAGGCATCGGCGGTGCATTGTTCGAGCACTGCCTCTACGACGAGCGTGGTCAGCTGCTCAACGGCAACATGGCCGATTACCTCGTGCCGATGGCCGCCGAGATGCCGGACATCGAGTGCGGCCACGTGGTTTCGCCCACCGCCGACAGCGAGCTCGGCGCCAAGGGTGCCGGCGAAGCAGGCACTGCCGGCGCGCCCGGATCGGTGATGAACGCGATCAACGATGCGTTGCGGCCGCTCGGGGCGCAGCCGCTCACCGACATGCCGTTCACGCCGGATAAGATTTTAAGGGCACTGGGGAAGGTGTGACGTAGGCTCGCCTCCGCCGGTCGGCAACAATGAAGATTAACTCGGCAGTTCTCCGGCGCACCGAGCTTTTTGCCAAGCTCGACATTTCCGCACTCAACGACGTCGTGCGCTATGGACGAAGTCGGCGAATCCCTCGAGGTCGCACCATTTTCCGCCTCGGTGACGCGGCGATGGCCTGCCATTTGCTGCTGTCGGGCCGCGTACGGATCGCCCAAGCGGACGCCGGCAATAATGTCATAATCCGGTATGTCGGCCCCGGCCAGATTTTTGGCGCGCTTGCCTTATTCCATGGCGGTCGCTATCCGGCTGACGCAACAGCGGTCACCGACTGCGTCGAAATTCAGTGGTCCTCCACCGCCATCACCGAATTGATGCAGCGATACCCACGGATCGCGCTCAACGCACTTGCCATTGTCGGCCGTCGCCTCGACGAATTGCAGCATCGTGTCCGCGAATTGGCCACAGAGTCAGTCGACCGCCGTATCGCGCATACCCTGCTGCGGCTCGCGCAGCACGCGGGCCGCAAGGTCAAGGGCCGGATTGAGATCAGCTTCCCTTTGTCGCGTAAGGACCTCGCTGCGATGAGTGGCACCGCGCACACCACTGTCAGCCGTATCCTAAGCGATTGGCAGGCCGAGGGCATTATCATGAGCGCCCGCAAGCGAATTTTCGTTTGCGACCTGCGGAAACTCGAAGCGGTCGCCAGCGGCGCTCCGTTGCGTTGATTCAAAAGGAAAAAATCGTCAGGGACGTTGCTCCAGAGCAATCTGGTGGGCCCGCGGGACCCTATTTCTAGGAGCAAGCAACCCGGTCACGACCTTAAGAGGTCGGAGGAGAAAGGATCATGTCTATCAGTAAGGTGCTCGTATCCGCCGTATTTGCCCTGACTTTGGCGCTCGGCTCGGTTGGCGCCGCCGCCGCGGCAGAACCGCATGGTCACGGTGACGCTGCTGCAGTTCAGCTCAAACTAGACAACGGCAGGAAGTGGCAGACCGACGATGCCCTGCGGCAAGGCATGGGCGAAATTCGTCACGCGATGGCTGCTTCGCTGAAGGCGATCCATGAGAATACGTTCTCGCCGGAACACTATGAGGCCCTGGCGACGAACGTGCAAAAGCACATCGACTATGTTGTCGGGAACTGCAAGCTGCCCGAAGAGGCCGATCAACAGTTGCACGTCGTCCTGGAGCAGATCCTCGACGGCATCAGTGAGATGAAGGGCTCCGCCCAGAAGCAGCAGGGCGCAATCAAGATTGTCAATGCGCTGGACACCTACGGCAAGTATTTTGACCATGCGGGGTGGGCGCCGCTGGCGCATTGATAGCCCGCAAGCTCGGTAGACGGCTGCGCCTGCTCCAGGCGCAGCCGCTCGCCACAGGATAAGATTCTAGGTGCGTTGGGTAAGCTCTAGCAGCGAAAGACTCGATCAGAACTTGATCATGTCGCTTTTTGTCAGTGTCGTCTTGGCCGATACCGACGGCGCGTTCATGAAAGTGAAGACGGTGCTGTATTCGGCGTAAGGATCGACCGCCGACATGCCGTCGACCGGAATGATCACATTCATTCCGCGGAGCGCAGCGCCGCTTCCGGTGTAGAGGACGGCGCCATTGGACGCGGTGCCTACGGCAATAACAGTCGTAATGCCCTTGTCCTTGAGGATCTTTTCGAGGTCCGTTTTCAGAAACTTGTCGGGACCCGAGAGAACCGATGACTCGCCTGCCACAGGCGCCACGTCCTTGATCACATCGGCGGCCGTAGTATTTGCGATCAGGCTATACACCACGGTCGCCTTGGCCGCGCGCGCGGCATCGAGCAGTTTTTTCGCTGCCGGTATCGTATCGAGGCAGCGCGGGCGCTTGCCGCAGTTCTGATTCATGAAATCGAGCATCAGGAGGGCCGTCGTTTTCGGATCGACGGTCACGGGCTTCAGCGCGGGCGCCGCCGGCGCCTTGGTGCCTGCCCACTCCTCAACGATGTTGTTCGCCTGGGCGGGCAGCGTGAGCGCAGCCACAATGGCGGCAGCGGCAATCAAATTGCGTTTCATGAATATCCTCCTGGACGGCCGGTTTCTGAGCGAATGCTTGTGGGCCAGATCATGCGCAAGCAATGCGTGTTCGTCAAAGCGGCAACGCCGCACCCCGCTTGCTGAAACACCGGCGGCCAGCGCAATATTGCAACGGGAGCGGGCATCCATCGACGAGGGCGCTCCAATAACGAGAAGACCGGAAGGAACAGCTTTATGAACATCAAGGTCGGCAAACAAGCGATCGCCGAGGCAACGCAGAAACTCAAGAACTGGGGACGCTGGGGCAAAGAGGACCAGATCGGCACGCTCAATCACGTGACGCCCGAGGACATAGTGAAGGCAGCGAGCCTGATCCGCTCCGGCAAGGTCTTCGCGCTGGGCATTCCCCTCGACCGCACGGGTCCGCAGACCGGATTGTTCGGCGGGCGCTTCAATCCGATCCATCAGATGCTCGCCACCGGCACCGATGCGATCGCAGGCCAGCAGGACTGGAACAAGATTCGTTACGCCGACGACACGCTGACCTTGTGCGTCCAGGGTGCGACGCACTGGGACGCGCTCGGCCATATTTTTTATGAGGACAAGGCCTACAACGGCTACGACGCCAAGCTGATCGACTCGCGCGGCCTCTCCGTCCTCGGAATTGAGCATTCCAAGGATAAGATGGTCGGCCGCGGCGTGCTGCTCGATATCGCGCGCTTTCGTGGCGTCAAATGGATGCAGGACGGCGAGAGCATTTCAAATGACGAACTCGATCAATGCGCGAAGCAGCAGAATGTTTCGATCGGGCGCGGCGATTTTGTCCTCATTCGCACCGGGCAGATGGAACGCTGCCACGCCGAGAAGGACTGGGGCGGCTATGCCGGCGGCGACGCGCCGGGCGTGAAGTTCGAGAACTGCTATTGGTGTCAGGAAAAACAGATCGCCGCGATCTGCACGGACACCTGGGGCGTCGAGGTACGTCCGAACGAGACCAAGGAAGCCAACCAACCGTGGCACTGGGTTGTGATTCCCGCCATGGGTCTCTGCATGGGCGAGATCTTCTATCTGAAAGAGCTGGCCGAGGATTGCGAGCAGGACGGCATCTACGAATTCTTCTTCTGCGGCCCGCCGCTGCTCATTACCGGCGGAACAGGGTCACCGATCAATCCGCAGGCTATCAAGTAGTTTTGCAGCACATATAAGTGTCACCCCCGGCTGGTCGCCGGGGGTCCGTTTTTTGGGCTACAGTTCGAACAAACACGGAATGTCAGGGTCGGTCCGGGCCGTGACAAGGAGTCTGGAGGTACGTCATGGCTCGTTGGCTCAAACGCGGAATGGACGCGGGGGCGATCAAGGCCGCCGACGTCAAAGTGCGCGAGACCGTGGAGTCCATTCTCGTCCAGGTCGAGGAGCGGAAGGACGCCGCAATCCGCGAATTGTCGGAGAAATTCGACAAGTGGTCGCCGAAGGATTTCCACCTCTCTCCCTCCGAGGTCGAGCGCGCCATCGCGCAGGTATCGAAGCGGGACATCGAGGACATCAAGTTCGCGCAGGCGCAGGTCCGCAATTTCGCGCAAAAGCAGCGCGACACCATGCTCGACCTGGAGGTGGAGACCCTACCCGGCGTCGTGCTCGGCCATCGGCATATCCCGGTCAATTCGATCGGGTGCTACGTCCCAGGAGGCCGCTATCCGATGGTCGCCAGCGCGCACATGTCGATCGTGACAGCCAAGGTCGCGGGGGTGAAGCGCATCATTGCCTGCGCACCGCCGTTCAAGGGCGGGCCGCATCCGGCAATCGTCGCAGCAATGCATTTTGGCGGCGCCGACGACATATACGTATTGGGCGGCGTGCAAGCGGTTGCCGCCATGGCGCTCGGCACGGATTCCATCAAGCCGGTCGACATGATCGTCGGGCCCGGAAATGCCTACGTGGCGGAGGCGAAGCGACAGCTGTTCGGGCGGGTCGGCATCGACCTGCTTGCCGGGCCGACCGAGACCTTGATCATCGCGGACGATACCGTTGATGGCGAAATCTGCGCGACCGACCTTCTCGGCCAGGCCGAGCACGGGCCAACCTCGCCCGCCGTCCTCATCACCAACTCGGAAAAGCTCGCGCGCGACACAATGAAAGAGGTCGAGCGGCTGCTGAAGATCCTGCCGAGCGCTGATCTCGCCGGCCAGGCCTGGAAGGACTACGGCGAGGTGATCATCTGCGACGACGAAGCTGAGATGATCGCCGAGGCCGACCGCGTGGCGTCCGAGCACGTCCAGGTGATGACGCGCGATCCCGACGTCTTTCTCAACGGCATGAAAAACTATGGCTCGCTGTTCCTCGGGCCGCGCACCAATGTTGCCTATGGCGACAAGGTGATCGGCACCAACCACACGCTACCGACCAAGAAAAATGCGCGTTTCACTGGCGGGCTATGGGTCGGCAAATTCATCAAGACCTGCACCTACCAGAAGGTGCTGACCGACGAGGCCAGCGCCAAGATCGGCGAAGTTTGCTCGCGGCTCTGCGTGCTGGAAGGCTTCCTGGCGCATGCTGAGCAGGCCAATGTCCGCGTGCGCCGCTACGGCGGCCGCAACGTGCCCTACGCGCAGGCGGCCGAATGACGGTCGAACTGACCAAGACCCCTTCCTTCCGTCTCGATGGCAAGCGCGCGCTGGTGACGGGCGCCGGCCGCGGTATCGGGTTGTCCGCCGCCTCGGCGCTGGCCGACGCCGGCGCGCATGTGACGCTCGCCGCGCGCACCTCAAAGGAGATCGAGGAAGCAGCCGAGGCCATTCGAGCACGCGGACAGAAGGCCGAGCCGCTCACGCTCGACGTTCGCGACGTCGAGACTGCGAAAGCAACAATCGCGGCGCAGGCGCCGTTCGACATCCTCGTCAACAACGCCGGCACCAACAAGCCGGCGCCGTTCGTCGATGTGAAGGTCGAGGATTTCGACTTCGTGTTTTCGCTCAACGTGCGCGCGGCCTATTTCGTGGCGCAGGCTGTCGCGCGCAAGCTGGTCGAGGCAAAGAGGCCCGGCTCGATCATCAATATGTCGTCGCAGATGGGCCATGTCGGCGGGCCGACCCGCTCGGTCTACTGCGCCACCAAGCATGCGATGGAAGGCTTCACTAAGGCGATGGCAATCGACCTCGCCCCCCACAAGATCCGCGTCAATACGCTGGCGCCGACTTTCATTGAAACACCGATGACGCGCCCTTTCTTCGAGAACAAGGCATTCCGTGAGGACACCCTTCGCCGGATCAAGCTCGGCCGCTTGGGCCAACTCGAAGACCTCACCGGCGCAATCGTGTTTCTGGCGAGCGACGCCGCCGCACTCATGACGGGGACGTCGCTGGTGGTCGACGGCGGCTGGACCGCGGAATAGTTACTTCAGCCGCGGCAGGTCGGCGAAATATTCCGGGTGCTCCTTCTCGACCTGCTGCATGAAGTCCGGCCGGAACAGGCTCGGCACGTTGAGCCGGGGCGCGCCCTTGAGCGTGTTGGTGAGCACCTCGTCCTCGGCATTCTCGAAGGCGCGCAGCACATTCGGCGACATGCGCGGATCGAAGCTGATGTTTTTAACCGCCTTCTTCCCGATGGCAACGTCAGTGCCCGGTACCCATTTGGCGAAAATCTCCACGGCCTCGTCGCGATTGTTGCGCGTGAAGTGCGAGGACTGCGCCAGCCCGGCGGCAATGCTCTTGATCACCGCCGGATTCGATTCGACGGTCGGCCCGTGCGCAACCGCGACCATCACGTAAGACATGTGTTGCCCGCCGCGGATGACGAGATAGGACTCGGGCACCTGGGTCAGCGCCTGCGTCACGTAAGGCTCCCAGGTCACGATGGCATCGACCTTGCCTTCTTTCAGCGCCGGCGCCAGGCCGAATTGTGACCAGATGTTCTCGATGGTGATGTCATCGTACTTCACGCCGGCGCGGCGAAGCACCATCTTGAAATATTCGTCGGACGTCTGGCCGCGCGCGAGGCCGACGGTCTTGCCCTTGAGATCGCCGATCTTGCCGACATCGATACCCCGACCCTTCTTGGTGACGATGGCGAGCGGCGTATCGCAATGATCGTCGGTGGCGTCGTTCATGATCAGGCCGATGACCTGGAACGGGTTGCCGGCATGCACGGCCTTCAGATACGTGGTCGTGCTCATGTCGCCGATCTGCGCTTCGCCGTTATGCAGGGCGTTGACCATGTCGGTGCCGGTATCGACGACGCGGAAACTGGCGTCGACGCCGTGCTTCTTGAAGAAGCCCTTCTCTGCGCCCACGAACATCGGCAGATGGCCGAAATTGTTGGCAATCACGACGTTAAGTTTCGGCAAGTCCGCCATTTCAATTCTCCTTTCCGCCGACGATCGCTCCAGGTGTGGTGGAGCAACATAATTGCCGACCGGCGATCCTAATTCAAACGCGTACCAAGCACCTGCGGGTTGACGCAGTTGGGCGGTGTCCCGCCACTGATCAAAGCCTGCAGATTATCGACGACGATATTTGCCATTTGCTCACGAACTTCCATCACGGCGCTGCCGAGATGCGGCGTAAGCACTACGTTCTTCATCGTTTTCAGAGCTGGCGGCAGCTTTGGCTCATGTTCGAACACATCGAGGCCCGCGCCCGCGATGCGCTTTTTCTTCAACGCACGGACCAGTGCCTTTTCATCGATGACCGCCCCGCGCGCGGTATTGACAATGAAGGCGGTCGGTTTCATCTGCGCGAATTGCGCGTCCGAGATCATGTGACGCGTCTCGGCATTCAACGGCGGATGAAGCGACACGAAGTCCGCTTCCGCCAGAAGCCGCTCGAGCGTGACATGCTCCATGCCAAGCTCGCGCTCCGCGTCGGGTTTGCGGCGAGGACCCCAATAGATGATTTTCATGCCAAAACCGCGCGCGCGGCGCGCGGTTGCCTGGCCGATACGCCCTGCCCCCACAATGCCGATCGTCTTGCCGTGCACATAGGCGCCGGCGAGATGGTTCGATTGCGAGCCGGGGAATTTACCGGCGCGAACAAGGCGTTCGCCTTCGACCATCCTGCGCGCGACGGCAATCATCAACCCGAAATGGATATCTGCAGTCGCCTCCGCGACAATCGGCGGAACGACCGTGACTGGAATACCGCGCCTGGTCGCCTCTGCGACGTCGATATTGTCGGGCGTAATCGACATCGAGCAGACAGCACGCAATTTCGGGTTGGCGGCGAGCACGGCGCGATCGATCCGATCGTGCAACAGCGAGAACAGGATGTCGCACGTCTTGACCGCCGCGATCAGCTTCGACTTCGCGATGATCTTGCTCGAGTCCGTATTGATCTTAACGGTTGCAAGCGCGCGCAGCCGATCCAGCGCGTTCGACGCGATTGGCTGGGTAACAAAGACGCGCAGTTTGGCGGTCACCGCAACCACCGCACGATACCGGCAACGCCGTCAACGGCACATTGCGCGCCGTCGGGAATCCTGCGGGTTGCATCGAGTACCCCGAGCACCATCGGGATGCCGCGTTCGCGGGCGAGCGAGGCCATGTGCGAGGTCGACCCGCCGCGTTCGGCGACCACGCCCGACACGCGCGACAGAATGTGGCTGAGTGCAGGGCCCGCCACTTTCGTCACCAGAACATCGCCGGGCGCGACACGCGACAATTCACACTCGCAATTGACAACTACTGCCCGGCCCGCCCCCCAGCCTATGCCGGCGGGATGGCCGCGCACGCCCGGATGCTGCAGCCAGATTTCATCGGGCACGATCGGCGCTTCGACATGCAGCGGGCGCGATTGCAGCAATTTGAAACCGCTTTCATCCATCGCCCATTCGATCTCGACCGGAGCGCCCGCTAGGTGCTCGCATTTGCGCAACAAACGGCCGAGCGTTACGGCCTCTCCCGGCGAAAGGCACGGCTCGCTCACAAGCTCTTTCGGCACCAGTTCTGGAGCCGAGACGCCGTGCGCACAGGTCTCGCGATGACCCTTGCGCCCGGCCTCGACTGTACGCAGGAACCCGTTCTTCGCCAGCACAATCCGGTCAGGTACCACTTCACCCTGCGCGATCGCCGAGCCGAGCCCCCAGGTGGCGGAAATCAGCATCTGTCCTTCGGCCGTCTCACTCAGGCCGCCGCCTGACGCGCGCGCGGAGATCAGGGGCTGGATAAGGATGCCCATTGCGGTATCGGCAGGCGAAAGCCTGTGATTGTCCATGTAGCGCCGCGCATGCGAGGTCCACAGCGCCGCCCAGCAGGCGCGCACCGCCGTGAGAAACTCGGTCTCATCGGAAAGTCCGAGGAAACTCTCGAACTGACCGGCGAAGTTGGCGCCGGCACGGTCCTCGATCAGCGCCGACGAGCGCACTACGCCAAGCGGCGCAGTCTCGCGCTGCTTGCGCCAGGCGGCGAGCAATGGATCGAGGATCTCCGGGGCAATGTCGCGCTCGTAGAGCGCAAGCCTGACCTGGATCGAAATTCGGCGCGATGTAGGCACGTCGGCATCGTTGTACTGACTCAACAAGTCCTCGATTCCGAGGTGCCGGAGCTGATGGCGGTAGGCGTCGGCGGTGAGTGCGAAACCGCCGGGCGTCGGCAGACCGGCATGCGTCAAGGCTGCGAGATTGGCCGCCTTCGGCCCCACCCGTTCAGGATCGCCGGCGAAAGGATCGTCAAGACGGAGGATGAACGCGGTCATCGCGATTGCTTGAGTTTCCGTTGTCGTGGCCGGGCTTGCCCCGGCCATCCTGCTCAGGCGGATACAGCTCTGCGACTCGAGATCCCCGGGTCTCGCCTTCGGCTCGCCCGGGGATGACGTTGGCTCATGCCGACGTCACTTTACATGGTCCCCGTAGCCAGGCAGGGGGTCGACGACCGTGATCTGCTTCACGGGGAAGTTCGACACGATCTCGATCTCATTCTTTTTTACGATCAGCATTTCCTCGATGCGGACGCCATAGCGGAAACGCTTGCCGTGCTGGGTCTCCAGCGCGAAGGTCATGCCTTCCTGGATGTCGATCGGATGGTCGAGCGACCAGATGCGTGAGATCACCGGCGGGTCGTATTGCGCGAGGCCTAGACCGTGGCCCCACAGATTGGCGGCCGCCTGGTCCTCGTCTTCGTAACCCCAGGTTTCCATTGCTGAAGGCCACTTCAGCGCAATGTCACGCGTGGTGGCTCCAACCTTCACCGCACCAATCGAGTCGTAAAGCCATTCAAGCGCGGTAGCGTAAGTGTCTTTCTGCTCCTTCGTCGGCTCCTTGCCGACGCAATAGGTCCGATAATAGCAGGACTTGTAGCCGTTCCATGTGAGTGCGGCCAAATCCATGAATACGATGTCACCAGGCTGGATGATGCGGTCGGAGAAGTTGCGCCAGTTCGGCCAGGTGTTCGGCCCTGACGACACGATGACGTCCTCAACATCTTCCATTCCGGGGATGCTGTAGAGATATTCCATCAGATGCGCGGTCACCTGGTTTTCGGTGATGCCAGGGCGCAGGAACTTCATGCACTCCCAATGCGTGGCATCGCCGATGGCGCCGACGATGCGGAAGCACTCCTGTTCGTCGGGACTCTTGACGGCGCGTGCCTCCATCATTGGCGTCATGCCGTCGGTCCAGTTGATCTTGTTCTCCTGGAAAATCCTGATCATGTTGATGTCGATGAAGTCGACGCCGAGCGTTTCACCAGCGACGCCGTTATCCTTCATCGCCTGAAGCACGGCCTTTGTGAACTTGGTCACCTGTTGCGTCGAAGCAGGCCCAGCAGCGCCTTTGATCCAGGCGAATGAGTGACGAACGTTCTCTTTCGGAATCCACGGCGAGTGCCGCTCGATCTGGAACCCGATGTCGCCCTGCTCGAAAAGTATCGGCCGGCCATCGCCGCACAACATTGCGTAACGCAGGCCTGGTTTGAGGCGGTTCCAGCCGGGTGTCAGCGTGCCGGTGATGTAGCGCACGTTCTCGTCGTACATGCAGAGCATGGCGCCGAGGCCGTGCTTTTTCATCATCGCGCGCGCGCGCTCGATGCGATACTCGCGCATGCGGTCCCAATTGACCCGCTGCTGCCAGTCCAATCCGGCAATGCCGAAATTAGCTCCCATGGCGTCCTCCCCGACCCGGCGCTTTAGCGCGCCACCTGACTGATTGCGGGAATCCTATGCTGGTTGGCTGTGCAGGCTAAATAATATATTCTGCCTTCTGCCATCAAATTTTCTAATGTCCTGTTTTTTGGGGGTGTCATGGCCAATATCCCGCTGCGGCAAATCCGCGCCGTTATCGCCGTGTGCGAGGAAGGCTCCTTTACGCGTGCGGCGCAGCGGGAAAACGCAACACAGTCTGGCATTTCGCAACACGTCGCGGCGGTGGAACGCGCCCTTAAAGTCAAGCTGTTCGAGCGCACAACCGGCGGCGTTACGCCGACGCCGGCCGGACTCCGCTACTACAAGCGTTGCGTGGAGGCGGTGGGCGCGCTTGAGCATGCGGCCGAGGAAGCCCGTTCGATGGCCGGCGAGGTCACCGGCGAACTGCGCATCGGACTGATGCCCACCTTCACCCGCGCGGTGCTTGCTCCGGTGCTGGACGATTTCGTGCCGAAATGCCCGGAAGTACGCCTGCACATCGTCGAAGGCTACAGCGCGCTGTTGACCGAGATGGTGCTCGACGACGAGCTCGATTTCGCCGTCGTGCCTTCGTTCGAGGGCACCATCGGATTGAAATCGCGTATGTTGGTGCGCGACCGTGAGATGCTGATCTCGGGGCCGCGCGCCGGATTCAAGCCTCTCGCGCCCGTGCGCCTGCCCGAATGTCGCCCTCTCAAGATGGTCGCACCGAGTCCGGACAATATCCGCCGTCGCAATCTCGAAACCTATTTTCAGGCGCACGGCGTCGAGATCGAGGCAATGCTTGAAATGGATGCGATGATCGCGACGCTTGAATTCGTTGCCCGCTCCGATTGGGTGACGATCCTTCCGAGCGTTATTTCAGTCAATGACATCGGACGCGGCGAATTGATCGTGAACCCGATCATAGATCCTGAGCTGCACGCCGAATTCGTGGTGATCCAGCCGACGCGCCGCAAGCTATCGATGCAGGCGCGGATGTTCCTCGAGCGCTTTGAGGCAGAGGTCGCGCATATCCACGCCATTTGGGATCGTGCCATCGCGGAGCCGCGCAGATTGCGCGCGTAGTCCAAGCTATTTCCGCACCCGCCCCTTTACGGCGTTGGCGCGCGCCGAATATGTGATGCGGCCTTTGGCATCGACCGCCAGTCGATCGCGAAGCCGCTTTTTTAACTTATCAACTTCACCGGGCGGCATGGCCCTTACGATTGGACCGATACTTGGCGTGTTCAGGCCGATTGATGCAAACTCATCAAAATCCTGAAAGGTTCGTTGCACGGTGATCTCCCGCGTCTCGACATCGGAGACGCCGGCACTCGTCCAAAGCTGATGCATCGTGTTGATACGTGACGCATCGGCACTCGGCGGGTACACGATCTTTTGGCCGAGCGCACGCAATTCGGACTGCACCGATTCCCAAGGAAATCCACCGCCGTACATGTCCCACGCGTACGCCGCGACGCTGCCGCCTGTCCGCACGACGCGTGCCATTTCCGAAACGCCTTTGGCCGGATCGGGAACGAAGAAGATAACCAGCGCCATGATGGCAACATCGAAAGTCTTGTCATCGTAGGGCAAAGCCATGGCATCGCCTTGCTTGAACCTGGCGATGCGGGAAGCCGGTCGCGTTCGCGCGAAAGCCAATTGCCCCTCCGACGGATCGACACCATCCACGCTGGCTGGTGCGCAGCGCTGGGTGATCAATTCGGTGAATGCCCCATTGCCGCATCCGACGTCTACCCAGTGCTGATCAGCGGCGGGCGCAAGCCAACCAAGAAATTGCTCGCCCGCAAGCTGACTCCAGACGCCCATTATGCGTTCGTATGCTGCACCGTCGTCGAAGCGGATCTGCGGTTCGGTCATGCAGCCATCATACTGCCATCCAGGCGCCGTCCGCATCTGCCGATTTGAAGACAGCTTCGAGCGCCGCAGCTGTCTGCAAGATACCGGCAGGCGAGATCGGGAAGGATCCCTGCCCCAAGACGGCCTTCGCAAAATAGTCGAGGTTGCGACCGAGATGATTGTCTTGCGATCGCTCAATGATTTCGGGGTCGTCCTTGCCGGCGTACCGAACGATCGCCCTTGTCTCACTTACGCTTTCGGCCCAGCAGTTTTCCCCGAAGACGGCGACGCGCCATCGAAATGGAGTCTTGATCGTGGTGCCGAGCGTGCCGGTTGCGCCGCTCTCGAACTCAATTAGCGCCGCGGTCGTGTCACCCGTCGGCAATTTGAGGGCACGTGCTTTCGAAAGCGCGCTGATCCGCTTCATCGGGCCGACCAGATCGCGGAAACAATCGAGCACGTGAATGCCCATACCGGTCATGCCGCCCGCGCGGCTTTCCTCGGCCGCCATGCGCCAGCTGTCGGTGGGATAGTTTGCGAGCCAGTCATGGCTGTAGTTGCCTTCGACATGCATGATGGTGCCGAAAGCTCCTGCCTCCTTAAGCTCTGCCAAAACACGCATTGACGGCATCAGCCGGAAATGATGACCAACCCCGAGAACGATGCCCGCGCGCTTACAAGCTTCGAGCGCCGCTATGGCATCGGCTTTGGTAAGCGCGAAAGGTTTTTCGCAGTACAAATGCTTGCCGGCGGCCGCGATGGCTTCTACCTGCGCGCGATGCTTGGTATGGGGGGTCGCAAGCAGCACGGCCTGAATCGACTTGTCGGCAAGCACTTCATCGAGTGAGGTTCCAAGCGCGATTTCATGTTCGGCCGCAAAATCGCGAACCGAGTCAGGCTCGATCGTGACGCCGCGAACAAAGCGCAATGGTGCGCCAAAGTCGCGCGCCGCCTTGACCAGCGTCTTGCCCCACCAGCCGAGCCCGACGATCGCCGTGTTTATCATTCGAGGCTAGACCGAAGCCGGGGCGCCAGGCTGCTTGAGCGGATGGGCCCGCGCGAAGGCCTCGATTTTGTTCAGCTCATCAACGATGCGTTTCACCGTGGGGAATGGCGCGAGATCACATTTGAAGTAGGCGGCCCCGACTCCCTGGCCCGCGAGGCAAATATCGGCGATCGTGACCTGGTCGCCCTGACAGTAACGTCCCGTCTGCTTTGAGCCCGCCAGGTGAGTCTCGAGTGCCCCCAGGGCTGCTTCGTGCCAATGGTGGCCCCACTTTAGTACGCCGGCCTCATCAATTTTGTACTCGTGCGCCAGATACTCACGCACACGTGGCACGATCAGCGGATGCGTGTCACATGCGATGATTTGTGCAAGACCGCGGACTCGCGCGCGTGCCTTGGGGTCTTTTGGCAACAGCGGCGGGTTCGGATGTTTCTCGTCGAGATATTCAAGGATAGCAAGAGACTCAAAAAGTACAGTGCCGTCATCCTCGATCAATGCTGGAATCGCCATCATTGGATTGATTTTACGGAATTCAGCTTCCCGCTGGTGACCTTTCATCAAATTAACTTCTATCACCTCGTCGGGCGTAATGCCTTTCAGGTTCAGCGCGATGCGCACACGGTAAGTCGCCAGCGAGCGCCAGAACGAAAAGAGTCTCATGAATTCCTCCTAAGGAGCCCCGCGGTGTTCAGGATTTTTTGCGCGTGGACCAATAAACCGACATGCGTGATCCGTCGCCACCACCAAAGCCGTTCTTCGTCGCATCTTCAAAGCCGGTTAGCGTCGCCTTTGTCACGCGCATGTCGGCGCCGTTTGCTTCGCCGGTTTCCACCATCGTGCGCAGGTCCTTCACACCGTTCGCGATGCTGAAGGTCGTCGGTCCGGGATCGCGCCCTTCGAGCATCGTAACAATCATCTCGGCGCGGTTCTTCAGCGCGGGATTTGCGCCATTGGTGTCGACGAACAGATCGAGCAGCCGCTTTGGCTCCCAGCCAGCCGAGCGTGCGATGGCAAAAGCTTCGCCATAGGCCTGCCAGGCGACCATCAGCGGCAGGTTGATCGCCAGCTTCATCGACGCGCCGGTGCCAACCGGCCCGCAGTATTCGAGCCTGCGGCAAAGCTGGTTGAGCAGGGGCTTGGCGCGCTCTGCGTCGGCGGGCTCCGCGCCCATGAGGCCGAGCAGTTTCCCCTGCCGTGCCGGCGCGGTCGAACCGCCGACCGGACACTCGACGAATGCAGCGCCCTTGGCGCGTACTTTCGGCGCAAGAGCGAGAGGCACTTTCGGAGGCACGGTGCTCATTTCAATGAGCAGCTTGCCTTTCACATCGCCTGAAAGGAGGCCGTTTGGGCCGTTGTAGACCGCATCGATCGCCGCAGCGTCGGTCAGCATCGTGATGGTTGCTTCGACCGCGCTCGCAAGTTGCGCCGGTGTCGACGCGACCTTGGCGCCGGTATCCGCTAACGCCTTGGTCTTCTCAGGCGTTCGATTCCAGACCGTCACCTCGTGACCGACTTCCAAGAGCCGCGCCGCGACGGCCGCACCCATGACTCCGAGACCTGCAACGCCAACGCGCATGCGTCCTCCCGTTCTTTTGCGGAGGGACGATAGGCGATCAGGAGCCTGCTTGAAAGCGGGCATACTGCAACCCGCGACTCGACAGCCCCACACCCAACGCATAAGACGGGATGGGCAGACGGATGCAATTTCGCATCGGGGAGACACTGAATGGCGGCAAGACGGCGCAAGGGCACGGTCGGCGTGATCGGCCTCGGCATCATGGGGGGTGCCTTCGCGAAGAACCTGGTTAGGGCCGGCTGGCATGTCGTCGGTTACGACACCAATGCGGCGCGCCGCCGTGAAGCCAAGCGCGCAGGCGTCGAGATTGCGAAAAACGCCGCCGAGCTTGCGGCTGCCGTTCCGACAATTCTAACCAGTCTTCCCAAGCCGGAGGCGCTCACCGATACCGTGCGCAAGATCGCGGCGGCCAACCTCAAGCGCAAATTGCTCGTCGAAATGAGCACCTTCAAAATTTCAGATAAGGAAAAAGCGGCGGCGGCGCTCCGCAAGGCTGGACACCAGACGATCGACTGCCCGGTCAGCGGCACTGGTGCGCAAGCAAGAAATCGCGACCTCGTGTTCTATGCCAGCGGCGACTCGAAACTCATCGCGAAAATCCGCCCCCTGCTCACGGCATTCGGTCGCGGAGTCTTCAATGTCGGCCCATTCGGCAACGGCAGCCGTATGAAATACGTCGCCAATCTTCTTGTCGCCATCAACAATGTTGCATCGGCCGAAGCAATGGTCCTTGGCATGAAGGCCGGTCTCGATCCGCGCATGATCGTCGACTTGATAACGGCGGGCGCCGGCAATTCGCGCGTCTTCGAGCTGCGCGCTCCGATGATGGCGAAAGGCCGCTATGACGACGTAACAATGAAGATTTCGGTCTGGGACAAGGACATGCAGGTGATCGGCGACTACGCGCGAAAGATCCGCGTGCCGACGCCAATGTTCAATGCGACCAAGGGAATCTACATCAAGGCAATGAAAAGCGGCCTTGGCAGCCGCGATACCGCCGCGGTCTGCGCGGTGCTTGAGAAGATGGCAAAGGTCAAGCGGCGCAAGCGCTAGCCCGCATCTACGGCTCTTGCGTCCTTCTTCGTGTTCTGTAGCCTGCCCATCCCATAAAAGAATAATTCGTGGGAAGGGCGTAGGTACATGGCGTCGCATCAGCAACGCACCGAGATCCGCGATGGGATGCGGATCGATTGGGACGTGCCGATCACGATGGACGATGGTCTCGTGCTGCGCGCCGACGTTTTTCGCCCAGTGAAAGACGGCAAGTACCCTGTCATCCTCAGCTACGGGCCCTACGCGAAAAGTCTCGCATTCCAGGACGGATATCCGAGCGCCTGGCAGCGTATGGCGGAAAAGCATCCCGACGTGACCGCCGGGTCGAGCAATCTCTATCAAAGCTGGGAAGTGGTCGATCCGGAAAAGTGGGTGCCGCACGATTACATTTGCGTGCGCGTCGACTCGCGCGGCGCCGGATGCTCGCCGGGCTTCATCGATCATTTCTCCCCACGCGAGACGAAAGATTTCTACGACTGCATCGAGTGGGCGGGCGTGCAGCCGTGGTCGAACGGAAAGGTTGGTCTCAACGGAATTTCGTATTACGGCATCAACCAGTGGCAAGTCGCATCGCTGCAACCGCCGCATCTTGCCGCCATGTGCGTCTGGGAAGGTGCCGCCGACTGGTACCGCGATATGACGCATCACGGCGGCATGCTCTCGACCTTCTGGGAAAACTGGTATGACATGCAGGTCAAGACCGTTCAGTACGGCGCCGGCGAACGCGGCAGGCGCAGCCGCGTGCACAGTGAACTGGTATGCGGACCGGAAACGTTGCCGGAATCAGAACTCGCGAGAAACCGCTCCGACTTCGGCACCGAGATCGCGTCGCATCCAATGGACGACGACTATCATCGGGCGCGATCGGCAAAGTGGGACAAGATCGTCACGCCGCTGTTTTCCGCTGCCAATTGGGGCGGCCAGGGGCTGCACCCGCGTGGCAATTTCGAAGGATACGTGCGCGCCGCCTCCAGGCAGAAATGGCTGGAGGCCCATGGCATCGAGCACTGGACACATTTCTACACGGACTACGGACGCGAGCAGCAGCTGCGTTTCTTCGACTGTTTCCTGCACGGAAAGAAAGAAGGCTGGGCGAAACAACCAAAAGTGCTGCTGCAGGTACGGCATATCGACAAATTTGTGCCGCGCGCCGAAAGCGAATGGCCACTCAAGCGCACACGATGGACAAAATTCTATCTCGACCCGTCAGCGATGACGCTGACGACCAAAAGGCTGTCCGGAGCCGCGCAACTAAAATTTGCGGCAATGAACGACGGTTTGACTTTCCTTACTCCGCCGCTCGCAAAAGAGACGGAGATCACGGGACCGTCGGCCTTGAAGCTGTTTGCCTCTTCCTCGACCTCCGATGCCGATTTCTTCATCGTGCTGCGCGTATTCACCGGTGACCTCAAGGAAATCGTATTCCAGGGGGCCATCGACCCTCATACGCCAATCGGACAAGGATGGTTGCGCGCGTCACACCGCAAGCTCGACAAAAAATTGTCGAAGCCCTACCGGCCCTATCACGCCCACGATGAAAAGCGGCCTTTGAAAAAGAACCAGGTCGTGGAACTCGACATTGAAATCTGGCCGACGTCGATCGTTGTTCCGGCGGGTTATCGCGTCGGCCTGTCGATCCGCGGCAAGGACTATGAATATGGCGGAGCGAGCGGCGGCAAGCTGTCAAACTTCAAGAACGAACTGAAGGGGTGTGGCCCGTTCCTGCATGACGATCCGCGTGACCGCCCGCCGGCCATTTTCAGCGGCATCACTAGCCTGCATTTTGGGCACGGCAAAGCGCCCTATCTGCTGCTGCCAATCATCCCACCGAAGAAGCGGGCAAGCGGATGAAAGTAAGCAATGAATGTGTGGCGAGTGCGAGAGGACGCGGCTTTACAATGGAAGCGTGCGGCCATTTGGGGTGTTCATTCGTATCGGTCCTAAGGTAAGCTTCGCCGCAACCTTCGGCCCAACAGAAGGAAAAAGGGGGGAATGGGTACGCAATTCTGGATAGTCCAGGCGTTCAATGGCGTGTCCTACGGCGCGTTGTTGTTTCTCGTCGGGGCCGGCCTGTCGCTGATCTTCGGCGTGATGCGCATCGTCAATCTGTCGCACGGTTCCTACTTTTTGCTCGGCGGCTACGTTGCGCTGTCCGTCATCGGAAGCACCGGCTCCTGGCTGTTGTCCATACCAATTGCTGCACTCACCATCGCTGTCGTCGGCTTAATCATGGAGCGCCTGTTCCTGCGGCCGGAAGGCCGCGCCAAGTTCATTCGCGACGCCGTCATAGCGCTTGGCATTGCACTCGTGATCCGGCTGGCAATCGGCCCAGTTCTGCCGCAACTGCTGCCCGGCCAGGTCGGCGGCATTATTCAGGTCATACTGGTCGTGATCGCTTTTGCCATTCCTGTTTTCCTGCTGCTGCAGCGGATATCGGCCGTCGCAATCGAATCTGATGTGTTGCGGCAGGTGTTGATGACCGTAGGCTTCGCGTTTCTGTTTCAGCAGGCGGCGCTCGACATCTGGGGCGGCAACAATTTCGACATCCAGCCGCCAGGTGCACTGACGCAAAGCCTGGTCATAGGCGGCATTTATTTACCGATCTACCGCCTGTTCATGATCGTCGGCGCTCTTGTCATCGGGATCGTGCTCTGGCTGGCGATGGAAAAGACGCGGATGGGTGCCTCCGTACGCGCTACCGTCGATGACGCGCAAATGGCGCGCGGGGTCGGCATCGACACCAACAAGATCTCGATGATGATCTTCGCGCTTGGCGCCGGCATGGCCGCGCTCGGCGGTGTGATCGGCGGCGCCTTCCTCGGCGTCTATCCAGGTCTTGATTTCGAAATGCTGCCGATCGCTTTTGCCGTCGTCATCATCGGCGGCATGGGCTCGCTCGGCGGCGCGGCGATCGGCGCGTTGCTGGTTGGCCTCGCCGACAATTTCGGCAAAGCCCTGTTCCCCGAGTTGGCCTACTTCACCCTCTATGCGCCGATGGTGCTGATCCTCGCGATCAAGCCGACCGGCCTCTTCGGGCGGGACTGACGGCATGGGAACTCAGAACTTCAAGATCGCGGTCATTATCGTCAGCCTGCTCGCCTTGCTGATCGTCGTCCCCTACTGCAATTCTTTCGTCGTATTGTTGGCGACGCGCGCAATGGTTTTCGCCATTTTGGCGATGAGCCTCGACATTCTCCTCGGCTTCACCGGTCTGGCTTCGTTAGGCCAAGCCGCCTATTTCGGGGTCGGCGCCTATCTCACCGCCATTCTCGCCAATAATTACGGCTTTGGTCTGAAGTGGGATTTCTGGCTGATGATCCCGATCGGCATGGCAGTCGGGGGCGCGCTCGCGGCATTCTTCGGCCTGTTCGCAATCCGCGCGACTGGCACCTATTTTTTGATGATTACGCTTGCGCTCGGCCAATGCGTATGGGGCCTGGCCTACCGATGGAATTCGATGACCGGCGGTGACAACGGCCTCACGATGAAAGGCGGCCGACCACAGTTCGGCATAGATCTCTCCAGCGACATCAATTTTTTCTATCTCACCTTTGGATTTTTTGCGGCAACGCTGCTTGCGCTTTACATCCTGGTCCGCTCGCCCTTCGGCAAGAGCCTGCTGGGCATCCGTGAGCGCGAACTGCGCATGCGCATCCTCGGTTACAACGTGTGGCTACATAAATATGTCGCCTTTATCATTGCCGGCGCGTTCGGCGGATTGTCGGGCGTGCTGTGGGCGCACGCCAACGGCATCGTGACACCGGAAACGGTGGTCCTGACGACGTCGGTGGATGCGCTGCTAATGACGGTTCTGGGCGGCGCCGGGACGCTGGTCGGCGGCGCAATCGGTTCGGCAATTGTGTTCGGGCTTCGCGAATATGTCAGCACACTGATCCCATGGTGGCAGTATGTGCTGGGCGGGGTTTACGTTCTGACGATCCTCTATCTCCCAACCGGGCTGATGGGGATTCCGGAGCGGATAAAGCAATGGCGAAACGGTCAGAAGAAACGTGAGACGGCGAAAATGGCATCTGCGCCATCCTGAATTGAACGGAAACATCGATCAACTGGAGGAACGACAAATGAAAAGCGCGTCAAGTAAACTTCGATCGATATTGATAGGCACCGCGGTCGCGGCCGGTTTCGGCCTGTCCGCTTCCGCCGGCGCAGAGGAGCTCCGCATCGGCTATCTCGCGCCGCTCACCGGTGGCCTCGCGCAAACCGGCATCGACATGCGCGATGGCTTTTTGCTCTATCTTGATCAGCACGGCAACAAGCTTGGCGGCATGGACGTCAAGCTGATCATCGAGGACGAGCAGGGCAAGGGCGACGTCGCCGTTACCAAGGCCAAGAAGCTCGTTCTGCAGGACAAGGTGCATATATTGATCGGCGGCGTTCTTGCCTCGACGGGCTATGCCCTTGCGCCGGTCAGCACCGAGCTCAAGACGATGTACATCCCGTCCATCCCGGCGGCCGATGACCTCACGCAACGCCGGCTCAAGGAATTCCCGTATCTGATCCGTACCAGCTGGTCGAGCTCGCAACCCAACCACCCGCTCGGCCAATGGGCCTGCGACCAGGGCTATAAGAAGATCGTCACGATCGCCGCTGACTACGCATTCGGCTACGAGACCGTCGGCGGCTTCCAGAAGGCGTTCGAGGATTGCGGCGGCAAGATCATCCAGAAGATCTGGCCTCCGCTCGGCGCCAAGGACTTCGGGCCCTTCATCCCGACGATCAAGGGCGATGCCGACGCGGTATTCTCATTGATGGTCGGCCCGATGCCAGCGCAGTTCATCAAGCAGATGCGTGGCGCCGGCTTCAAGAAGCCGATCATCGGCGGCGGCACCAGTTATGACGAATTCGTGCTGCCGTTCATGGGCGACGAAGCGATCGGCGATGTTTCGGCCCTGCACTACAGCGCGGCGCTACAGACCCCGGAAAACGAAGCCTTCGTGAAGGCTTACCGCGCCAAGTTCGGCAAAGTGCCGTCATATTACTCTGAGAATAACTACACGACGGCCATGTGGCTGGACGAAGCGCTCAAGAAGGCTGGCGGAAAATGGCCCGGGCCGGAAGAGCTGATCAAGATCATGGTCGGCATCAAGCTCGATAAAACCCCGCGTGGGCCTGTCTCGCTCGACGAGAACCGAAATCCGATCCAGAACATCTACATCAAGAAGGTCGAGAAGAAGAAGATGTTTGGCTACGAAAAGGACGAGCTCTGGAATACGGTCACCAAGACCTATCCGAACGTCAGCCAGTTCTGGACCTACGGCAAGGACAAGTTCCTTGCGCAGCCTGTCTACGACAAGAACTTCCCGCCGTGTAAGTTCTGCGAGTGATCATCAGGGAAGCCGGGGCCCGCCAAGGCCCCGGCTCTTCGTTGTCGAGGAAGACGCGTCGTGACCAATACCCAGGTTGACGTTCCAGCTCTCGAGCTCAGGCATCTGTCGAAAAACTTCGGCGGCCTGAAAGCGACTCGCGATGTATCGTTCCGCGTCATGCCAGGCGACCGTAAGGCCATCATCGGCCCGAACGGCGCCGGCAAGACGACCCTGTTCAACCTGATCACCGGCATCTATCCGGTGTCGTCCGGCGAGGTTCTGCTGTTCGGTCAGGACGTCACCAAGTGGGAAAGCCACCATCGTACGGCCAAGGGCATGGCGCGCACTTTCCAGATCACAAGCCTGTTCCCGAAGCTGACGGTTATCGACAACGTGCTGCTGGCAATCGAAGGCCTGCGGCCAACGAAATTCGTGATGTGGCGCTTTCAGTCGTCTTATAAAGAAGTCTATGAAAAGGCCCATCGCCTGCTGGAACAGGCCGGTTTCCTCGACCGCAAGGACGTCGAGGTGCGTAACCTCTCCCACGGCGAGCAGCGCCAGCTTGAGATCATCCTTGGCCTTGCCAGCGATCCCAAGATTCTTCTGCTTGATGAGCCGGCAGCCGGCCTGTCATCGGGCGAGTCGACCGAGATGGTGCACTTCCTGCAAAAGCTCGATCGTAACCTCGCTATCCTTCTGATCGAGCACGATATGGACGTGGTATTCGATGTTTGCAGCGAGATCTCGGTGCTGCATTTCGGCGAACTCCTTGAAACCGGCACGCCGGAGCAGATCAAGAGCAGCCAGCGCGTGCAGGAAATCTACCTGGGGACCGACTGATGGCGATCCTCGAAGTCCACGACATCCATACCTATTACGGCGATGCTCATGTCCTCCATGGCCTGTCGCTGCAGTTGCAGCAGGGTCAGATCCTCGGCCTGCTCGGCCGCAACGGTGTCGGTAAGACCACGCTGGTCAATTCGATCGTCGGCTTTAATCCGCCGCGGCGCGGCCGCATCGTGTTCAAGGGCAACGAGATCACCCAATCGCCATCGTTCGAGACCGTGCGCGGCGGCATGGGCCTCGTCCCGCAGGGACGACGGGTGTTCCCCACGCTCAGCGTCGAAGAGAACCTGCTCGTGGCCGAACGCAGCCCCGATCGTCACGGGTGGAACCTGCAACGCGTCTACAAGCTGTTCCCGCGTCTCCTTGAACGCCGCAATCAGCGCGCCAAGACCTTGTCAGGCGGCGAGCAGCAGATGCTGGCGATCGGCCGCGCCCTGATGACCAATCCTGACTGCCTGATCATGGACGAACCGTCGGAAGGGTTGGCGCCAATCATCATCCAGGGCCTTTGGGAAGCGATCAGCACGCTGAAGAAGGAAGGTCTCTCTATATTGCTTGTCGAGCAGAACGCGCATCTTGCACTCAAGCTTGTCGACTACGTGCACGTGATGAGCAAAGGCCAAGTCGTTTATTCCGCGAAACCGGAAGAATTGCGCGCCAACGACGAAATCAAGGCCAACTATCTCGGTATTTAGCGACTAATTTTCACATTCCGAACTGTGCAAATGGTTTTGCCCATTCGCGCAGGTGGGCACGCCCCTCTCACGCCAATCGGGCTTTACATCGAGGAATGGCTTGGCCGATGATGGCAGCGATCGGGACCGCTATGGTGGGGCGAGCGGCCCGGAACGGACATCGCGTCGCATCAAACACGGCCAGAATGTCACGGCCGATCAAAATGTAAGCCCCGCCAGGAGCGACAAAGGGAGGAATGCATGTCTCGCAAAGTTAGCCGTCGTAAATTTATGGCCGGGACCGCCGCCGGCGTTGCCGCAGCGGCATTCAATTTTCCGATGCCGGCGATTGCGCAAGCGGCGCCATTCAAGCTCGGCCTGCTCACCGTAAAGACCGGCCCGCTCGCGCAGGGCGGCATCCAGATGGAACAAGGCGTCCTCACCTACTTAAAAGAGAAGGACTATACGATGGCCGGCCGCAAGGTCGAGTTCATCTCCGCCGACACGGGCGGTAATCCCGCCGGCACCAAGACCAAGGTGCAGGAGCTGGTGGAGCGCGACAAGGTCGATACCATCCTCGGACCGCTCGCTGCCTTCGAATTGCTGGCGATCACCGACTACATTGCCCAGAACAAGATGCCGCTGCTGAGCCTCGCCGCCGCCGAGGACATGACACAGCGCCGTCCCAATCCATATTTCATCCGCGCCTCGGCGACCTCTGCGCAGGCCATGCATCCAATGGCCGACTATGCCGCCAAGGAATTGAAATTGAAACGCGTTATCTGCATCTCCGAAGACTTCGCGTTCGGCCATGAGCAGATGGGTGGCTTCCAGCAGACCTTCGAAGACAACGGCGGCAAGATCCTCAAGAAGATCTGGCCACCGCTTGTTACCCCGGACTACACGCCTTATGTCGCTCAGATCGGCGATTGCGATGGCGTATGTCAGGGCTTCGCCGGCTCTAACCCGCTACGCTTCATGAAAGCCTATGCCGGTGCCGGCCTCAAGTTTCCGGTTGTCTCGGGCGAAACCGGCGGCGACGATGCTTTGCTCAAGAGCTTCGGCGACGAAGCGATCGGCCTCATGAGCTGCATTCCGTATACGCTCGATCTCGAGACCGACGGCAACCATCGCTTCGTGCAGGGTATGTTGAAGAATTTCAATACTGTTCCGGGTCAGTATGCCGGCTTGCTCTATGTCAACTGCCAAGTGGTCGAAGCCGGTCTCAAGGCACTCAACGGCGACGCCAGTGACAAAACCAAGCTCGTTGCAGCGATGCGGGCAGTCAATTTGACAGACACGCCACGCGGCCCGGTCAAGTTCGATCATTTCGGCAACGTGATCGGCGATTTCTACGTTCGGAAGCTCGGCAAAGAGGGCGCCAAATACGGCCTGAGCCTGTGGAACAAAACCGTAAAGACCTACCACAACGTCGGCCAGTTCTGGACCTACGACGAGAAGAAGTTCCTGGCACAGCCGGTCTATTCGCGCGACTACCCGCCGCTCAAGCAGTAACGCAACAGGCGGGCATCGCTGGCGCGATGCCCGCCGTTCGCGGGGGATCGAGCGCGGGAAACGAATATCCATGTCGTCCTGGATGCTGCTGACAGTCAACAGCGTCACCTTTGGTGGCCTGTTGTTCCTGCTGTCGGCGGGATTCTCTCTCATCTTCGGATTGATGCGCATTCCTAACCTGACGCATGGATCCCTGTTCATGCTCGGCGCCTATATCGGCGCGACATTCGTTGGTGGCATGCTCGGAAGAACGTTCGACTTCTGGCTGTCGGCGTTGTTTGCGGCGCTTCTGGTCGCGGCATTCGGCGCGATCCTCGAGCGGTTCCTGTTGCGTCAACTCCCCGGCCAACAACTGGCGCAGGTGCTGGTGACACTCGGCATCTCGTTCATCGCCGCGGACTTCTGCCTGATGGTGTGGGGCGGCGACCCGATCAACGTGGCAAGTCCCAAAGAATTGGATGGCTTTTTGCGTGCCGGGCCGCTGATCGTGCCCTATTACCGACTTACGATCATTGTTATCGCGATCATCGTCGCGATCGGCCTTTGGCTGTTGCTTGATCGCACCCGACTCGGCGCCATGATCCGCGCGGGTGTCGACGACCCCGACATGGCGCGCGTGGTCGGAATCAGGGTGTCGCGCTTGTTCACGATCGTCTTTGCCTTGGGCGCTGGATTGGCGGCATTCGCCGGCATCATCGGGGGGCCCATGCTCTCGGCTTATCCGGGACTCGACCAGGACATGCTGCCGCTCGCGCTGGTCGTGGTCATCCTGGGGGGCACCGGCAGCCTGCTCGGCTCCTTCGTCGGCAGCATCGTCATAGGGTTCATCTACAACTTCGGACAGGCAATGCTGCCTGAGCTTGCCTATTTCGTGCTGTTCCTGCCGATGCTGCTGGTGCTGCTTTTCCGGCCGCAAGGCCTTTTCGGCCGGCACGTGCCATGAGCCCGCGCTCGATCGCCTCGATCGTGGCCGTGGTGCTGCTCCTGACCGTCCCCTATTGGGTGCCGGGAATTTATTACGTCAATGTCGCGAGCCAGATCCTATTTTTTGCGATCTTCGCTCTCGGACTGAACGTTCTGGTCGGCTATGGCGGCCTGGTGTCGCTCGGCCATGCCGGATTGTTCGGCGTTGCCGCCTACGCCACCGGCTACATGCTTCACATCGGTTACGGTCATCCGCTTTCAATCATCGTGGCGTTG
>JBKPRE010000026.1:0-22481 GCA_046734435.1 Pseudomonadota bacterium | reverse complement strand
GCTCGAAGGCGAGCTCGAAAACTATATCCGCGAGAGCTACCGCCTTCTCAGGGCTGGCGGCGCCATCATGCATTCACACTTCAACCTCGATTATCCGCCCGCGACCTATGGCACGCGGCACACGTTCCAGCACGCGATCGGCAATGCACGCGTCGAGTCGATGGAGCAGCCGGAGGCGGCGGTTGCCTATCGCACAGACTATCTGTTCCGGGTCGCACGCGACGTGGGCTTCAAGGATTGTGAGATCGTCCATATGCCCGGGGGCGCCCAGCACCAGCCGATCCTGCTCTGCAAGAAATGATTGAACTAGCGCGCGGCCAGGTAGCCGGCCGGTGTGTGTATCGGTCGTGCTCGCACCTGCCGTAGCGTCGCCGCTGCCAGCCCCCAGATCATGCCGAGCAAAAGATAAAAGTGCCGCCAGTGGTCGGTGTCGATCACAACGCCTTCCGCCATTTCGCCGGCGAAGGTTGCGACAGCGGTGATGAGATAAGGCTGCCAAGGCGTGATCACGAGGGCATTTCGCAGGCCCACCACCAGCGTCGAAAGCAGCAGCAGCAGATAAGCCATCGCTCCCAGCCAGCCATAGACCAGGAAGGCCTGCAGATACATGTTGTGCTGCTGCAGGCCATGCACGCGGGCAAATTCGAACGGTCCCATGCCATACGGGAAATTCAACACCGCTGTGAGGGCCAACTCCTGGAGGAGAAAGCGGCCGCCCTGGCCGACGTCGTAGGACTGGATAAGACGAGCGCGCTCCTCAAACATACCCTGGATTGCGTCGAATGACAGGAGAAACAGGAACACCAATGACAGCACCACAATCCCGGATGCGCTGACCGCGAGAACGCGTAGCCGCAAGCGCGCGTTCGGCGCGGCCACGAATGCAAGGGCGACCATGACGACGCAGGAAACCGCAAAATGGAACCAGGCCCCGCGGGAGAAGCTCAGGAGCAGACCGAATAGAAGAATGCCAGCGAGCAGCACGTCGCCGAACCGGACGCCGCTTCCGATCATGCGATAGAGCAGAAACAGCGCAGGCCAGATCAGGAATGGTCCGAATACGTTGGGATCCTTGAATGCGCCGAGTGCGCGCCCGAGCGGCGCAAACAGATGGCCAGTTCCGAACAGATCGAAGTAGCCGGCGGCGCCTACGAACGTCGCGATTATGGCCGTCGCCACGTAAGCAATCCGCATCGCGTTTAGCCGCGCCATGGTGTTCTGCGCAAAGAGGCAGGCGAACAGAAGCCCGGTGATCGCGAGGTACACCGAGGTGGCGGTGTATTGGATGGTCTTTTCTTCGCCGGGCACGTGCATCAGAGCCAGCATGCCCGCGAAATTCCAGATGAGCAGCAGCATGAGCGGCACAACCAGCGCCCGTTCGAGACGAACCCCCGCGATCAGCGCGGCGATTGCCAGCACGCCCACGAGAACGTCATGTGGGGAGGGCTCGATGAAGGCGACCGAGCTTGCGAAAACCGTGATGAACAGGATGATTAGAAGCAGGCGTTCACGGAACGATGCAGCATGCAGCGCCGGCGATAAACCAGGCGGCGCGATGTCGGTGGCCGTGATCAATAGGCATTCTCGGTCTTGAGCAGCGCGAGCGGGGTGTGCAGCAGGATCGCGAAATCGAAAAGGATCGACCAGTTCTCTATGTAATGGAGGTCGTGCTCGACACGTTGCTGGATCTTTTCATGCGTGTCGGTCTCGCCTCGCCATCCGTTGATTTGCGCCCAGCCCGTGATGCCGGGTTTCACGCGGTGGCGAGCGAAATAGCCGTCGACCGCTTCATCATAGAGCCTGGCCTCTGCCCTGGCATTGATGGCGTGCGGCCGCGGTCCGACCAGCGACAGGTTGCCCTTGAGCACGACATTAAACAGCTGCGGCAGCTCATCGAGGCTCGCCTTGCGGATGATGCGGCCCACGCGCGTCACCCGCGGGTCATCCTTGGTGACGAGCTTGTCAGCGGCCATGTCGGCGGCATTGACGTACATCGAACGAAATTTATAGACCTCGATCAGATCATTGTTGAATCCGTAGCGCTTCTGCTTGAACAGCACCGGTCCCCTGCTGTCGAGCTTGATGGCGAGCGCGATGATCGCCATCACCGGCAACGCCATCAGCAGAATCAGGCTGCCGATAATTTTATCGAACAGCCACTTCATCACCACGTCCCAGTCCGCAATAGGACGATCATGGACGTCAAGAACAGGCACATTGCCGATGTAGGAATACGAACGGGGGCGGAAACGAAGTTTGTTGGCGTGCGCGGCAAGACGGATGTCGACCGGAAGCACCCACAATTTTTTCAACATTTGGAGGATGCGCGATTCCGCCGAGATCGGCAGTGAGAAGATAACGAGATCGACGCGGGTGCGGCGGCCGAACTCGACGAGATCGTCGACCGTTCCCAGCTTGCGTTCGCCGGCGCATTCGGCACTGCTGCGGTCATGGTTGCGATCATCGAACAGACCAATGATGTCGATGCCAGTGTCTGCCGACGTTCTTCGATTACGCCTGCGCCGGCATCCGCGCCGCCAACAATGACCGTGCGCCGGTTAAGACGCCCTTCGCGTGTCCATTTGCGGACGAGCAGAAACACGAGTCTTCGCGATGCGATGAGAGCGCAAAGGCCGACGATGTAATACGAGCCGAGCCAAACACGCGAGAACATATCGCCTGCTTTGGCGAAAAACGATGCTCCTATGACGATCAGGAACACCACCGACCAGGCCGAAGCAAGCCGCATGTATTGCTTCTCGTAGCCGCGGAAGGCCTGCACCTGATAGATGTCGGCAGTCTGAAAAGCGAGCGTTGACAGGAGTGCGATCAAGAAACTTGCGGCGGAGTAGCGCCAGATCAAGTCGTGCATCGGCGGGAGGTAGATCGCGTAGAGCGCAAGCCCGACCGCGAGAACGAGCGCGAACTCGGTCATGCGTACGAAGCCGGCCAGCACGATAGGGGAGATCGGTCGCGGCGCGGGCTTGGAGACGACCTCCAGCGCTTCTGGCGTGAGCGAGCGGGCATTCGAAGCGCTGCGCGCGCGAGCGATCATCCGGTCAGCGACCGCAACCGCGCTTGCGGCGCTCATCGATGGGCGAATGTCAGAGTTGCTCATGCGCACGCCAATTGCACCCGCGGTGCAGGAACCAGGTGCACGGCGGGAACGCCCCTAACTCCCGGAAATTTGTAGGGAAAAAGTCTCAAAAAAAGCTTAGCGCGACGGCGACAAGTGCGCTAACGGCGGCCACTTTGCCGCAGGCGGTCGAGGGCTGATTGGTAGGCCGCGAGCACCCCGTCGACCATGCTCTTGACCGAGAACAATTGTGACACGCGCTCGCGCAGTTGCCGCGCCGTTTCGGCAGTCCTCTCAGGGCGATCGAGGCTCTCTCCGATGACCTCGGCGAGCGCGCCGACATCCTGCGGTGCAACCAGGCGGTCGGTCAGAGGGCCATAAATTTCCGGAATTCCACCGACTTTCGTTGTGATTAGCGGCATGCCCGCTGCGGCGGCCTCAAGGACAACGTAGGGCAGGGATTCCGCCCGCGATGGGATCACCATGATGCGGCCCAGCGTCTGTGCCTCGCGGGCGGGCATGGCTGCCTGGAATCGGATGACACCTGCCAGACCGAGGCGTTCGACCTGCGCATGCAACGAATCGCGTTCGGGTCCGTCGCCGACCAGCGTTGCTGTCACGTGCCGCCGATGGCGATTGAGTTTTGCTATTGCATCAATCAAAACATCGATGCCTTTGACGGGCCGGAACTCGCCCATGAAGACGAGGTCGGTTGCATCGGCCCGTGTCTTGACTGGCTCAAACTCCTTTTCGGACACGCCGTTATGGACCACGCGCACCAGACCCTGCGGGGTGCCGATCTTGCGGCGAAATACATCGGCGCTGTAAGCGCTTTCAAAAAGGAACAGGTCGCCGCGCAGCATCAGCAGCTTTTCGGTAGCGAGATAGAATTTGCCGGTGAGCGTGTTGTGACCGAACAGAAGACTGCCGCCGTGCGGCGTATAAGCGCGGACCGTACGCGGGGCATTGAATGCCAAGCGCGAATAGGCGCCGCCTTTGGCTCCATGGCCATGCACCACGTCCGCGCGTGACTCGGCAATTCGCCCCATGACGTGGCCGAGTATGGTCGCGTCGCCAGGGCCGATGTGCCGGCGCATCGGAAGCCGAGTGAGGCCCAGCGCAAGCGAAGGCTTAAGTTCCCGGAGTGTCTCCGCGGCGCGGGGGCCGCCGGTATTGCTGTCTGCGATCAACCCGACGCGATGTCCGCGTGCGATTTGTTCGCGGGCAAGATCCAGGACGTGGCGATACAGTCCTCCCACCGGCGCCCGGAACACGTGCAGGATGTTCAGCGGGGTCATCGTCCCGAATCGTCCAATTCGCAGGACGACATGCCGCCTTTTCTCATCGCACGAATCCCGTCCGAAGTTTGATGTGCCCCTCCGGGATTAGGGGGCGACGTAGTTAACAAAACATGAGCCCTGTCGCGGTAGGCATCATTAACGTCGTCGCAACCATAATCGGGTGAGATCAAATTGGTCTTGGACGACGGCCGTTTCGACTCCCGCGTCATGGTTTGCCCCGGTCTTGGCGCCCGTACCCCTGAGTAGCGTGTGATGCTGTTTCGCAGAGAGCCAAAGCCAGCCGCCACGCCGGCGCCAGCGGTGCTTCCGGGGATTGCGGATGGCGAGCCCGACATGCGCGGGCTTGGTAGGGCGCTCTGGCGTCGAAAGGCCATGATCATCGGCCTTACGCTTTTGTCGGCGGGGACGGCATTTCTGGCAGTCAACACGATTACTCCGCGCTACCAGTCCGAGGCGCGGCTGCTGCTCGAGGCACGGGAAAACGTGTTCCTGCGTGCGGAAGCCGATAAGACAGGCGAGCGTGCAACCATCGATCCTGAAGCCGTGACGAGCCAAATTCAGCTCGTGCTTTCACGCGATCTGGCGCGCGAGGTGATCCAAAAAGAAAAGCTCGCCGACAAACCCGAATTTGATCCCGCGGCCGGACATCTTTCGGGCTTGCGAGCGATCCTGGCCGTTCTTGGCGTTGGCCGCGACCTCAGCGCGATGTCGCGCGAAGAACGTGTGATGGAATCCTACTACGACCGTATCAGCGTCTATACGGTCGAGAAGTCCCGCGTAATCGCAATCGATTTCAGCTCCGAAAATCCCGATCTTGCCGCGAAGGTCGCCAACGCAATTGCTGAAACCTATCTGAACCGGCAACAGTCAACGAAGCAGGAGCAGACACGCGCCGCGAGCCTTTGGCTTGCCGGCGAGATTGAGAAGATGCGGACGCGAGTCGCAGAAGCCGAGGCCAAGGTCGAGGACTATCGCTCGCGCGCCAACCTGTATGCGGGGTCCAATAACACGTCGCTGCCTAGCCAGCAGCTGACCGAGATCAATTCGCAGATTGCGGCGGCGCGTGGTCAGAAAACTGACCTCGAGACAAGGGCGCGCCAGTTGCGGGACCAAATAGGCGCCGGGAAGCCAATCGACTCCGCCGATATCGCAAACTCCGACACAATGCGGCGCCTCATCGAACAGCGAATTGCGGTGCGCGCGCAACTCGCCGAACAGTCGACGACGCTTCTCGATCAGCATCCCAGGATCAAGGAGCTCAAGGCGCAGATCGGCGAGATCGACCGACAGATACAGATTGAAGGCGAGCGCTTGCTCCGTCAGCTCGACAGCGATACGAAGGTGGCTGGTGATCGACTCTCGGCGCTCACGGCCAATCTTGATCAGGCCAAGAAAATCGCGTCCGAAACAAGCGAGCAGGACGTTCAACTTCGCGCGCTCGAAAGAGAAGCCAAGACGCAGCGCGATCTGCTCGAATCCTACCTTGTGAAATATCGCGAAGCTGCGGCGCGAGACAGCATCAGCGCCGCCCCGCCGGAGGCGAGGATCATTTCGCGCGCATCACCCGCAATCAAGCCGAGTTACCCGAAGAAGCTGGCAATTGTGCTGATCGCCGCGTTTGCCGCTTTCACGCTTTCGGCTGGTTTTGTGGTTACAAGCGCCCTGTTGGCCGCGCCTGCACCTTCCTACGGTTTTGCTTATGGCCCAGCTTTTGACGCTCCCCGGGTCATGCCGGCACCGCAAGTTGTCTCACCGCCGTTGGCGCCGGTCTCTCCGTTGCAAGAGGCGGCTTCCGGGTATGCCCCGCGGACTATCGAACACGTCGTGCGCGATATGCACAATGCGAGTGACTCCGGACGCATTGCGGTGATCGGGATCGTGCGCAACGTCGGGACAACCTATGCCGCGATCACGCTGTCGCGGGCCCTTGCTCAAAATGCCAATGTCGTATTGGTCGATGTCGCATTCAGCGCCCCGAACCTGTCTGTGGTGTCGACCGATCCAAGCGCACCAGGGATTGCCGAACTTACGCGCGGGAAGGCATCGTTCGGCGATATCATCACAAGGGACCAATATTCGCGCGTCCACCTGGTCGCGGCCGGGGAGGTTGGCAACGATGTGGTCGCGCTGTCGTCGTCGCCGATGCTGGCCACGGTTATAGAAGCGCTCGGCCGCAGCTACGAGTATGTGGTTATCGACGCCGGCTCGGCGGGCGATGTCTCGCCGGATCGCCTGGCACCACTTGCCACGCGTGCAATGCTGGTAGCAGCGGACCCGTCGAGCTCTGTGACCAAAGCTGTGCGTGAGCGATTATTGAAAGCCGGATTCCGTGAAGTCGCTGTAATTGCGGGGGGTGCCGAGGCAGTTGCCGCCTGAGCGATCAGGGCGCCATCGACAATCGGGCCCGGAGGCGACGGAACGCGCTCACAATCGACCAAAGCGCGGGTTGGGTCTTGATGGCTCGCTTCGTTGCGGCGCCTATCGCGAATGCGAGGGCGGGCAGACGGCCCGCCGCGCTCAACGGAATGTAGCTGTCGAACAGGGGCTCAGCGTCGTTACAAAGCAAATTCTTGTAACGTGCTTCCCCAATTCCAAGGTCGAACGTCAGAAGGCTGCGCTCGCAACAGCTACGCACTAACCTGAGTATCAATTGTTCGCCAGGGCTTTCAGTCGCAAATCGACCCTGGATGATCGAATTGAACATTGCGCAGAAGCGGTCGCTTCCGACAATTCCGCCCATGGTCGCAACGATGATGTCGTCGACCGACAACGCGTAAAGCTCAACCAGCGGCTTTCCGTCGAGCAGCTGTTCAGTCGCGGCGGCCTCGATGAAGCGGCGAACGCCCGGGAGCGAAAACGCATCCGGCATGCCAAGGGCGCGCATGCGTGCACTTTTCTGCTTAAAGAATGCGTCGAGCACACGTCTGACATCGTCGGGCTCGGTTGCTCGCATAAAGCGCAGCTCACCGAAGGACGCCAGCGCGCGTTCCTTCTTGCGCATTTTCTTGCGCGCCTCAGAATTGCTTCGCGCCCGCAGCAATGCATCGAAATCCGGCACGAGCGCGCCGCTGAAGCCGTAGTTTGGTGCCCGTTGATGTGGCAGCAGTGCGAATGGATTGGTGGCGCCGCCCCAGGTCAGCGGCTGGTTGATGAGCTTGAGCACATCGGCATGCCCAGAAAGCGCTGCAAGCACGTTACGAAGCCCGGCAGAGCCAATGGTGGCGGCGACATCGCGCCGCCACAGTGCCATGTTGAAGTTGGCGTGTTTGCCGCCGAGGAATTCGAGTCCGATCAGGCCGCCGATGGGCCGCGAGCCAAGGGGCAGGAGAAAGAGCGGTTCGCTCTCCTGGTTGAATCCCACGACGATAAAGGGGGTCATGCCCGAGCTTGAGCCGACGTGGCGTTGCCAATGCTTCAGAAAATCATAGCGCTGATACGGCGTGGCAAGGCTGTCCACAAGTTCGAGCGCTCGCCAATGCGATTCCGCGACGGTCAGATCGTCGAAGACCTCCACGCGCGCAATGCGCCGGTCGGACGCGCGCAGGCTGCGAGCGGCGGTGGGCTCGGGGCGTATGGCGACGACGTTCATGGCTACCAAGACTGGTTATGTGTGCCCGACCTTCGCAAAGATTTCTCAACAAACAGTTGGGATAGTAAATTGAATTGCCGCCTGGACTGGGGAGCCCCCCGACATTGAAAAAGACCATCATCCGTACCGGCCTGGAAACGATGTATTTCAGCGGGATGCACCACTGGCTGCGTCCGCTCGTCGGCGGCGTCGGCGCCATCCTTACGCTGCACCATGTGCGCCCGGCGCGACCCGAGGCGTTCCAGCCGAACCGGCTTCTGGAGGTCACGCCGGAATTTCTCGATCGGTTGCTGCGACGGCTCGCGCGTTCGCGCATTGACGTGGTGTCGCTGGACGAAATGCATCGACGCTACATCGAGGGCGATTTCGCGCAGCGTTTCGTTTGCCTCACGTTCGACGACGGCTACAAAGATTTCCTGCGATGGGCCTATCCGCTGCTTCGGAAATACAAATTGCCGTTTGCGATGTTCATCGCGACAAGTTTTCCCGACAAGTTGGGTGAACTGTGGTGGATCGCGCTTGAGGCAGTCATTGCGCGAAACAATCGCATCGGAATGGTGATCAACGGCGCCGATCAATATTTCGAATGCGCGACGACGCGGCAAAAGCGCGAGCTCTACGCCGCGATCTACGGTTACCTGCGCAGCATGAAAACGGAAGAAGAGGTACGCCGCACGGTGCGCGACCTTTGCGCGTGTTACAGCGTCGACGTCGTTTCGTTCTGCCGCGACCTCTGCATGGGGTGGCAAGACATCACCGAACTTGCCACCGACCCGCTGTGCACAATTGGCGCACATACCGTCAATCACATGATGCTCAGGAAAGTGCCGAACGATGCGACCGTGCGCGCTGAGATGGAAATGAGCAGGGCCGTATTGGAGGCCGCGCTCGGAAAACGCCCCGAACATCTCGCATTTCCCGTCGGCGATGTGACATCAGCCGGCCCGCGCGAATTCCGCATTGCCGCGGAGCTCGGCTTCAAGACCGCGCTGACGACGCGGCCGGGCGTGCTGTTCAAGGCGCATCGCGACTATTTGACCGCATTGCCGCGTATCTCCGTCAACGGCGAGTTTCAGCGCCAGCGTTATTTGAAGGTACTGATGTCGGGCGCAGGCACAGCGGTCTGGAACCGGTTCCGTCGGCTCAGTGTGGCTTAGCGTCGGGCCTCGCCATCCAGCTGATCAGCGGCATCGCAGGCAGCACCCAGCCAAGCCCGGCGACGATGTAGTAGATCGTCGCCACCCAGCCGTTGATGTTGGTAAGCACGGATTGCGCCAGCGCCATGGCCAAAAGGCCCCAGAAGATGACCAGGGCAAGGAGCGCGACGGCGCCGATCAATTTGCGGGTCCGCATCGACATAGCTGACAACCTTGCCTCTCAATTGCAGGGCAGCGCCGCGGACTATATGGTCCGCGCCGTCTCCTGCAAGCAAGACGATGCACGAACCGATCAAAGCGTCCAATCTCCGTTTACGGCCGGTGCGGCTGTGGCTGCTGATCTCGGCCGCAATGATATTGCTCACATTGATTGTCGGTGGTGCAACACGGCTCACGGAATCTGGACTCTCAATCGTCGAGTGGAAGCCGGTCACCGGTGTCTTGCCGCCGCTTTCGCAGGCTGAGTGGCAGGCCGAGTTCGGCAAGTACCAGGCCATCCCGCAATACCGCGAACTCAATCGGGGCATGAGCCTTGATGCCTTCAAGACGATTTATTGGTGGGAGTGGTCGCACCGTCTGCTGGCGAGGCTGACCGGCGCTGTGTTCCTGCTCCCGCTGTTATTTTTTCTCTGGCGTGGCGCGATTCCTCCCGGGCTTCGATGGCGCTTGTGGGCGATTTTCGGTGCGGGAGCCGCACTCGGGGCGGTTGGTTGGTGGATGGTATCCTCGGGTCTGACGCAGGGTGTCAGCGTGTCGCAATATCGTCTGGCGTTTCACCTGACCCTGGCCACGGCGATCTATGCGGCGATCCTGTGGACGGCGAGGCAACTCGCGGATCAGTCCCCAAGCATGGCGCCTGCGCGCCTGCGCTTCGGCGCGCTCGCGCTTGCTGTGCTGCTGCTGCTGCAGATCTACCTTGGTGCGCTGGTCGCCGGTCTCGATGCCGGGCTCGTCTTCAACACCTGGCCACTTATTGACGGCGCATTCGTGCCTTCGTCCGAAAGGCTGTGGTTCATCCAACCGTCGTGGCGGAACTTGTTCGAAAACACACTCACCGTCCAGTTCAATCACCGTATCGTCGCATATGGAATTTGGGCTCTCGCGACGTTGCACGCCTACGATGCATGGCGCATCCGCGTGGGTTTGAGCAGTGCTCTGACACTCGCCGGCGCGATCACCTTGCAGGCTGGGCTTGGGATTGTGACACTGCTGCATCAGGCGCCGCTGCCGCTGGCGCTTGGGCATCAGGTGCTGGCAATTTTGATATTTAGCGTGGCGGTGATCCACGCCGAGCGTCTATCGCATCGGGGTGGTTCACTGCTGTGGAATCGACGGCAGGCGGAGCGGGGCGCATGATTGATAGCAAAATCGTCGACGGTGTCGCCGTTCTCACGATGGCTCATGGCAAGGCCAACGCACTCGATATCGAATTTTGCGACGCCCTGGCGGCGCGCTTCGATGATTTGCGCAAAGCCGATACGAAGGCGGCCGTGCTGACGGGAAGGGGACAGATTTTCTCGGCCGGCGTCGACCTTAAGCGGTTGAGTGCAGGCGGAGCCGACTACATTCGCCAGTTCCTGCCCGCGTTGCACCGTCTTTACGAAGCGGTGTTCTTCCACCCGAAACCGGTGGTGGCTGCGGTCAACGGCCACGCCATTGCCGGCGGCTGCGTGCTCGCCTGTTGCGCCGATCGCCGCCTCATGGCGCGGGATGCCGGCCGCATCGGCGTCACGGAAATTCTGGTGGGTGTGCCGTTTCCGGCGCTGGCTTTTGAAGTCGTGCGCTTTGCGGCTCCACCCCGTTATTTGCCGGAGTTCACTCTTTCGGGCGCGACTTACGGGACGGATGAAGCCTTGCGGCGTGGTTGGGTGGACGAAGTCGCGGAACCCGTGGAACTGATGGACGATGCCATTGCGGTTGCGCGCGAACTGTCGTTGCTCTCGCCCG
The DNA here is from genome assembly GCA_046734435.1 of Pseudomonadota bacterium. GTDB lineage: Bacteria > Pseudomonadota > Alphaproteobacteria > Rhizobiales > Xanthobacteraceae > Pseudolabrys. The sequence continues at coordinate 11,411 of JBKPRE010000026.1, read as the reverse complement.
CAGCATTTGCACAGACTAAATTACAGATTCGGCAGCCGGTCATAGAGAGGCTGGCAAAAAGCGGGGAGGCGACCAACAAAGTCGTCAGCGACATATGGACCGCGCCGGCAACGTTGGCCTATATCCGCGACTACGTTGCCCGCACGCTGACCAAATCCTGATCCGCTATTTGGCCGTCAGGCCTTCCTCGAGATCGGCGATAATGTCTTCCTTGTCCTCAAGACCGACCGATAGCCGCACAACATCGGGGCCGGCTCCGGCCTGGACCTTCTGCGCGTCGGACAGTTGCCGGTGCGTGGTCGACGCCGGGTGAATAATCAGCGAGCGCGTATCGCCGATATTGGCAAGGTGCGAGAACAGTCTGACGTTGGATACGAGCTTCACGCCGGCGTCGTAGCCGCCCTTCAGGCCGAACGTGAAGACCGCGCCGGCACCCTTTGGCGCATATTTCTTTCCGAGCTTGTGATACTTGTCGCCTGGCAAGCCCGGATAACTAACCCATGCCACTTCAGGTCGCTTAGACAGCCATTCGGCGACGGCGAGCGTGTTTTCGCAATGGCGCTGCATGCGCAGCGGGAGCGTCTCGATACCGGTGAGGATCAAGAACGCATTGAATGGCGATAGCGCGGGACCGAGGTCGCGCAATCCGAGCACGCGGCATGCAATCGCAAAAGCAAAGTTTCCGAACGTTTCGTGCAGGACGATCCCCTGATATTCAGGGCGAGGCTCGCACAGCATCGGATATTTCTTGTCACGCGACCAATCGAAGGTGCCGCAGTCGACGATTAGCCCACCGATCGAATTGCCGTGGCCGCCGAGAAACTTCGTGAGCGAATGCACGACGATATCGGCGCCGAAGTCGATCGGCTTGCACAGGTACGGCGTCGCGAGCGTGTTGTCGACGACCAGGGGCACGCCGGCCTTGCGGGCGATTTTGGAAATCCCCTCGATGTCTGTAATGACACCACCCGGATTTGCGATCGATTCAATGAAAATGCATTTCGTCTTGGGCGTAATCGCTTTTTCGAACGAAGAAAGATCGTCCGGGTCCGCCCATACGACGTTCCAGCCGAAATTCTTATAGGAATGAGTCATCTGGTTGATTGATCCGCCGTACAGCTTTTTGGAGGCGACGAGTTCGTCGCCCGGCGTCATCAACGCATGCATCACGATCACTTGCGCCGCATGGCCAGAGGCAACAGCGAGCCCGGCCGTGCCGCCCTCGAGCGCCGCGACACGTTCCTCCAGTACGGCGCAGGTCGGATTTCCGATACGCGTGTAGATGTTGCCGAAGGTCTGCAGGCCGAACAGCGCGGCGGCGTGATCGACGTCGTCGAAGACGAATGAGGTGGTTTGATAGATCGGTGTTGCGCGCGCGCCGGTCGTTGGATCGGGCTTGGCACCGGCATGGATTGACAGTGTGGCAAACCCTGGGTTGCGTTCAACATCGCCCATTGGACCTCCCTAGCGCTGTGAAATGAAATAGCCCGTCCTGCGCCGAATGAGGCGGCGATTAGTGCGGGTGGGGAGGGGTGGCGTCAAGGCAGAACCGCATGGTCGCCGCTAACAAAGACCTCACGCGGCGCCACCCCGGTCTGGGCCGAGACGCATGCGCTGAACGCCGCCCCCCAGCCCTTGCGCCCGTTTCGAAGAAAGGGTGCGCGAGTTAACCCCCATCCAGGAAATTTCCGACGAAAGGCGGCCATACTCAATTTTTGGACAACGGTTCATCACGACCTTCAGCCCGGCCCCCTCGGCGCGTTTGGCGGCCTCGTCATTGCGAACCGTGAGCTGCATCCAGATTACATGCGGTTTCGGCCTGAGCGTGATCGCCTCCTCAACAATGGGCAGCACGTCGGCGGAATTGCGGAAAATATCGACCATGTCGACCGGTTCGGGAATTTCCGAGAGACGTCGATAGACCTTTTGGCCAAGAATCTCTTTGCCCGCCTGCCCTGGATTGACAGGGATCATGCGATACCCGCGCTCGAGCAGATACTTGAACGCAAAGTAGCTCGGCCGGGTGTCTTTCGGCGAAATCCCGACCATTGCGATAGTCTTCACCGTCTCGAGAATGCCGCGAATATAACTGTCGGGATAGCTGTCGTGGTTCATTCGGTCGGCGCCGCCGGTTGCTTTTCGGTGGCCCCGCGCAGACGCGCGTTCTCGGCCTCCAGCTCTGCGATCCTGGCTTGCACCGTGGCAAATGCTTCCTCGAGCTCGGCCTCGGTGAACCGCGTGACGATGTGCGAGGAGCAATTCACGTCCCAGGCTTCAATCGTGAACAGAATCGCGCGCTCGGGCTTGGCTTTGTAACCGATGTCGAACAGCTGCCCGATGAGGGCGGAATCGCCTTCAATCATGCGGGCGCGACCCCAGATCTTGATCCGCTGACGGCGTGCGGGATCGAGCAGAAACAGAAAGGCGCGATCGTTTTCCGATAAATTGGCGAGCGTGATGTACTGCCGGTTGCCGCGATAGTCGGCAAAGCCGAGCGTCTTTTCATCGATAACTTTAATAAAGCCCTTTGGCCCGCCGCGATGTTGCAGGTAAGGCGCGCCGTCACCGCTCGCGGTCGCAAGGAAAGCGGTATCCTGTTCTCCAATAAACTTGGCAAGCTCCGGCGTGACGCGGTCCGGAAAGCCTTCGGCCATGCGGCGTGCATAGGCCTTTGCCGAGCCGCGCTCGGCCTGAGCCTTTTGCGCGGCCGGTGTGAAGACCCGGCTTGAGTTATTCATTTGTAACCAACCCGATCGCTGTCCCGAGGGGAACAAAGATAGTCTTTCGCTGTTGCTCACGGTAGGGCCGCGCGAATTGAATTGGGCAGGATTGCGGTAGCAGACGACATAAGAAGGTCACGCTGATTTGCTGCCATCCGAACGCTGAGGGGCGCCGCCTAGGTTGTGCACAAACAGGAGGCGTTCGATGTGTGACTACAGTCTTCACGACGTTGCGTCTCGACCTGCTAAGGTCGGCGACAAGCTGGTTTCAACTCAATTTCCCAATGCCATCACGCGCGGATTTGCCGATCCGGCGGACCCGCGTGTTGCCGTATGCCTGATGCCCGGCACCGAGGTTGCATTCGAAAAAGAGGTTGAATGCGATGCTTCATTCCGGTTCTTGCCGACGCGCAAGTCGACACACAAGGTTGCGCGTTTCCGGCAGGTCAACCTCAACCGGCCGGCGGCTCATCACGATGCCTTGGAATTCCCGGATGGAAAGATCGTCCTGGTGACCGATCTTTGCGAGGGCCAAAGCGCGACGGTGTTGCAGCTGCCGAGTGCAGGGCGGCCGGCGGACGATCACGTCAGGAGCGAAGTGGCGCAAAACGAGCCGCTTATCGCCTAGGGGCCTGTACGGCAAAACAAGAGAGCCACCGGCTCCCGGTGGCTCTCCATATGAAACTCCACTGCCGTTGGCGCCATGAGCGCAGTCAGCGGTCCTCCCACTTCGGTTCCCGCTTTTCGATAAACGCGTTCAGCCCTTCCTCGGCATCGCGCGCCATCAGGTTTTCGACCATCACTTCTGAGACATATTGATACGCCGCATCCAGGCTCATTTCGGCCTGACGGTAGAACCCTTCCTTGCCGATCTTGACGATATGGCTGGATTTGCCCGCAATCTTGCGTGCGAAGGCGAGGGCTTCCTCGCGTTCCTTGCCCGGGTTGACCACGCGGTTAATCAAACCCATGCGGTAGGCGTGCTCCGCCGTAATGGCGTCGCCCGTTAGCAGCATTTCCATGGCGTGCTTACGCGCGATATTGCGCGAGAGGGCAACCATTGGGGTCGAGCAAAACAGCCCGATATCGACGCCAGGCGTAGCGAATTTGGCGGCCGTTGAGGCCACCGCGAGATCGCAGCTGGCGACAAGCTGGCAGCCCGCTGCGGTCGCGACACCCTGGACCGCTGCAATCACTGGTCGCGGTAGATTGACGATCTGAAGCATCGTTTTGCTGCAAAGGCTCATCATGTAGCGAAAATAAGCGCGTCCACCATCGGGGTCGCTGCGCCGGCCCGTAAGCTCCTTGAGGTCGTGGCCGGCGCAAAAGGCCGGACCGTTGGCCGCGATCACGACCGCGCGCACTGCCTTGTCCGCGGCAATTTCCGTGAGAGCATTGGATAGCGCCGTCAGCATCGCCTCAGACAGGCTATTCCGCGTTTGCGGGCGATTGAGAATGAGCACGGCGCTGTCGCTGTGATATTCCAGCAGCAGCTCCGGCGCCTGCGTGTCGGCTGCACGGGAAGTGGTTGAAGCGGTCATTCAGTCAGTCCCACAAACTTTTATTTGCCAATGTTAAGCTGATACATGACCCTTGCAAGGCTCGGAACGACCTGACTTTTATTCGCGTTAACGTGCAGGCATGGCCAAGAGGCGCTCAAAATCAAGGAGTTCAAGACGTGGACGGCGCTGGTCCGCGCGGGTAACTCGCGAAAGTGACGCGCTAACCCTCGAAAAAGGCGTTTTTACCAAATCGACGCCGAGCAAGATCGCGCGCTCTCTGAAGCGGTCCGCCGACCAAAGCCGCCGTCGCAAGTCGAGCGCCTATCACTCCGCGATGTCCATGCTCACTTTCTTCATCAACCGCGCCGGAAAGGGATTGTCCGCGACGCGAAGGCGGAAACTTGAGAAAGCAAAGGACAAATTACGCGAGCTTTACGGCAAGGCCTGATCTGACAAACGGTTGATGCCGGCACTGGGCGCGGACTAAGTCTGGCTGAGAGCATCGATTGTGTCGTCGACAAAGCTTTTCATGAGATCGGTGGCGGAAACGCCGAATTTACGAATGCGGCCGGTATGGGCGAGGAGGAGCAAGCCGGTCGCGTGAGCAAAAATTCCCACCATTATCCGTCTTGCCTCAGACCGACTTGCACCGAGTGTTTGGGCGGCGGTGGCTATGGGATTCAGCGCGGAATCGAGTGCCGCATTGAGCGCACGATCGCGTTCCTTACCAAGTCCATGCGGCTTCATACCGCCCCGAAAAAGATAGAAGCCAAGATCGAGGTCTCGGGGGTTGTCTTCATAGTAGTGGAAAAATGCCAAAGCGGCGGCACGAAATTGATCCGCCGGTTGTTTCGCGCGGCTGGTCTGGCGCTTCACCGTGGCTTCAAGATTGGCCAGAGAACGGCGCAGCGCTTCGCCGTATATCGCTTCCTTTGACTCGAAATGAAAATACAACGCTGCAGGTGTGTAGCCCGCGGCCGAGGCTATAGCGCGCAAAGACGCGCCTTCGAGACCTTCGGCCTCGAACACTTTGCGAGCGGCGTCAAGGATTAGCCCGCGCTTGAGTTCATCAACCGCATTTCTTCGGTCGGACTTGCGTTTTGCTACCATCATTTTCAGTTGTGCTTGACGGCTAATTGCCATCGATATTATTCTAACGATGTTAAATTAATTATTCAACCGTTTAAGGAGGGCAAATGACCGTCCGGATCGAGAAAAGCGGCTCTGTATGGACGATTGTCCATGATCGGCCGGAAGCCCGTAACGCCATGGATCCCGCGAGTGCAGACGCGCTGACGGCGGCATTTCTGGAATTTGACGCCGATAAAAGCGCCGCTGTTGCTGTTTTTTACGGCGCAGGCGGAGCCTTCTGTGCGGGTTGGGACCTTAAGTACGTCAGCACCCTCGAAGAGGAGTATACGCTTGCTGAACTGGACATCCCGGTCGCAGGTCCGCGCAATAATGGCGGTGAAATTCCGCGCGGGCCTTTAGGGCCGTCTCGCCTCGAACTGGACAAGCCGGTAATCGCCGCAATCGAAGGACCAGCTGTCGCGGGCGGCATGGAGTTGGGTCTTTGGTGCGATTTTCGCGTGATGGCTAAAGACTCTTACTTTGGCGTCTATTGTCGCCGCTGGGGCGTTCCCTTGATCGACGGCGGTACGGTTCGCCTCCCGCGCATCGTCGGTCAGGGCCGCGCGCTCGAGATAATTTTGACAGGACGGAAAGTCCCGGCTGAAGAATGCTTGACGATCGGACTTTGTGAGTACGTGACCCCGAAGGGCAAGGCGAGAGAGAAAGCGGAAGAACTCGCGCATGAAATTGCGCGTTTCCCGCAGGTCTGTGCGCGGGCTGATCGCCGCTCGGCCATTCGCAGTTACGGACTAGGCGTGAGGGATGCGCTTATCCAAGAGTGGTACAATGGACGCGAAGCGCTTATTAAAGACGGCGTCGCGGGCGCGGGCCGCTTTAAGGATGGGATGGGGCGGCATGGAGACTTTGAAAAAATTCGGTGAGGCAGCTGGCTGCTCTTACGGGAAATGGAAGAACTGAAAAGACCGGCTGCAATGTCGGCCGAACAAATCGGCGAGCTCCTGACGAAGGAATTTCCGCAAGGATATTTTTCCGGCTGCGGGCTCACTATCGAGCGCGTCCGTTACGGCGAGTGTCGTGTGCGCCGTAAGTTCCACGAAAGCATCGTGCGGCCGGGCGGTACTGTCTCAGGCGCCAAAATGATGGAGCTTGCTGATTTTGCAATGTACGTCGCGGTTTTCACCGCCTATGGTGCGCTGCCGCTCGCTGTTACCACCAATCTCAGCATCAATTTTCTCAGAAAACCGGCAGCACGTGACGTCATTGCGGACACGCGATTGATGAAGATTGGCAAGCGCCTGGCGGTGGGGGAAGTCACAATTTACTCCGATGGCTCGTCAGACCCGGTTGCGCACGTCACATCGACCTATTCAATTCCGGACGGCCGATAGCAAGAATTTGGGTATTAAATTACCATTCTCATAAGGCCTTGATAGATAACACAAACCTCTGAAAGTATCGCTTGACCACCGAATAGGCCCTCGGTAAATACCTGCAAGTCGCGCGGCTCTGCCGCGCGCACGTTTTCAGGAACCAGTCATGAAGACCTATTCGGCCAAGGCGGCCGACATCGAGAAGAAATGGGTGACTATCGACGCCACCGGGCTCGTCGTCGGGCGATTGGCGTCGATCGTCGCAATGCGGCTGCGCGGAAAGCACAAAGCGACGTTTACGCCCCACGTGGACGACGGGGATAACGTCATCGTTGTGAATGCAGCGAAGGCGGTGCTCACAGGCCGCAAGCGCGAGAAAAAAGTGTATCACCACTACACGGGATTCATCGGTGGGATCAAAGAGCGGAGCGCCAAGGCAATCCTGGAAGGACGTTTTCCCGAACGGATCGTTGAGAAGGCCGTGGAACGCATGTTGCCGCGCGGGCCGCTCGGTCGCGTCCAACTTGGAAACTTGCGCGTCTACCCGGGCCCCGAGCATCCGCATGAGGCGCAGAAGCCAGAAAAGCTCGATGTCGCCGCGATGAATCGCAAGAACGTGAGGAGTGCCTGATCGTGGCCGAGACCATGCAATCTTTGGAAGGACTCGCGACCCTCAAGCCGGCCGCGCCGGAAGCGCCGAAATACGAGAAGAAAGTTGATGCGCAGGGCCGCGCCTACGCCACCGGCAAGCGTAAGAATGCAGTGGCGCGCGTGTGGCTTAAACCCGGCTCAGGCAAGATTCTCGTCAACACCAAATCCGTAGAGGTGTTCTTTGCGCGTCCGGTGTTGCGCATGCTGATTCAGCAGCCGCTGGTCGCGACCAACCGCAATGGGCAATACGACGTCACCTGCACCGTTTCCGGGGGCGGCCTGTCCGGCCAAGCCGGCGCGGTGCGGCACGGCCTCGCCAAAGCCCTGACTTACTTCGAGCCGGATCTGCGCAGCGCTCTCAAGCGCGGAGGCTTCCTGACGCGCGACCCGCGGGTGGTGGAGCGAAAGAAATACGGCCGCGCCAAGGCACGACGCTCCTTCCAGTTCTCGAAGCGTTAAGCGATCCGTATCCGAGATTGTCATAAAAGGCGCGCCAAAAGTGCGCCTTTTTGTTTGCCGTTCGCGATCATTCAAATTGCAAGTATTCTGTTGCTGTCGCGTTAATCGCGTGGATCTGCGCCGGGCCGAAACAAGCCTCAAGATTGAATAGAATTCGCGGCAGTCTTTCATCGAAGCCCAGCGAATTGTGCAAAGGTTTCCCCACGAAAACGGGGTTATTTTACCGTCGCAGTTTGGCGAAGTGCGTGCCAAACGAAGGTGGGAGCTCAAATGTTGCTCGCAGGCGGCCTGCAATCCTCATCGCTGGATTTGCCGACGCTGTCGTTGGTCGCAGTCTGCATCGCCGGACTGCTCGGCCTATTCCTCATCATTGACTGGATGCAACAGCGCAACGTCCGCGCGCTGGCATGGTGGGGCTCCGCTTACCTGATTGGCGCATCTGCAATGGCGCTCGGCACAATGCCTTCGCCGTTTATCAAGTTGCCGACGGCGGTACCAGGTGCATTGACGTTCCTCGCTTGCGGCATGGTCTGGAACGGTGTCCGGCTATTCCAGGGCCGTCGTGTGCTGCCATTTGCAACCTTCATCGGCGCTGCGTTGTGGCTAGGTCTCGCTCAGATTCCTGGAATGCTGGACGGCGGCAACGGCGAAGTTCTCGGTGCGCTGATTGTTCCCGTCTACACCTTCTTCATTGCGATGGAGTTGTGGCGTGAGCGGCGTAGGACCCGCTATTCACGCGCTGCGGCGATCGTGGTGCCCTGTCTTCATGCCGGCATCTTCCTGGTACCGCTGGCGATGCGCGCGCTCTTGCCTGACGGACATAGTGGCGCCTGGCTGACGGTCTTCACGCTCGAAACCATCCTTTATGCGGTCGGCACCGCCTTCATCGTGATGCTGATGGTCAAGGACCATCACGTGCATGTCTACCGCACGGCCGCCTCGACGGACCATCTCACCGGGCTTCTCAACCGCCGCGCATTTATCGAAACTGCCCAGACTCTCTGCAAGCGCCAGGCAAAACGGGGCGAGCCGGTTGCGGTGCTGATGTTTGACCTCGACCATTTCAAATCGATCAATGACCGGTTTGGCCACTCGGCCGGTGACGAAGTGCTGCGGTTGTTCGCGCGGGTCACACGGGCGAGCACGCGTCTTAACGACATCATCGGCAGGTTCGGAGGCGAAGAGTTCATCGCGATCGTGCCGGGCGGTATCGAAGTCGCCCAGAAAATCGCCGAGCGCGTCCGGACCGCCTTTGAAAACGCGGGCGCCGTGATTGAAAGCCAGCCGATCGGCGCCACGGTCAGCATTGGTGCGACTGCCTCCTATGATGCAACGATGCCGATCGATGCCCTGATCGCAAAGGCCGATGCCGCCCTGTACCGGGCCAAGCACGATGGACGCAATCGCGTGGTCGCAACCGAGAGCGAGAGCGCCTCGGAACGTGCGCGACTCATCGCGGCGGCGCGGCGGACGCGTCCGCTCGGCCTGCCGGCATTCGCGCGCCTTTCGCAACGCAGCAAATCCGTGCGTTCGGCCTGATCCACCGGCTGTATCTGCGTTTCCCAAAACTGAAACGTCTCGTTTACATGCGAGCGGTACCATTCCCGCATGTGGGGTACAGCGATTCACGGCCGGAGCGGAGCTGACGTGCTCCAGCTTGAAGCCCATGCCGAACGTGCCGGCGCAGCGTTGGCCTGCGCCTATTCAAATTCAGCCGAATTCGATGCCGCTCTGATTGCGGCACGCCGCGCGGCAGGCGTCTATGGGCCGCGCCGCCACCGCCGCCAGATGCTTGCGACGGCTGCGAGTGTAGCGGCTGGCTTGGCCGTCGCCGTTTTCCTGATCGTCTGATCGCAGTCGAAACAAAAAATCGGGCGCCCATTGCGGGGCGCCCGAAGTTGCATCGCAAGGCTTGCGCGATGACCAGGAGGAATTTTACGCCGAGTAGTACATGTCGTACTCGACTGGATGCGGGGTGTGCTCGAAGCGGATCACTTCCTGCATCTTGAGGTCGATATACGAGTCGATGAAGTCGTCATCGAAGACGCCGCCTGCTTTCAGGAAGTCGCGGTCCTTGTCGAGTTCGCCGAGCGCCTGGCGAAGCGAGCCACAGACGGTCGGGATCTTCTTGAGTTCCGCCGGCGGCAGGTCATAGAGGTCCTTGTCGATCGCTGCGCCCGGATCGAGCTTGTTCTTGATCCCGTCAAGGCCCGCCATCAGCATCGCAGCGAAGGCGAGATACGGATTGGCGAGCGGATCGGGGAAGCGGACCTCGACGCGCTTTGCCTTCGGGTTCGTCGTGTACGGAATGCGGCATGAGGCCGACCGATTGCGTGCGGAGTAAGCGAGCAGCACCGGCGCCTCGAAGCCCGGCACCAGACGCTTGTAGGAGTTGGTGGTGGGGTTGGTGAAGGCGTTGATAGCCTTGGCATGCTTGATGATGCCGGCGATGTAGGAGAGGCAGGTTTCCGATAGGTCGGAATACTTGTTGCCGGCGAACATCGGCTTGCCGCCCTTCCAAATTGACTGATGGCAATGCATGCCTGAGCCGTTGTCGCCGTAAACGGGCTTGGGCATGAAGGTCGCGGTCTTGCCGTAGATCTGCGCGACCTGCTGGATGCAATATTTGTAGATCATCATCTGGTCGGCCATGACCACCAGCGGCGAAAATTTCATGCCGAGCTCGTGCTGTGCCGATGCCACTTCGTGATGGTGCTTCTCGACCTTGACGCCCATCTTGGCCATGGCCGCAAGCATTTCGCTGCGCATGTCCTGAGCGGAATCCTGCGGCGGCACCGGGAAATAGCCCTTCTTGGTGCCGATGCGGTGACCGAGATTGCCACCTTCGTATTCGGTGGCGGAATTGGAAGGCAGTTCGATGGAGTCGAGTCGGAAACCCGTGTTGTAAGGTTCGGCGGCGTATTTGACATCATCGAACACGAAGAACTCGGCTTCCGGGCCGAAGAAGACGGTGTCGCCGACGCCGGAGGTCTTGACCATGCCTTCGGCCTTCTTGGCGATGCCGCGCGGGTCGCGGTTGTATGGCTCGCCGGTCGTCGGTTCGAGCACGTCGCAGACCAGCGACATTGTCGTCTCGGCAAAGAATGGGTCGATGCAGGCGGTCGCCGGATCCGGCATCAGGTTCATGTCAGACTCATGGATTGCCTTCCAGCCGGCGATCGACGAACCGTCGAACATCATGCCTTCGGCGAAGGTGTCTTCCTCGATCATGGTGATGTCGAAGGTGACGTGCTGCCACTTGCCGCGTGGGTCGGTGAACCGGAAATCGGCATACTTCACATCATTATCCTTGATCATCTTCATGACTTCTTTGGCTGTCGTCATGGACTCAATTCCCCCTGTGTTTTCATGAAATTGCCGCGAGGACTTTTGCCAGCGGCCTAGATTGCATCAATTCCGGATTCCCCGGTCCTGATCCGAATGGCTTCTTCGATGTTGGAAACGAATATCTTGCCGTCACCAATCCGGCCAGTCTGAGCGGCGCGCCGGATCGCATCGATCGCTTTTTCCACCATGTCGTCGCCGAGCACGATTTCGATTTTCACTTTGGGGAGAAAATCGACCACGTATTCGGCGCCGCGGTATAGCTCGGTGTG
>JBKPRE010000025.1:0-12914 GCA_046734435.1 Pseudomonadota bacterium | reverse complement strand
GTGTCGACGAGGCGAAGCAGGATCTGCAGGAGATCGTCGAATTTCTGCGCGACCCCGGAAAATTCCAGCGCCTCGGCGGGCGCATTCCGCGCGGCGTGCTGCTCGTCGGTCCTCCGGGCACCGGCAAGACCCTGCTGGCGCGCGCCATCGCCGGCGAAGCCAACGTGCCTTTCTTCACCATTTCGGGCTCCGACTTCGTCGAGATGTTCGTCGGCGTCGGCGCCTCGCGCGTGCGCGACATGTTCGAGCAGGCGAAGAAGAACGCGCCGTGCATCATCTTCATCGACGAAATCGACGCGGTCGGCCGTCATCGCGGCGCCGGTCTCGGCGGCGGCAATGACGAGCGCGAGCAGACGCTCAACCAGTTGCTGGTCGAGATGGATGGCTTCGAGGCCAATGAAGGCATCATCCTGATTGCGGCGACCAACCGTCCGGACGTGCTCGATCCCGCGTTGCTGCGCCCCGGCCGTTTCGATCGGCAGGTGGTCGTGCCGAACCCGGATGTCGTCGGCCGCGAGAACATCCTGAAGGTTCACGTGCGCAAGGTGCCGCTGGCACCCGATGTGAACCTGAAGACGATCGCGCGCGGAACGCCCGGCTTCTCCGGCGCCGACCTGATGAATCTCGTCAACGAAGCGGCTTTGATGGCCGCGCGCCGCAACAAGCGCATGGTGACGCAGGCGGAATTCGAGGACGCCAAGGACAAGGTGATGATGGGCGCCGAGCGCAAGTCGTTGGTGATGACGGAAGAGGAGAAGCTCCTCACTGCCTATCACGAAGGCGGCCATGCAATCGTTGCCTTCAACGTCAAGGCCACCGATCCGGTGCACAAGGCGACCATCATTCCGCGCGGCCGCGCGCTCGGCATGGTGATGCAGCTGCCGGAGCGCGACAAGCTGTCGATGAGCCGCGAGCAGATGACCTCACGCCTCGCGATCATGATGGGCGGCCGCGTTGCCGAGGAAATGGTGTTCGGCAAGGAAAAGGTGACGTCGGGCGCGGCGTCCGATATCGAGCAGGCGACCAAGCTTGCGCGCATGATGGTGACGCGCTGGGGCCTGTCGGACGAGCTCGGCACGGTTGCCTATGGCGAGAACCAGGACGAGGTTTTCCTCGGCTACCAGGTCTCGCGCCAGCAGAACATTTCCGAAGAGACCTCGCGCAAGATCGACGGTGAAATCCGCCGGCTGGTGGAAGCCGGCTATGCCGAAGCGACCCAGATCCTCACCGAGAAGCGCGCCGACCTCGAGGTTCTTGCCAAAGGCCTGCTTGAGTTCGAGACGCTGACTGGCGACGAAATCGCCGATTTGCTCGCGGGCAAGCGTCCGGTGCGCGAGTCGGTTATCGAGCCGACGACGCCGCGTTCTTCGGCGGTGCCGCCGGCAGGAAAGCCGCGTCCGCGTCCCGAGCCGCCGACCGGCGAAGTCGCCCCGCAGCCGCAGGCGTAAGCGAAAAAATTGCAGACAGACGCCCGCCGCATGGCGGGCTTTCTGTTTTTGAGGCTTCTTTTACGTCCCGGCAAACGATAAAGCTGCAGGCGTAGTTTCCATGATCAGCAAAAAACCTTTCAAGCCGCATTGGACGTTCGTCGCTTTTCGAGAAGGCGTGATCTCCACTCTGCCGCTGACGCCGGGACTATTCGCGTTCGGCATGGCGTTCGGCACTGTCGCAGCGCGGCAGGGCTTCAGCCTGCTCGACGCGGCGGCAATGAGTGCGATTGTCTTTTCCGGCGTTGCGCAGATCATCGTGGTCGATGCTTGGCCGCGCGAACTCACCGTCGCCAGCGTGACCGCCATTGCGGCTGTCACCGCCGTCATCTGCTCACGTTTTTTGTTGATCGGCGCCGCGATGCAGCCGTTGCTGAGTCGCCTGCCGCCCGTGCAGGTCTACCCGTTCCTGCATTTTCTGGTGGAGCCGCCCTGGCTCCTCTCGATCCGCTATCAGCGTGAGGGCGGCACCGACCCCGGCTTCGTCATGGGCAGCGCCGCAACGTGTTATGTCACCTGGGTCGTCTCGACCGCGCCCGGCTACTGGTTGGGGGCGGCCGCAGATCCATATCGCTTTGGCCTAGATATGGTGATCCCGGCCTTCTTTTCCGCGATGCTGGTGTCGCTGTGGCAAGGCCCGCGCAAATCGATTGGTTGGGCCGTGGGCGGCGCGGTCGCGGTGTTGGCCGACCTCACCCTCGGCGGCTTCTGGTACGTCGTACTTGGCGGCATCGCCGGCAGCATCGCGGGAGGTCTCACTGATGAATAGCCACGATCCGCTCGGGTACGCCATCGTCATCGCGGTCATGACGGTCGTCGTTTATCTCTCGCGCGCCGGCGGCTTCTGGCTGATAGGTCGCGTAAGGATCGGCCCGCGCCTGCGCAAGACGCTCGACGCGCTGCCCGGCGCGATCATTGCCGCCACCATCGCGCCTTTGCTGCTGCACGGTGGCGTCAGCGCGCTCTGCGCGGTTGGCGCGGCGGTAATCGTCATGATCTTCGTGCGCAAGGATTTCGCCGCTGTGGCCGCCGGTCTGGCGGTCGCGGCCTTCGTGCGGGCGGCGGGCCTCTAGCCGGCGCACGCGCAATCCGGTTGTGTTATCCCATGCCCCTGCAAAATCGCGTCGATCCGTACGGCGAATTGCTCGCGACACCCGCGCGCGGAACCATGTTCGGAAATCGCGGCGGCAAATTTCATAGCGACGACAGGATGCTTGCATCGCGGCGCTGGGTATCGCGCCAGTGGATTTGCTGCGTGCTGAAGTTCAAAGGCCGCCAGCGCAACGTATGGGGGCGTTACTACACGGAATTGTTCTTCCTTGACGAGGTGACGGCGCTCGCTGCCGGTCACCGGCCGTGCTTCGAATGCCGGCGCAAGGACGCCGAGCGATTTGCGCTTTTGTTTTCCGGCAAGAAGCAGCGCGCAACGGCTACGGCGATGGACGAGATCCTTCACGCCGAGCGGCTCGTCGGAAAAGCCAAGCGCAGCCACCAAGCCAAGCTCGATACGCTTCCCGACGGGGCGATGATCTCGTTAAAAGGACAGGCATTCGCCACGCGGGGCAACCGGCTCTTGCTCTGGACGCCGCAGGGCTATTCGCAATCCCGCTCTCGGCCGAAAGGAATCGCGGCCGACGTGCTGACGCCGCCGTCAATTCTCTCGGTGCTCAGGCGCGGCTATGCACCGCTGTGGCACCCGAGCGCAACGCGCTGGACTGCACGCATTGCTCCAGATCAAAGTGCCGACATACGGAACATGCAAAAAGCCAGCAGGAATTAGAGATAATGTCGATGCCCGCCGCCCTGCAACGACGTCGCGACTATGACGGCCCCGCGCTGTTCTCCTACGGCTTCCGCCCATTTTTCCTGGCAGCAGGTCTCTGGGCGATCGTCGGCATCCTTCTCTGGATCCCTCAATACATGGGCAAACTGAGCGTGCCCACACATCTGAGTCCACTCGATTGGCACGTTCACGAAATGCTCTATGGCTATGTTGCGGCGGCCATTGCCGGATTCCTGCTCACGGCGATTCCGAACTGGACCGGGCGGTTGCCGGTCAACGGCTGGCCGCTCGCCGGTCTCGCTGCGCTTTGGCTGGCCGGTCGCCTCGGGCTCCTGATTTCGGCGCAACTCGGCGGCCTCGTCGCGGCGATCATCGATACGGCGTTTCTTGCCACGCTTGCGGTCGTTGCAGGGCGCGAGATCGTCGCCGGCAAAAACTGGCGAAATCTCCGCGTGCTGGTGATCCTCGCCGTGCTCGTCCTCGGCAATATTGTTTTTCATGCCGAAGTATTGATGACCGGGGCCGCCGCCTACGGCAGCCGCATTGCCATCGCAGCCGTCATTTTGATGATCTCACTGATCGGCGGACGGATCGTGCCGAGCTTCACCAACAATTGGCTGAACCGCAACAATCCCGGCCGCTTGCCGGTTCCGTTCTCGCGTTTCGACATGATGGCGCTCGTCGTCAGCGCGATTGCGCTTGCCGCTTGGGTCATAACACCGATGCACCGGCTTTCAGGCGTGCTGCTGATCATCGCCGGATGCCTGCAGGCGGTGCGGTTGGCGCGCTGGGCTGGCGACCGCACGGTGGCTGACCGCCTCGTCCTGATATTGCACATCGGCTATGCCTTCGTGCCGCTTGGTTTTCTGATGCTTGGCTTGGCGACTTTCACCCTGGATGTGCCGGCGACGGCGGGCGTTCATGCCTGGACCGCAGGCGCCTTCGGCCTGATGACGGTCGCGGTCATGACACGGGCGACGCTTGGACACACCGGTCAGCCTCTGCAGGCCGGACGCGCGACGCAGGCGATCTATGCTTTGCTGCTCGCCGCCGTGCTCATTCGCATCGTGGCGGACTTCATGGGCTCGGTCGACCTGATCGAATTCGCGGGCCTTTGCTGGGCCGCGGCTTTCATCCTGTTCGTCTTGCTTTATGGGCCGTTGCTCGCGATGCGAAGTCCCGGCTGGAGTGAGACACGCCGCTAGCTCACGGCGGCTCGATCGGGCTCGGCTTTTCCTGGCGGGTAGTTTCGCTCCAGGCAAAAACCACAATCGCCGCCATGACGACGAGCATTGCCGCCACCAGCGCGGCGCAGGCCGGCCAGCCGCCAAGCGTCCAGGCGATTGCGCCAACGGCCGCTCCGAAACTGCCGCCGAGATAGAACGAGGTCACATAGAGTCCGACCGCTGACGAGCGTCCCGCCTTTGCAGTGACCGTCACGTAGCCGGTCGAAACCGCCTGACACAAGAGTCCACACCCGGCACCAAGCGCGAGACCCGCAACAATCAGCAAAAGCGACGGCGCGAGCGTCAGCGCAATGCCGGCGAGCCAAATGGCGATCACGCCGACCATGAATTGACGGCGCCCGAAACGGCTGACCGCCCAGCCGGTCCATGGGGTCAGCGCCGAGCCGACGAGATAAGTGACGAAGATCGCGCCGAGCCAGCTGGCCGAAAGACTGTAGGGAGGTGCCGCGAGATGAAAGCTGATGTAGGTGAAGGTGCAGATGAAATTGAACAGCACGCCAAAACCGACGGCGAAAGTCGCGACCAGCTGGCCGTTGCGAAAATGCCCGAGCATCTGGCGGCTTGACGCGAGCAGGCCTTCCGAGCGCACGAAACGCCGCTCGCGCGGCAACAGGAATGCGACCGCAATGGCGCCTGCGGCTGCGACGCCCGCAAGCACGGCAAATCCGGCGCGCCAGCTGATCAGGTCGGCGATCACGCCGGTAACCAGACGGCCGCTGAATCCTCCAAGACTCGATCCCGACGAATAGATACCCGCCGCGGTCGTTGCCTCTTTGGCTGGCCATTCGTCGCCGATATAGGCAACGGTTACGGCAAAGATCGGTGGCAGAACAAGTCCCTGTACCGCGCGCCAGAAGATGATTGCCGACAGGCTGGTCGACAGCCCGACCATCAAGGTCGGGATGACGAGAACAAACATCGCCGCGACGATAACGCGCTTGCGGCCGAGCACGTCGGCGACAGCGCCGGTGAAAGGAGCGGTGAGTGCGACCGCCAGAGTGCTGACGGTGATGATGGCCGAGACTTCCGCCGCGCTGGCGTGAAATTCCTCGGAGAGCAAAGGAAGAATCGACTGCGGCGAATAGAGATTGATGAAGGCGCAGTACCCGGCAAGGCCGACCGCGAGATGACGCGCGGAATGCGTTCGGCCTTTGGCAGTGGCGTTCATCAGGGGAAACCTGGCGGGCGGGTGCGTATCAACGCCCGCAGTCATGCCTTGGTTCACCGTCCGTAGCCAAGGGGAAAGATGGCGGGACTGCGGCTCGCGCAACGCATAGCTTTGTCACTCCAGGCTGAGTGCCACCCTCGCGCGAATGTAGGTTTCCTCCGGGGTGCCCGACGCGTCGACTTTCGCCCAGTTGATCCGGCCCAGCTCGAATTTTTCCTGATCCTGCACGACGGCCGCGTTTGCATCGGACGCGTCGCGCGTCCGCGCGCCGACCCGCTCAAGCCGTGACTGCATGTCCGCAGTTAGAAAAAGGCCGGCAAATTTGGCGGAATCCGTCGCTTTCGCGATGTCACCGCGTTCACCCGCCTGTGCAAACACGGCGTCGACGATTGCCGAATGCCCCGCCGCGACAACGCGCCGCGCCTTGGCGGCGAGCGTGGCATAGACCTGCGTGGTGGCCTCGGCGCTGTACGCTGATTTCGGCAGTGTTTCGGTTTCGGCGACGCCGAACAACGCCTTGCGTTCGATATCGCTTCGCAGCACCACGGCGCCGGGCATCGGCATGATGTCGGGCGCAAGCATGCGTGCGAGCAAGGATTTTCCGGTACCGGAAAGCCCGCCGATTGCGACCAGCCTCGGTTTGGCAGGCTTCAGCATTTCGCGTGCGAGGTCGGCATAGCCGCGTGCGTCCCGCGACAGCTTCTCGCGCGCATTGGAATGCTTGCGTCTTGCTGCCGTTACCTTGGCGCGTATAGCGGCGCGGACCGACATGAACAACGGCAGGGCAGCGAGGGCGTCGAGATCGTGGACACGCTGAGTCTCGACCAGATAGCGGTTGAATACGATGTTTGCCGCCGCCCGCATTTCCCGCTCGATCAGATCCATCAGCAGGAACGCCAGATCGTAAAGCACGTCGCCCGTCGCGATGCGGTCGTCGAATTCGATGGCGTCGAACAACACGGGCTTGTCGTCGATCAGCACGACGTTGCCGAGGTGCAGATCGCCGTGGCACCGGCGCACGAGACCTGCACGCTCGCGTGCCTGCAGCAGGGGCTTCACACGCTCGAACGCGTCGCGTGTAGCCGCGGCGAGAGCGCGCAAGTCCTCTAGAGAAAACAAGTCCGGTTCCGCCGCGAGCTCACTCTCGTTTTGCGCGATGATGTTGGCCAGCGTTTCCGTGAAGCGCGCGTTCGTCACCGTCGGCGCGACGCGGTGCGCGGCGGCTACGGTGCGCCCGAGCCCATCGGCGAGCCCCTCGTCAATGCGCCCGGATTCGGCCAGCCGATCGAGCGTCTGGCTTTCATCGAAACGCCGCATCTCGACGGCCCATTCCACCGGCTCGCCTTGGCCGCCGATCTCAAGCCGACCTGCAGGATCGCGGGTAATGGGCACGACGCCGCGATAGATCGCGGGCGCAAAGGCGCGGTTTACCTTGATCTCGGCTTCGCAGGCGGCCCTGCGTTTGCCGAGCGTGGAATAATCGAGAAAGGGAAAGCGCACGGCGCGCTTGATCTTGAGCACGCGGTCGCCGGCCAGAAAGACGAGTGCCGCATGCGTGTCGATGCGTTTGACCGGCGCGCCGCCATGGGCACCCGAATCGCTCAGAAAATCGATCACCGGCTGTTGCGTTTCGTCACTCATGCGCGGCCACGGGCATTTGGACGCATATGTATCAATTCGCAGCGAAAAGAGGAGATGCGTTCTGAGGGCAGCTTCGGTGGAACTGTCACCCTCGGGGGTGCGTTGTTCAGCAAAGTGGGCGGCCTTTGCGGCGTGACATCACATCATGCGTGCCCTGACCGTCAATCCCGGCCAACCTCATTCCCTCAGTCTCGACGAAGTGCCACCACCGCCGAAAAGCGACGGTGCGGTGCTGGTGCGCGCGCTGGCCCTCGGCATTTGCGGCACGGATCGCGAGATCATTGAAGGGCTTTACGGCGCGGCTCCAGACGGCGCCGAGCGGCTGATCATCGGTCACGAGTCGCTCGGTCAGGTCGAAGACGCGCCCGCGGAATGCGGTGTGGCCCGGGATGATCTGGTCGTCGGAATCGTGCGGCGACCGGATCCTGTCCCGTGCCCCGCCTGCGCTGCCGGCGAGTGGGACATGTGCCGCAACGGCCAATATACCGAGCGCGGCATCAAGCAACGCGATGGTTATGGCTCGGAGCAATTTCGCGTAGAGCCGGATTTCCTGGTCAAGGTCGATCGCGAACTCGGGTTTATCGGCGTGTTGCTGGAGCCTGCGAGTGTCGTTGCGAAAGCTTGGGAGCATACCTTTCGCATCGGTTCGCGCAGTGCCGCGTGGCAACCACGCACTGCCCTGGTGACCGGCGCCGGGCCAGTCGGCCTGTTGGCGGCGTTGATCGGCGCGCAACGCGGTCTTGAGATGCATGTATTCGACCGCGTGCAGAACGGCCCAAAACCCACGCTTGTGCAGGCGCTCGGCGCAACCTACCACACGGGTTCGTTGGGAAACCTTTGCCCCGACATTGTCATCGAATGCACCGGAGTGACTTCGGTTGTGGTCGACGTTATCGGCAGAACCGCTGCGAGCGGCATTGTCTGTCTGGCCGGTGTCTCCTCGGGCGGCCACAAAATTCAGTTCGACATCGGCGATCTCAATCGCACGATGGTTCTGGAGAACGACATGGTGTTCGGGTCGGTCAACGCAAACCGCCGTCACTACCGCGATGCTGCGGAGGCGCTCAGCCGGGCCGATCGGCAGTGGCTCACGGGGCTGATTAGCCGGCGCGTGCCGTTGGCGCGGTGGCGAGAGGCATTCGAGCAGCGGGACAACGACATCAAAGTCGTTGTCGATTTCACGGTGTAGCGAGGCAATATGGCATCTCGCATCGAAGATTACGCGATGATAGGAGATCTGCGTACCGCCGCGCTGGTCGGGCGCGACGGCTCGATCGACTGGCTCTGCTGGCCGCGCTTCGACTCCGAAGCCTGTTTCGCGGCGCTGCTGGGCAAGCCCGAACATGGCCGTTGGCACATCGCGCCGAAGTCCGGTAGCGCGCGCGTGAAGCGCCGCTATCGGCCTAACACGCTCATCCTGGAAACACGATTCGAAACGAATGAAGGTGCTGCGACCCTCATCGATTTCATGCCGCCGCAGAGCTCGCAGCTGATCAGAATTATCAAGGGAGAGAAGGGTAAGCTCACTTTTTGCAACGAGTTGATCTTGCGGTTTTCCTACGGAGCGATTGTGCCCTGGGTGACGCGCATCGACGACGTAACCATTCGTGGCATCGCGGGCCCCGACATGGTGGTCTTGCGGACGCCGGTGCGCCTGCGCGGAGAGAATTTCAAAACGGTGGGAGAATTCACAGTGGCCGCGGGCGAGGAAGTCCCATTTGCTCTGTCGCACGCGGAATCGCACGAAGATCTGCCTGAACCAGTTGACATTTGGAAACAGCTTAACACGACGGAGAAATTCTGGACGGACTGGGCTGGCCGTAACAAGATCCAGGGGCCGTGGAACGAAGCGGTGACGCGATCGCTGGTCGTGCTCAAATCACTTACATATGCGCCAACGGGCGGCATGGCAGCGGCGCCCACGACCTCGCTGCCAGAATTTATCGGCGGTCCGCGCAACTGGGACTATCGTTTTTGCTGGCTACGCGACGCCACACTGACGCTGCTCTCGCTGATGAATGCCGGCTACTATGACGAAGCGCGGATGTGGCGGGAGTGGTTGTTGCGCGCGGCCGCCGGAAGCCCGCGCCAGATCCAGATCATGTACGGCTTGCGCGGCGAGCGGCGGCTGACCGAATGGCAGCTTCCGTGGCTGCCGGGGTACGAGAATTCGCAGCCGGTTCGGGTCGGCAACGCGGCGCATACGCAGCGCCAGCTCGATATTTTCGGCGAGGTGATGGACGCGCTGCACCAGGCGCGGCAAGGCGGTCTTGGCGCCAATGAAGCCGGCTGGGCCATGCAGCGCGAATTCCTGCTGCATCTTGCGCGAATCTGGCACGAGCCGGACGAGGGCCTATGGGAGGTACGCAGCGGCCGCGAGCATTTCACGTACTCCAAGGTCATGGCCTGGCTGGCCTTCGATCGCGCCATCCGAAGCGCGGAAAGGTTCAAGCTGCCCGGCCCGATCGAGCAGTGGCGGGAGACACGCGAGCGCATCCACGCCGATGTGTGCACGCGCGGTTTCGATGCTGATCTCGGGAGCTTCGTGCGTGCCTATGGCTCGAAAGAACTCGACGCCAGCCTGCTCTTGCTACCTGCCATCGGTTTCCTGCCTCCGAACGATCCCCGCATTGTTGCTACTGTCGCGGCGATCGAGCGGCGCCTTTTGGTCAAAGGCCTGGTGCTCCGCTACGACAGCGCTACGGCGAGAGATGGCTTGCCCGCCGGCGAGGGCGTATTCCTCGCGTGCAGCTTCTGGCTCGCCGACGCCTATCTGATGCTGGGCCGCCGCGAAGATGCGTTGCGCCTCTTCAATTATCTTCTCTCGTTGCGCAACGACGTCGGACTCCTGAGCGAGGAATACGACCCGCGCAGCGGCCGGCTGGTCGGCAATTTTCCGCAGGCCTTTTCGCATCTCGCGCTGGTCAATACCGCGAGCAATCTCGCCCATTACCAGAAGCCCGCGGAGCAGCGGGCCGAGTGCCGCGTTGTCGACAAGCCCTCCATGCAATCGGCCAAGCCCGAAGTCTATTGACCGCTGCTCGCCTTGCCGGGAAAGTGCGCGCCTGACCGCATCAAGCGGCTTTGTTTAAGGGAGGTGCTCAGTGATTATCGATCACAGGGTTTATCGAATTCTGCCGGGCAGGGTGCCTGCGCAACTGGATCTCTACAGCAAGCTGGCCTATCCCGTGCAGCTCCGTTACATGGGCGAGCCGCACTATTATCTCATCAGTGAGACGGGACAGCTCAACACGCTCGTGCATGGCTGGGTTTACGATAGTGCCGGTGATCGAGAACAGAAGCGCGCGAAGATGATGCAAGACCCGGACTGGAAGCACTTCCTGGCGGAAAATGCGAAAGCGGGAAACGTCATCGAGCAAGCCAACTGGTTAATGACGCCGGCTCCATTTTCTCCGAAGATTCCGCCCGCAAAGATCGTGAAGTGACGCGATGCGCGGCAAGGACAACGCACGTTCCGGCGGCGAAATCCTGATCGACCAGTTGTCGATTCAAGGCGTGCGCGACGTTTTTTGCGTGCCGGGCGAAAGCTATCTTGCCGCGCTCGACGCGTTTTATGGAAGTGACATCAAGCTGACGGTCTGCCGCCACGAAAGCGCCGCAGCCATCATGGCGGAGGCGGTGGGCAAGGCAACGGGCCGGCCTGGCATCTGCTTTGTCACGCGTGGGCCGGGCGCCAGCAACGCTTCGGCCGGTGTCCATATCGCGCGCCAGGATTCCTCGCCGATGATCATGTTTGTCGGCCAGGTCGGCCGCGACATGCGCGATCGCGAAGCCTTCCAGGAGCTCGATTATCGCGCCGTTTTCGGCACGATGGCGAAATGGGCAACGGAGATCGACGATCCGGCGCGTATCCCGGAAATTGTTTCCCGCGCCTTCCATACTGCCTGCAACGGACGGCCCGGCCCGGTGGTGATCGCGTTGCCCGAAGACATGTTGATCGAGCGCGTCGCGGTGTCCGATGCCTCAAAGTTTGAGCCGGTAGAAACCTCGCCCGGACAATCCGAAATGGACCGGCTGCGGAAATTGTTGTCAGCCGCAAAACATCCCGTCGTGCTGATCGGCGGCAGCCGCTGGAGCGAGCAGGCGAGCGCGAGCCTGATGCGTTTCGCCGAGCGATTTGAACTGCCGGTCGCCACAACATTCCGGCGCGGCCACCTGGTTGATGCCATGCATCCCTGCTACGCCGGCGATTTCGGTATTGGGCCGAATCCCAAACTGCTCGCGCGGGTGAAGGGCGCTGATCTCGTCCTGCTGATCGGCGGGCGCTTCAGCGAAATGCCGTCACAAAGCTACAGCGTGTTTGATATCCCGGAGCCGCAGACCAAGCTCGTGCATGTGCACCCCGGCGCCGACGAGCTCGGCCGAGTCTATCATCCGCATCTCGCCATCAACGCGACGCCGACCGCTTTCTGTGCGGCGTTGGACGGCCTGCAGCCGCCCGAGGACATCGCCTGGCGCGGCGACAGTGCCACTGCGCATGCCGATTTTCTTACTTGGGGCGAGAAAGCGACGACGGTGCCTGGCGCCGTCAATCTCGGCGAGATCATGGTGTGGCTGCGTAACAATCTGCCGGCCGATGCGATCATCACACAGGGCGCCGGCAATTTCTCCGGCTGGGTTCACCGCTTTTATCGGGTGCGCAAGTTTGGCGGGCTGGTCGGCGCGACCTCGGGCTCGATGGGCTACGGCTTGCCCGCTGCATTGGCCATGCAGACGATCTATCCCGATCGCACCGTTGTCTGCGTTTCCGGCGACGGGGATTTCCTCATGACGGGGCAGGATTTTGCGACGGCCGTCCAGTACAAGCTGCCGGTCATCGTCCTGGTCGCTGACAACGGCATTTATGGCACTATCCGCATGCACCAGGAGCGCGAATATCCGGGCCGCGTTGTTGCGACCGACCTGCGCAATCCGGATTTCGTGGCTTACGCATTGGCATTCGGTGGTTACGGCGCAGCGGTGGAGAAGAGCGCGGATTTCCCGGCCGTCTTTGCCGCCGCGCGTGCCTCCGGCAAGCCGTCGATCATCCATCTCAGGATCGACCCCGAGGCAATCACCCCGGCGACGACGCTCTCCGCCATCCGGGAAAAATCTCTCACCGCAGGCAGTGGGAAAAGAAGTTGAGTCTTTCGGCGGCACTTGCCACGCCGCCCTGAATCTGCGTTCACTTGGTTTATGGCCTATCGCCGGACCGAAAACGTCGTCCGCCGGCTTGCCGAGCGCGAGCAGACGATCCTCGATGCGGCGCAATCGATTGCATCGGAGAGCGGAATGGGCGCGGTGCAGATTGCGCCGGTCGCGCACCGGGCCGACATCGCTGCCGGCACGGTTTATCGCTATTTCCCGTCTAAAAATAATCTTATCGCCGAAGTGATTGCGTCCGCCGCCGGGCGCGAGCTCGCCGCCATGCGGGAGGCTGCCGATGCGGCGCCGGGCCCGCTTTCGGCGCTTGCCGCGTGCATCGCCACGTTCGCGGCGCGCGCCCTGAACGACCGGCGGTTGACCTGGGCCGTGCTGGCGGAGCCGGTCGACGCCAATATCGATGCGCTGCGTGTGGAATTCCGCCG